>JBMTEX010000027.1:0-21912 GCA_049433485.1 Ilumatobacteraceae bacterium | reverse complement strand
GGCTCATATTGTTGGCGCCGTTGCTTTCTTTGTCTCTATTTTGAACTCCATCTACGTACCGCTCCCCAAGAACATCGGTGCCTAGACCTCACGGTGGCAGTGTGCCGGCACATTCCGACCGCCAACTAATTGCTAGTTTTCGTTTATGAATCAAGACGACGAAGTACTACTCGAGGTTTCTGACCACATCGGGACAATCACATTGAACGCCCCAGGGCGAATGAACACCATCTCGGGAAAAATGTTGGACCAGATGTCGGAGAAATTCCTTGAAGCCGACAAAGACCCGAATGTGCGATGCATCATCTTGACGGGAGCAGGTCGAGCATTCTGTGCCGGATTAGATCTTGGTTCTCAAGCCGGCAAAACGGAATCCCTAGGCGTCTTGGATAACACTGAGGCAAACATGGTGGAGTTCAACATAAGAGATACACCACCAATTGTGTTGCACGGAATCGACACACCCGTTGTGTGCGCCTTGAATGGGGGAGCAGCCGGTTATGGATTAGACATTGCACTCGGATGCGACATTCGAATTGCAGCCGACACTGCAAAAATGGCACCAGGCTTCGCTAAGCGTGGCATTCTTCCCGAAAGCGGCGGAACATGGCTGTTGCCGCGCATTGTTGGATACGCACGCGCCGCAGAGATTGCTTTCACTGGGCGCACCCTCAATGCTCAGGAGTGCTTAGAACTCGGATTAGTCAACGATGTTGTGCCAGCGGATCAACTGATGGACAGAGCGCGTGAGATGGCGGGAGAGATTGCTTCTAATGCGCCGTTAGCCGTACGAGCAATCAAGCGTATGATGCGAGCCGCAGAAACGGAAACTTTTGAGCAAAATGTGCATCACGTCTTCTTACAGTTGTTGCCACTGTTCAGAACTCAAGACTTCAAAGAAGGTGTTGCGGCTTTCATCGAAAAACGTCCACCTAATTTCAAGGGTCGCTAGTTTCAAGTGGACGTCTCAGAATCGTTCACAATTCTTGGCGTCACATCTGATGTAGACGAGCGCACGTTGCGTTCCGCTTGGAAATATAAAGCCGCACGGTTGCACCCCGATACGGGAGGAAGTCACGAGGCGATGATTCGCCTCAATACCGCCTTAGACGTGGCCCTCGCATCACTGCACCGGAATCCAACCGAAACTGTTGACGGCCACGCTGAATCACAACCACGGTCGACACCAGGTGGACCCAAGCAATATGTCGGGCGAGACATGTCAAGCTTCACAATCGATGCACTCCCTGTGGATGCGTGGCAACTTCTATATATGGGCGCGTGCCACTGTGGTCCCATTGTGGACGAAGAAGAGCCCTACGTACTTGAATTCATGTTGAGCGACACTTCAATTGGCTCGTTCACCACTGTCATGTGTCGGTGCGAACTAGTTCCTGAAGCAGGCGGTACCACTATTCATCTCACGTTGTTTTCAGAACGAGGTCAAGCGAACGGTGTGGAGATGGTGCGAGATCTTCTTGTGTCCACCATCAACGAATTGGATACGTCACAACATCGTTAGCGATGTGCAGCCTTTTGCAGGCGGTCGCGAATCGCGGCACCTGTCCCTTTATCTGGTGGCAATACAGCACAGATGATGGAAACCTCATCTGTGTCGGCTTGTCGTAGGTCTGAATACAACTTCTCTGCATACATTTCTATGTCGTTGTAATGAAGTAATCGCGCAGACGTTCCTTTAGTGATGAGGCGTTCAATCTCGCCTGTGGCCTCATTCAGTGTCTCGTAGAGCAAAACCTGAGCCTGTGGCGCATAGTGGGATGCCAGCATCCCTGGAGCACGGGAATCATTCGTGTCCACCACATCAAGTACCGCAACAAATGCCCGCAATTCTTCAGCGCTGATGATTCCTGGTCTCAGAATTCGAACACGGTCGTCCACACACTCGACGATGGTGGATTCCACTCCGACATCGGAGGGCCCACCGTCCAAAATGAGATCTACATCTTCTCCAAGGTCATCAAGAACATGCAGCGCAGTTGTTGGGCTTACTTTTCCGAAACGATTCGCAGACGGTGCCACAACTCCCGTGTGAACAGCGTTCAAAAGTTGCTGCGCGACGGGATGCGAGGGGACTCTGAGCGCAACTGTGTCACGACCGCCAGTCACCCAATCACCGACGAGTGACGTTCGTGGAACGAGAAGAGTCAGTGGCCCGGGCCAGAACACATCAGCCAGTTTTCTCGCATTCGCATCGAGATCACCCAACTCATCGGGTTGAAGATCAGGTCCGAGATGAACAATGAGTGGGTGGGAAGTTGGTCGTCCTTTTGTGGCAAAGACTCTCCGTACCGCTTGTTCATTTGTTGCTACTGCAGCAAGTCCGTACACAGTCTCGGTGGGCAACCCAATAATTCCTCCGTTCAGGAGAACTTGTGCAGCCTGTCGAACATTGGTTGTAATTCGAGTGTTCTGTGTCATGCAAGAAATTCGAGCAACTCGTCGATGAATGAAAAGGATTCGGTCGTAGCAAAATGGTCGGTGTTCTTCAGTACAGCAAGTTTTCCGTTTTTGAATGCCGATGCCAAACGTTGCGCAGGGAATGTAAAGTCTTTGTCACCAATAACAACAAGTACTTCATGGTGAAGAGACGCAATCTCAGGTTCCAATACTGGATCTGATGGCGGGCGTTTCATAATTGCGGTGAGCGCACCCAGATCATTTCCTGGTTGATTCCCATACTGAGAAAACATTCGAGCGAATGTGTCGTCTTCGGGTGCACGCCCCTCTAATGCATCCACAATTCGTTGATTGGCGTTCGGCTCAGATTTCTCAAAGACTCCGTCTCCAATACCCGCCAGCACAATTCGACGAAATCTGTGAGGCGCCATTATGGCCGACCTCAAAAGGGTGAGAGCCCCTAGCGAGAACCCCACAGCATCCACCGTGGGGTGTTCTGAGGGGATGTTGGCAAGGAGCCATTCCGGTAGCTGCGTGTAGGCCTCAGGATCATGTGGTTTGTCTTGGCTACCGTGCCCCAATAGATCAAGACCAATGACAGAGCGACCAATGTCCTCAAGCAGGGCATCAATGCCGGGTTTCTGCCACGTGTCTCGAAAGCTGCCTGCCCAGCCATGGAGAAGCAGGACGGGAACGTTCTCAGATGGAGCCATGCCAACACGGTAGTCTCGTAACGCCCTATGCGCTTCCTACAGCAGCTTCCATCCCATGACCTCACCTACAACGACGTCTTCATGGTGCCGTCCATGTCGAGCGTTCAGTCGCGTCTCGATGTCGACCTCCGCACCGCCGACAACATTGGAACCAACATTCCCATCGTTGTGTCAAACATGACAGCTGTTGCCGGCCGCAGAATGGCTGAAACGGTCGCTCGTCGTGGCGGATTGGTGGTTCTTCCTCAAGACATCCCGCTCGACATCATCAAGACCGTTGTCGATTACGTGAAGTCACGTCATCCAATTTTTGACACACCCATCACATTGTCTCCGGAAGACACATTGGGCGAGGCAATGAGCCTCATTCACAAGCGGGCTCACGGAGCAGTGGTTGTTATTGATTCCGAGAACAAACCACTCGGCATCTTCACAGAACACGATGCAGCGGGCTACGACAGGTTTACACAATTGAAGAATGTCATGAACTTGGACATGGTGTGCTTTACCGACTCGCAGTCCGTTGTCGATATTCACGATGCGTTGGTGGAACAGAGACTCAATTTCGCCCCCGTCATCAACTCTGGTGGCCAGTTGGTGGGTGCTGTGACTCGTCGTGGTTCTCTGCGGTCAACTATTTACAAACCAGCAGTCAACAGCTCAGGTCAATTCTTAACCTCTGTTGCAGTTGGAATTAATGGGGACCCAGCCGCTCGCGCAAAAGAGTTGGTGGCACTCGGAGTAGATGTTCTTGTCATCGATACTGCACATGGCCATCAGGCATCAATGATTCGTGCCATCGAAGCAGTACGCAAGGCAACACCAAATACCACACTTGTGGCTGGAAACGTTGTAACTCGTGAGGGAACTCGAGACCTCATTAATGCTGGCGCCGACATCATCAAGGTGGGTGTCGGTCCAGGAGCAATGTGCACCACGCGAATGATGACAGGCGTTGGCCGCCCACAGTTCTCCGCAGTGTTGGAGTCTGCTGAAGTTGCGCGCTCAATGGGCAAGCACGTGTGGGCTGATGGTGGTGTTCGTTATCCGCGTGACGTTGCTCTTGCTATTGCCGCAGGTGCTGCCAGCGTGATGTTTGGTTCTTGGCTTGCTGGAACCTATGAGTCTGCAGCAGACACTCTCCGCGACACCGAAGGTCGTCTCTACAAAGAGAGTTTCGGAATGGCCTCCAATCGCGCTGTTAAGAATCGCACACGTAGTGAGAGCGCGTTTGAACGCGCCAAGAAAGAATTGTTTGAAGAGGGAATCAGTACCTCACGCATGTATCTCGACCCACAGCGTCCTGGCGTTGAAGACATCATCGACCAAATTGTCGCCGGCCTTCGATCTTCGTGCACTTATGCAGGGGCCGCCAACCTCGAAGACTTCCATGACCGCGCCGTTGTTGGTGTTCAAAGCTCTGCTGGGTACGACGAAGGTCGACCACTCGGCACTAGTTGGTAACTGTGTCCGTCATTGCCATTGACGGTCCTGCTGGCGCTGGAAAGTCAACTGTCGCGCGACAAGTTGCAGAAGTAATAGGTCTTCCGTATCTGGATACCGGCGCCATGTACCGCTGCGTTGCACTTCAATGCTTGCGAGAACATGTCTTGCCTGACGACACTGATCGCGTCGCCGACATTGCACAACGAGTTGTCATCACTCTGCACGGTGCCTATGTGGGGCTCAATGGTGAAGATGTCACCCATGAGGTTCGGACGCCAGACGTAGCAGCCGTGGTGAGCGTGATTGCGGCACATTCGCCCGTTCGTGATGCCATGAGATCTCAACAACGTCAGTGGATTCAGGACATGGGCGGCGGAGTAGTGGAAGGTCGCGATATTGGCACAGTTGTGTTCCCAGATGCCGATGTCAAGATTTTTCTCACCGCGTCACCTGTGGAACGCGCCAAGCGGCGAGTGGCACAACACGGCGGAGACCTTACCGAAGTCGCAAACGGCATAGCCGAACGAGACCGAATTGATTCCACGAGAGAAGATTCACCATTGAAACCAGCTGCTGACTCTGTTCTCGTTGATTCAACTGGAAAGAGCATTGACGACGTCGTCAATGAAATTGTCGTTGCGTATCACTCAAAAGGGGAAAACTAGAGTCATGGCAAATGTCGACACAAAACTTGCTGGACAATCGCTGGGAAGCAAGATCTTCTACAAAGTGATCCGCTTCATTGTTGTCGGCGTCGCCGTTGCCTACACGCGCACACGAATAGTGGGGAAGCACAACATTCCATCCACTGGCGCGTTCCTTTTGGCGCCCATCCATCGTTCGAACGTTGACACTCCACTTGCAGCAGCAGTCACATCGCGACGTCTTCGTTTCATGGGGAAGGACACCATTTGGAAAATTGCACCAATTGGTTGGATTATTTCTGCATTGGGTGCTTTTCCAGTCACTCGCGGAACCGCCGACCGCGAAGCACTAAAGCGTTGTATTTCTGTACTTGAATCTGGAGAGCCATTGGTGTTGTTTCCAGAAGGAACCCGCCAATCCGGCCCAGTGGTGCAACCACTCTTTGATGGCGCCGCATATGTAGCCGTCAAAGCAGGAGTGCCCATCATTCCGGTTGGTATTGGCGGATCAGAAGGTGTCATGCCGAAAGGCGCCAAAATGATTTATCCGCGTAAATGCGTCCTGGTGGTTGGTGAACCAATTGTGGCTCCACGAGATGAATCAGGAAGAGTTGCTCGCAGTGCAGTGAAGGAAGTGACCGAGACGTTGTCACAGGAATTACAGCGACTGTTTGACGAGGCTCAACAAATTGCAGGCACTCCAAACACTTACGAGCGATAGAACCCATTCATCAGATTGAGGAGATTCTGAGGGTCTTGCGCGCCACACATTTCTCTAGCTGAATGCATAGAGAGTTGCGGCACTCCCACGTCGATGGCCTCAATGCCAAGTTTCGTAGCAGTGATGGGGCCAATAGTTGATCCACACGGCATGTTGTTCCTAGAAACAAATGTCTGCAACGGAACATCATTACGATCGGCAACAGTCTTGATGAATGCTGCTCCTCTTGCCGATGTTGCGTACCGCTGATTTCCATTCAATTTCAATGCGACACCTCTGTTGGGTAGAGGTGCATGCTTTGATTCATGACGCTCTCGATAGTTCGGGTGAACTGCATGTGCGTTGTCCGCCGATAGGCACCATGAGTCTGAGTAGAGATGATGAACATCTCCAGGAGTCAAACCTTGCTGCGACGCCAGCACCGAAAGAAAGGTTTCTAGAAGCGGGCCAGCTGCACCGGTGACACTCTCAGATCCGACTTCTTCATGATCGTTCAAAATTGCGATACATGTACGCGAAGACGAACTGCTGTCTAGAAGCGACGTAATGGCAGCCCAACACGACAATTGGTTATCGAGCCTGCCACTTGCAATGAGCGAGGAATCCACTCCCAAAACTGCAGACTTCTGCACATCAAACAGGTGTGCATCAAACGACACCACATTGTTCATGCCGCTGACGCTCGACAGCCATTCTGAAAAGACTGGCGCATCAACACCCCAGATGGGAACCGTGTGCTGATGACGATCAAGTAAGAGACCACGCTCGTTCACCTCTCTATCGAGATGGATTGCAAGTTGTGGAATTCTTGCTAAAGGCTCATGAACGGCAAAGAGTTTCTGGTGACCCTCTGCATCGATGACGCGGCCTGCTAGACCAAGATCGCGGTCTAGCCAAGAGTTAACGAGAACTCCTCCGTATATCTCGACGCCTAGTTGACTCCATCCAGAGCTCACCACATCTGGTAAAGGCTGAATTCGAAAATTAGGAGAGTCGGTATGTGCTCCGACGATGCGCAATGGTGCTGGGGCTTCACCAATCACCCACGCAATCACTGCACCGTCAACGCAATAGAAACCGCGTGACGCAAGTGGTTCAGAAAATGTGGCTTGCTGAACGAATCCACCACCCAAGAGACGAGCACGAGATGTTTCAACTACATGGAACGGTGTTGGAGAATTGTCTAGCCAATTAAAGAGTGACGCGAGAACGGTGTCAGCCATTGAAAAGCCCCACGGGTAAACCTGTTCCTCGCAAGTGCGATGTTTCATTCACACTGAGAATGCTTCGATGCCCTTGAGACGATGCAGCAATGCGGTGAATGGAGGTGTAGTTGGGATAAAAGAACTGTCCGCGGTCAATACCGAGAACTGAGGAGAGAAACTCATTGATGACACCGCCGTGGCATGTGATGACAACACGTTCGCCACGATGATTGTCAATCATTCGATTGAACGCACCAAGAACTCGTTCTCTGAAGACTGCTGGATCTTCCTCGGATGTCCATGCGCCGCTGGCTAATTCTTTCCACCGCGGATCGTTCGCAGCTTTCAATTCTTCAATAGGGATGTACTCATTCGAGTGCTGATCCCATTCAGCCACATCAGGTTCAATGATTGGCGTGAGGCCCTTTGCCTTCGCAAGTGGCAATGCAGTTTGATGAGCGCGTTTCATCGGGCTTGTATAGATGACGTCGATCTTTTCAATAGCCAAATAGTCGCCCAGGTGCTTCGCCTGTGCCAAGCCTTCTCGCGAGAGTTCAGGATCTGCAGGTCCTTCTGTGACCTCGCGTCGAATAGGTAAACCGTGTCGTACAAGTATTAATTCCACTGCTGTGGAATGATAAGGCGGTGAGCATGTCATCGGCGCATTCAGAGACGCAGAACCATTCTTGGGTTGATGTTTCTGGTCCTGCATCAGATGTTCTTGTTGTTCTCATTCACGGCTCTCTCGATCGTTCAGCCGGAATGGCACGTCTGTCCCGCTTAACGTCAAGAACACATCACACCATCCGTTTCGACCGCCGGGGCTACGGACGCCACTTTCACCATGATGGACCGTTCACCGTTGCTGGAAATGCCGACGATGTCATTGAACTGGTGGGTAACAAGAACGTGGTTTTGGTGGGACACAGTTATGGAGGCAACGTTGCACTAGCAGCTGCCGAACGATTGGGCGCGCAGGTTGTCGGGGTGTCCACTTTCGAAACTCCATTGTCGTGGTTGGAGTGGTGGCCCCGAGATTCTGCAGGGGGAGCAGCCCTCACGGTGGCTCCAGACTTGGCCGCAGAAACCTTCATGATTCGAATGATTGGCGAGAAACGTTGGTCCGAACTGCCAGAACGCACTCGCGAACAACGCCGATTTGAAGGCGTGGCACTCACAAGCGAGTTGGGTGATTTGCGGAAGAAGGCACCCTGGCAACCAGAAAACATTTCGTGCACCGTGCTGTGTGGCCGCGGAACAAAAGGTGCGACACATCACATGGAAGCGTCTAGTCGACTTGCTGGATTCTTTGCTCGCGGCGCCGAGCGCGTGATTGAGGGCGCAGGCCATGGCGCCCCAATTTCTCATCCGCAGGAGTTTTATGACTCCTTAATTGCACCTCATTTGGTGGGCAATGGAACCTTTACCGTGATGTCTTGACCAAAGAATGTGCATGTGGTGTCGATGGAGGCCGAGGTCGTGGCCTGGCTCTTGACCTTGTCCGCACAATCAGAAATTTCAGCACGCTGTGAATAGCCAGCCAACGCCAATGCCACAAAGACCGCAGACGAAATGACTTTGCCCACAATGGAGGAGATGACTTTCATCAAAATGACGGCCACCAAAAGTGAAGCGCCAGATAACCCAAGGGCCAGATTCTTCAGGGTGTCAGCATCTGTCGCGGCAAAAATCGTGCTCATAAGGCAACCATAGATGCCTTTTCGCTCGTACCCTTGTCATTATGTCTGGAGCCGAATTCTCCGTGGCCATCCTTGTAGGAGGCGATAGCTCGCGAATGGGAGCAGATAAGGCCACCTACGAGATAGACGGCACGTCCATGGCGGTTCGCGTCGCTCAAGCAGCTCAATCTGCAGGTGCGTCGGAAATCCTTCTCATTGGCGGCACCCAGGCAAAGGCCAAGAAGCTCGTCGGCACATGGAAGAAGGACTCTTTCCCCGGCGAAGGTCCACTGGGTGGCGTGATTACGGCTTTGAAGTCTGCGGCACATGACTCAGTTGTTGTTCTCTCGTGTGACATGCCCTTCATCACCGATGCCGTCATTTCAAGTTTGGTCAGAGGTCTAGGCGACGCACAGGCATCCGTCGGACGAACTGACCGTCTGAATTGGTTGTGCGCAGCATGGTCAAAGGAAGAGTGTCTCTCCACGCTCCAGTCGGTATGGAAACGAAATGAGCGCGCCGTCCATCGTGCTGCTGTTCTGCTGGACGTCGCAGAGGTTCCAGTACCAGCAGTCGCAGTTCGAAACATCAATTCGCCATCAGACCTGCTGGACCCCGATGACTCCACTACGGTGAAGTGAATGACTTGGACAGAAACTGATATCGCTTCCTTGCACTCATCAACAGACTGTGTGCTAGTGGATGTACGTGAAATTGATGAATATGTTGCAGGACATATTCCCGGTGCGCTCAATATTCCGCTCAGCCAATTAACGGATCTTGTGTCGCAGGTGCCCACTGCAGACACCGTTCATGTGGTGTGCCAGGCGGGAGGAAGAAGCGCTCGTGCATGCGAATTCTTGTCTCAACAGCCACAGTTTTCTTCCACTCAGTTTGTCAATGTGATGGGAGGCACTGGTGCCTGGATTCTCGAGGGACATGACGTCGTCGTCGGACAAGAGCCACACTGATATTTCCTTCAGGTGGATTGACTCATCCTCTGATGCAATTGTCGCACTTGAGGAAATAGCCCGTGAAAATCACTATTTCCTAGACACAGAGTTTCACCGCGAAAAGACCTACTTTCCGCAACTTGCTCTCGTACAAATTGCTGCAGGCGACCAGATATTTATTCTTGATCCGCTCACTATTGATCTCGATTTATTCGGTGACCTATTTGAGCGAGATGCAGTGTGTGTCATGCACGCAGCACAACAAGACTTAGACGTGTTGTCGCAGAGTGTGGGAGCAATCCCACAACGAATTCTCGACACTCAATTATTGGCCGGTTTTCTCGGCTACACGCAACCATCACTTGCATCGTTACTTCAATCTTTCCTCAAGATCACTGTTCCCAAAGGAGATCGTTTAACCGATTGGCTTCGCCGGCCATTATCCAGAGATCAACTCAACTATGCAGCGTCAGATGTTGCGTATCTTCCCGAACTGCTCAACATCATTGATACTCGCCTCGCCGAAAAGGGTCGTACCGAGTGGGCATATGAGGCGTGCGAGGAATTGCGGCTTCGCAAGACCGGACCCCAATTACCGGAAGAAGCGTGGCTCCGCGTGAAAGATGTTCGAACACTGAAGGGGAGAGCCCGATGGGTTGCACGCAGTGTGTCTGAGTGGCGAGAAAAGCGCGCAATGTCTCTCGATATTCCCCCTCGCCATGTGTTGTCGGACATCGCAGTCTTGGGAATCGCGCAGCGTGCACCTCGAAATGCAAATGACTTACTGCAGTGCAGAGGGGTAGACCAACGTCATGCAAGCGGCCAGAATGGTCAGGCTCTGTTGGACGCCATCAAGCAGGGAGTGGCAGACTCAAGTCAGGGCGATTTGTCATTCCCTACGAACGACACAGACGACCTTGATAAGTCCATGAGACCCGCAGCCACGCTGGTCTCAGCATGGGTGACCGAACTTGCGCGGACAAGCGAATTAGACGCCGGACTTCTCGGAACCCGTAAAGACATTAATGAATTGCTGTCTGGTGTCCCACACGCACGAATGCGACACGGCTGGCGAGCCCAGATCGTTGGCCAGGACATTGAGGACTTGGTTTCTGGCCGAAAAGCACTGACCTTTAACCGAAATGGCACTGAAATTGGGCTGCAACTGGTCGATGTGGCGACGGAGTGAGCCAATTCCCCTGAATCTGTCTCATTTTGCTGTAAAGTATTCAGGATTGTCCATACGGCACATGTGCCACACACTGTTCGGAGACCGACCGTGAAAAAGGGTCGACATCGCCGGTTCGAAGAAGCCCGCAAATTAAAGCAAGCGGGTCCTTCCGCCGCAGATCTAGGTTTTGGAGACTCTCCTCGGTCGTCCTCGGCTGAGGATGACGAGTACGCCGCAATTGCGGAGCGCTATGGCGTCACGTTTGACGATGACGACGAGTCAGAAGACGACGCCGACTAACTACGTCCTTTCGGACAGAAATTGAACCCCTCATGACTGCCTCTTTACGCAATGTCGCCATGGTGGCGCACGTCGACCATGGAAAAACAACCCTTGTAGACACGCTTCTTCGTGGTACCGGTGCATTTGCAGCCCACCAACAAATTGTCGACCGAGTGATGGACTCAGACGCACAAGAGCGCGAGCGCGGTATCACCATTCTCGCCAAAGCTGCTCGAATCACATACAAAGACACGCTGATCAATTTGGTGGACACACCAGGACACGCCGACTTTGGTGGTGAAGTAGAACGGGCCTTGGCATTGGTGGACGGAGTAGTCCTACTCGTGGACGCGGCTGAAGGACCACTCCCACAGACTCGCTATGTTCTGTCAAAAGCGCTTGGCCTTGGACTACCCACCATTCTCGTCATTAACAAAGTGGACCGTGGCGACGCACGACCACAAGAAGTCCTTGAAGAAGTGGAACAGTTGTTCCTCGACCTGGCGACCAACGACGATCAATTAACTTTCCCTGTCATCTCGGCTGTTGCACGCGAGGGCCGCGCGATGCGTGGAATTGGGATGCCTCCTGACGACGCAGACCTCTCATGTTTGCTGGAGACCATTCTCGACACCGTTCCCGCGCCCACACATGATGCGAATGCGCCAATGACAGCCTTGGTTACCAACTTGGACGTCTCGGATTATCTCGGGCGTTTGGCAATTGGTCGTGTGCATAGCGGAGTCATGCACAAGGGTGACACCGTTGCGCTGTGGGGTAAAGAATCCAATGGAACACCAATTCGTCGACGCATCGTTCAATTGAGCGTGTTTGATGGAATTGGTCGGACTGAAGTTGACGAAATTTCTGCCGGAGACTTGTTCGTGTTGGCCGGGATTCCTGAAGTGGAAGTAGGGGACACAGTGTCCGCTATTGAGGTAACAACCCCGTTGCCGCGACTCGAAGTTGATGAGCCAGTTATTCGTATGGCCTTCGGAGTGAACACGTCACCATATGCAGGTCGCGAAGGAAAATTCGTGACGAGCCGACATCTCAAAGAGAGACTCGCGAAAGAAATCTTGGGCAATGTGTCCATCAAGATTTCAGACACAGACTCACCCGACGTCACAAGTGTTGCTGGTCGAGGCGAATTGCAGTTGGCCGTCCTCATTGAAAACATGCGACGCGAAGGTTTTGAACTACAGGTGGGCAGACCAGAGGTCATCACCAAAGAAATCAATGGCAAGAAGCATGAGCCATTTGAATCAGGAACATGTGACGTTCCCGACGAATTTGTTGGCGTGATCACTCAAACGTTGGCTCCTCGTAAAGGTCGAGTCACGGAACTTCGTGCCGGTGACCCAGGTCGAACCATTGTTCACTTTGAGGCGCCATCTCGTGGACTGATTGGTTTCCGCTCCATGCTGATGACATCAACTCGCGGAACAGCCCTTCTCAACCAGACTCATGCCGGATGGATGCCGTGGGCTGGAGAACTGCCACACAGAACAAACGGTGCATTGATATCTGACCGTATGGGCGTCACCACGTCATATGCATTGGACAACTTGCAAAAGAGTGGCGAGTTCTTCTTGGACCCAGGCACAGAAGTGTATGAAGGAATGGTCGTTGGTCAGGCCGCGCGAAACGAAGAGATGGTTCTCAACGTGGTTCGTGCGAAAGAAAAGAACAACATTCGAACCCACAGCCATGACGACGGACCAAAACTGGCTGCACCCATCATTCATACGCTAGAAACCGCTATCGAATGGATCGGCGACGACGAACTAGTTGAAGTCACGCCAAAGAGCATTCGTATCCGTAAGCGATTCCTCACATTGGAAGATCGCAGGCGTCAGTCAAAAGGGAAGTAGTTACTTCTTCTCTTTACCGCGCACAGCTGGATGCGGTAGCGGTACAGCCGTGGGTCGAGTTAATTGTTCCACCATGATGTCGTAGGCCTTCGAGCCCATCATCTCAGTGAGTTCATCTTTAAAGAACACGTATGCGGGATCTTTCCCGACGAACGCGTCAGCAGATTCGGTGCACCACCAATGGAAATCATCTCCGCCTTCGCCCCAGTCGCGACGCTTCCATTCACGAATTGTTGAGATGACATATCCACCATCTTCGGTGTAATCCTCGTGTCTCACGGGCACTTGCCAGCACACGTCTGGCTTCCAGTCCATGTGTCGTTCGCCGGCCTCTACCGCAGCAATGTGAAACGCGCAGCCGGTTCCGCCTTCGAATCCTGGAGGATTATGAAAGATGCAGGCACCGTTCACGACTCTGGTCTTCATGTCGTCGCCTTTGCCAACAACCCATTTACCGTCGCGACCCTTATCGAAATTCTTCCAGTGCTTCTTCTTCAATCGCTTGACGTATTTCTTGACTGACTTCAAGTCATCTTCGTCAAGAAAGTGTGCACCAAATGAACAGCAGCCTTGCATCAACTCGGGTGTTGGGTCGTCATGGACGCCCTTACAACCTTCGCCGTAAATGCATTTGTAATTTGAACGCAAAAATGTTGCGTCAATCATCCATGTACGTAATTCATCTGGGTCTTCAAAACTGACCCATTCCCGCGGCTGTTCTTCTCGTAACACAGTCAGTAACTCTACGACATATCCTTGCTCATAGACGGCTGTCGCGTTAAGTAATGTCGTGAACACATTCCAAACATCAAGCGAATGGAAAGCATCATGAATCAACTAGACGACATCATGTCTCGACTAGAATCGATTGCAGGTGAATTGAACGATGCCTCTATGAGGGTCCTCTCCGAGGCAATCGAAGCGGGGGAGACATCTCGCCCCCCACTCGAAAAGAAGATTTCACAAGCACGTCGCGCTGTAGAGAAGGCACTCCAACATCTGCGTCAGAACTAGTACTGATTCAACTCGTCAATAAGTGGTCGCAAATCTGCGAAACCTTTAGCGACATAGTTCAGTGAAATACGAGTGTGACCAGGAATGTCGTTGTCCCGAATCTCATCATCGGTTGGACCGCCTTGTAGCAATGTCCCATCTGCAGATAGATGCGCAAAAGTCGCAGACAGAGCCTTCACATCAGCTTCAGGAAGCGGTCTCTCAATGCGGATGTAGAGTCGATCGTTCACGAATCTGATGGAGTGGTAATTGCGATAGAAGTTGACCACTTCTGAGACGGCTTCATTCACATCGTCGGTGATCTTGTACAAAGACGTGTCTGACGGGCTGATGAGATCATGAGCAAGTAAAAGTGGCTCCATCGTCTTCATCAGCGGAGACCAGAAGGGGTCTCCTGGAATCTCCAAGAACACAATAGGTACCGGCACAGATTTAGCAGTTTGAGCCAAGGTTAAGAGTTCAAACGTTTCATCCAAGGTGCCGAACCCGCCAGGAAGACACAGAAATGCGTGTGACTCTTTCACCAACATCAGTTTGCGCGTGAAGAAATACCGCATGCTCACGTATTTCTCATCTCCCGCAATGACGGAATTTGCTCCAGTTTCGAATGGAAGCCGAATTGACACGCCAATCGAGTTCTCTCGGCCAGCTCCGAGCATTCCGGCTTCCATAATTCCAGGGCCGGCACCAGTGACAACCATGAAGCCAGCATGTGCCAGGCTGCGGGCCGCCTCTACCGTGTGAGAGTAGATGGGGTTTTGTGGCGTTGTTCGTGCCGAACCAAAGATGGACACTTTGCGAACATCTCTGTACGGAGCAAACATCTCAAAGGCTCGAGACATTTCCTCGAGCGCTGTGCTTGCGATCTTTACATCTAATGATGAACCATTCCCTACAAACAAACTTGATGACGCACGAAGTAAGCGTTGAAAAAAGCGATGCTCTGCCGGAGTTCTGGCGACAGATTCAGAGGCTTGATTAATAGCTGCGAATGCGGACTCGTAATCTTCTTTTTGCCCCATGCGCTGAGGCTAGTTCACGAAAAGGTGGACGCCTTGTCACGAAGTGAGTCGATTAAATCCTCAAAACTTGCAATGAACGATGCGACTCCGTCTCGTTCCAACGTGGCGGCGATTTCGTCTACCTCCACCCCGAACGAACGAAGAGAGTTCCAATTCTCACGAGCACGATCTATTTCCACATCAATAGTGCGCGCCACCACACCATGATCAGCGAACGCATTTAACGTTGCGTCTGGCAAGGTGTTCACAGTGTGTGGCCCAATGAGACTGTCGACGTACAGCGTGTCTGGGTAAGACGGATTTTTTGTGGAGGTGGAAGCCCACAACGGACGCTGAACATGTGCACCAGCATCTTTCAACGTCTGCCAACGATCTCCAGAGAACTTCTCCTGAAACAGTGCATAGGCCAGCTTGGCTTGCGCAATTGCTGCAGTGCCCTTCAGATGTTGGGCCTCTTCAGACGCGTGTGCATCAAGCTGCGCATCAATCACGTTGTCAACACGACTGATGAAGAAACTCGCAACACTCTGCACGCGAGAAATATCAAGACCAGATGCAAGGCGACTTTCCAAACCAGATAAGTACGCCTCCATGACATCTGCGTAGCGTTGCAAACTAAAAATAAGGGTGACATTCACGCTTCTGCCTTCGGCAATCATTTGCTGAATTGCTGGCAGACCTTCCTTTGTAGCGGGAATCTTGATCATCACATTGGGTCTTGCAATTCGCTCGTGCAACGCCCGGGCAGCAACCAAGGTGGTGTCGCCATGGGTAGCGAGAGACGGATCCACTTCTACGCTGACGAATCCATCTGTTCCGCCAGATTGGTTGTAGACATCTTCGAATACATCTAGTGCTCCGTGAATATCGGCAATGACCATTTCCCAATAGGCCTCAACCGGGGAGAGCCCCTTTTTTATCTCGAGTTCAAATTGCTGGTCATAGTCGGTGGAGCCTTGAATTGCCTTTTGAAAAATTGTGGGGTTGGACGTGAGTCCGCGCACACCAGATTCCACCAATTTCTGAAGATTTCCAGACGTGAGATAACTGCGCTGCAAGTTATCTAACCAAGGACTTTGTCCTTGCAGATCAAACACTTGCTTCAGGAGCGAGTTCATACTCCGATTGCAACTTTTGTGACGTCGGCTACGTGTTGCGCAGTAATGCCCAATTCCTTCATGACTGTGTTACCAGGAGCACTTGCGCCGAAGCGATCAATTCCCACACAATGCGTGACAAATTGCTTCCAACCAAATGTGCTTCCAGCTTCAACACTGATACGTGGAAGCTGCGGAGGAAGAATTGCATCCTGTTCCGCAACACGTAATAACTCAAAACGCTCCCATGACGGCATGGAGACAACGTTGACGTGGATGCCGTCCTTTTGAAGGAGTTCGGCAGCTTCCTTCGCTACCGATACTTCACTGCCGGTACCAACGAGAACCGCCTGTGGTGATGCTGATGAATGAATAGTTGCAGCGCCAGGAACAACAGCAGATCCATCTGTAATGGACGGCACGTTTTGGCGCGACAATATAATTGCCGTGGGGCCATCGTGAGTGACTGCAGTAGCCCACGCTGCTGCAGTTTCATTCGGATCCGCAGGACGAATAACTTGCAAACCTGGAATTGCACGCAGGGATGCAAGATGCTCAATTGGTTGATGGGTGGGTCCGTCTTCACCCACTCCCACAGAGTCATGGCTGAACACAAAGACACACCGTGCCTTGGACAACGCAGCCAAACGAATGCTGGGTCGCATGTAATCAGCGAATACGAAGAACGTTCCTCCTACTGGAATGATTCCTCCGTGCAATGCCATGCCCACCAGTGCAGCACCCATGGCATGTTCACGGATTCCGTAGTACACCTGTTGGCCCACAGGGGACGAAGGGGAGTACCCAGACGTCTGCGACAGTTTCGCCCCCGTATTTCCCGTGAGGTCTGCAGCTCCGGCCAGAACGTGAGGCAGAACTTGCTGAGTTGACTCCAGCACTTTTTGAAAGGCTTGTCGTGTTGCCAAGTTTGTGTCGGCGTCGAATGAGGGAAGAGCAGCGCGTACTGCGTCGGAGGACGGAAGAGAGATGCGCAACTCAAGCTCAGACTTTTTACTGGCAGAAATTTCCTTCTCCCATGCGCTGACAAATTCGGCACCACGCGAAGTCATTAGTGCGCGATACGCGGAGACCAACTCTTCCGGCGCCCAGAACGGTTCATCCGGAATTCCCATGACAGTCTTTGTAGACGTCACTAATTCTGCTGTGAACGGGTTGCCGTGCGCTTCGTGCTTGTCGGTGAGTTCCGGTGATGGGAATCCAATCTTTGTGGGCAAGACAACAAGAGTTGGAGCTCCACGATGTGAACGGGCTGCCAGCAAAACCGACTCAAGAGCATCGCAGTCTTCTGCAATGTCGCCGGCTTCAATCACATTCCATCCATAGGAACGAAAACGGGCAGGCACGTCATCGGAACAGGTGAGATCTGTTGACCCGTCGATGGTGATCTTGTTGTCGTCAAAGATGCACACCAAATGATCCAATTTGAGGTGACCAGCTAACGACGCAGCTTCGTGACTGATGCCTTCCATCAGACACCCATCGCCCACAACAACAAACGTGTGATGATCAACAGCATCTGAACCATGCACGGCTCGTAGGTGTGACTCTGCGATAGCCATTCCGACGGCATTAGCGAAACCTTGCCCAAGTGGTCCAGTCGTGACTTCTACACCTGCAGTGTGACCGACTTCTGGATGACCAGGTGTTGCGGAATCCCACTGGCGAAAATTCTTGAGGTCGTCCATGGTGAGACCCCAGCCACCTAAGAACAACATGGAGTACTGCAAGATTGATGCGTGACCATTCGACAAAATGAATCGGTCGCGGTTCATCCACTGCGGCTGTTGTGGATGGTGGCGTAGTACCCGGCTGTATAGGACATGAGCGAGTGGTGCCAGCGACATTGCAGTTCCTTGGTGCCCGCTCTTGGCCTTCAGGGGCGCGTCCATCGCGAGTCCGCGAATGAGTGCAATGGATTGAGCGTCTTGTTCTGCAGTCAGTTTGTTAGCCACGTGTAGACACTAATCCGCGGCGTGCTTCCACCACGGAGAGTTCTTCGTCAAACACGGTAATGTCCGCTCGTTGACCAACATTCATGCATCCCATCTGTGGATAACCAAGCAACCCTGCTGGCGTCGACGTTGCTGCGGCAAGAGCGTCGCCCAGCGGAACACCACATCTTTTCACTGCATTCCGCACACACTGTGCAAGGGGAGTAGCTGAACCAGCCAACGTGCCGTCGGGCAATTGGGGGGCACCATTCACAATCGTGATGCCTCGCTTGCGAGCCCATTCAGCATTCCATGCGATGGTGTCTGACACTAAACACACTCCATGCGATCCCTTTGCGGCAAACGCCAGCGCCACTGACTCTGGAGATACATGAACCATGTCGGCAATAAGTCCACAGATCACTCGGTCATCAGTTAAGGCATGCAGCGCAACACCACCATCTCGATGATGAATTCCGCTCATCCCGTTGAACAGATGCGTCACCATTCGAGCGCCTTCCCCAACTGCGGCACTCCATTGATCTGATGATGCTTTTGTATGCCCAAGCGACACAACGACACCTGTTTGAGCCAATGAACTGATGTTCTCAACAACTTTTTCTTGTTCTGGCGCAACGGTCATCAATTTCATACTTGAAGGCAGAGAAGACGTCCAGTTGGCATCAAACGGAATGATCCATTTGGGGTTATGAGCACCTGGAGCCAAACCGAGGAACGGACCTTCAACATGAACGCCAAGACATCCTGTTGAACTTGCGGCGATGTTGTTATCAATCAGGCGTACGGATGCTCCTAGCCGTTCGAGAGGCGCTGTGACAACAGTTGCCAACCACGAGGTGGTTCCGTGTTGTAACAATTCTGCGTCAAGTTCTATGAAATCTTCAACACTCGCAACTGACACATCGAATGCACCGAAGCCATTCATCTGAACGTCAATCAGTCCTGGGGAGATCAGGAAATGTTCAGGTGTCCCATCTAATGGGCGAACAGAAGTGACGTTCCCATTGTCAATAACTATTTCAGTCGACGGATGAAGGATGTGCCCATCAAAGAAATGTTGACTCGTGTAGGAGACCGCCACACGTTTTACGCTACTGCTTGGCGACATCCACTGTCCGACGAGCCTGACCTGCAAGTCGAATATCGGAAAAGCGAAGTGTGGCTAGTCGCAATTTCTGCAGAGACCAAATCACCCACCAACCAAAATCAATTTGTCCGCGTTGGTGGGAAAGCCGCGGTGACGATGGTGCTGCGTGATGATTGTTGTGCAGACCTTCACCCATGGTGAAAAATGCGAGCCACTGAATATTGGTTGCATTGTTCGGGTGTGGTCTCTTGCCAAAGTGATGTCCGAGAGCATTCACTGCGGCATTACCTGCCAAATAGACATTTGCGTGGATGAAGGCAGCCAATAAACCCGTCCATGGTCCGAGAACAATCATCAAGATGGCAATACCAATTCCGAGTCCAGTTTTGTTATGGCCGAACAAGACCTTGTCCCACTTATCGTCGGGCAAATCGCGTGCGTACTTTCCGGTGATGGACTTGTCAGACAAAGCTTTTCTATAGAGAGCAACATTCATCTTTTGCACGTACCACCATCCCAGCAATACTGGTGAATGCGGGTCACCCTCTTCATCTGTGTAGGCGTGGTGTTTTCTATGAACAGCCACCCATTCCTTCGGCTTGATTCCTGTGGTGAGCCAGATTGTCATACGAAAGAACCAAGCCACCGATGGACGCAAGGTGAGAGCACGGTGACTGAGGGCTCGATGCAAGTACACGGTGGTACCGGTATTAGCAATGGTGGTGACCACAGTGGCCGCAATGCTGGCAACGACAACAGAGTTCCAAAAGCTGTTCATGGTTCCACTGTAGACCACTACCTACTAGTAGGTAGGCAGTATGGGCGATATCTTGACGGAGTGTCCGAGAACCCCGACATCTCACGGTCCACCCGAGACCAGATTCTCGATGAGGCTTTGCGGTGTTTTGCAGAACGCGGTTATGAAGGAACTTCACTGAATGACATTGCTGCCGGTGTTGGAATTCGCCGACCCAGTTTGCTGCATCACTTTCCCAGCAAAGAACTCTTATATGGAGATGTCTTCGAACGCTTGATGTCCGAGTGGTTGCAACGTCTCGAGGTGGCCATTGCAACACCTGCTCAAGGATGGGACAAAGCTGAATTGGTTCTTCGCGCCGGACTAGATCTGTTCGCCGACACTCCCGATTACGTTCGAATCATGCGACGCGAGGCCCTTGACGGTGGCGTACACCTTGGCATCGACTTATCAGGAGTGTTGCGCCCTTTGTTTGATGCAGCAGCTGAATACCTCGATGCCCAGATGGATTCGGGTCATTTTCAACGGCACGATTCGCGACAATTACTCATCACGGGTTACGGAGCCATCTTGAGCTATTTCTCAGATGCACCTTTCATTGATGGACTGCTTGATGACGACGCCATGAAGAACGAAAACGTTCGACGACACAGTGAACACATCATCTCGTTCTTCAAATCTGCATTGCTGAAGTAGTCGTCCGCTTTATTGCGTGGTCTACGGTGTCGCCATGGCTGTATTTGAATTCCAAGGCAAGAAGATTGGCTACACCATTGAAGGGTCAGGTTCGCCCATCTTGGCGTTTCATGGAACAACCCAAGCAGCGAACGCATGGGACCTGGTGAAAGCAGCCTGCACAGAGCCCAGAACATGGGTTGTCTGCGAGTTTCCTGGCTCTGGCGAATCTTCAATGCCCACTGAACCAATTTCTCTTGAAGACGTTGTCACTGGTGCATCCGAACTAATGAAGAGCCTTGGATTCAATCAGTTTCATGTTGTTGGATATTCACTCGGTGCTGTGGCTGCATTGAAGACAGCAGCGGTGTTCTCGTCGCATGTTCTCTCCACAACATCGTTATGTGGTTGGTCACAAAGCGATGCGCGTATGAGAGTCACATTTGACTTATGGCGCAAATTGATTTCTATTGATCCATCACTATTTATGCGATATGCAGTGGCAGATGGATACTCCGTGTCAACCATTGAAATGTTGGAGCCAATGATTGACACAGTGGCATCAATGGGAGCGGCAACTGTACAACCTGGGTCAGATGCTCACCTTGAATTGGACCTTCGAATTGACATTGAAAGCGACCTCGACCACATTGCGTGTCCTGCACTCATCATGGGCGGTCGCGATGATCGTTGGGTTGATTTCAGCAAGTCGGTGCATCTCGCTAGCCGCATCAAAACATCACGCTTGGTGGAACTTCCTGCTGGCCATCTCGTAATCGGTGAATTACCCGGCGATATAGCTCGAGAGATTGTCGCCCACACCGCTTGAACACTCGGCGCGCGGACGGCGAAGTGAGTACCGTATATAAACGTGTCACACCCTTCATCCCACACACTGTCCGAATCCGACTCAAAAGAACTGCTCGCGTCGTTTGGGGTTCCATTCGCCACTGAGAAGAAAGTGGCCAACGCAGAAGAAGCAGTTCTGGCCGCAGATACCATCGGGTACCCGGTGGTGGCCAAGTTGGGTGGCGACAAGATCGCTCACAAGACCGAGCGTGGATTAGTTCGTCTTCGGTTGAATGGTGCGGACGCAGTTCGTGGAGCTGCCGATGATTTGTTGGCGCTATCGCGACCAGAAGATGGCGATGTTCACGTACTGGTAGCACCAATGGTGTCGG
>JBMTEX010000026.1:0-21951 GCA_049433485.1 Ilumatobacteraceae bacterium | reverse complement strand
CAGGTGATTTTCATGTGTGCGTGTTAGCCAACGACGGAACCGTGTGGTGTTGGGGAGACAATGGATTTGGTCAATCTGGAGATGCGAGTTTGACAGTGCAAGCTAACCCCGTGCAGGTTGCTCTGTCGAGTAACGCAACATTGGTGGCAGCAGGCGGTAACAACACTTGTGCGCTTCTCTCTACGGGTTCACTCATGTGCTGGGGTAAAAACAATCGCGGGCAATTGGGCAACGGAACACAAGATTCGGTGGCATATGCAACGCCAACTGCAGTTACCTCCATACCGTCCATGTTTGCAGTGGAGTCCATAGACGTTGGTGCACTGCACGTGTGCGCCGCAAGCTCTGTGGGCGACACGTGGTGCTGGGGTGCGTTCACCAACGGTCGCTTAGGCAACACCTCATCATCAGACAGTTTGACTCCACAAAGAATTTCTACGTTGCCAGCGGGCGCAGCTATGTCAAGTGCTGCTGGCTTTAACCACTCGTGTGTTCTCGTGAATACTTCAGCGTGGTGTTTCGGCTCCAATTCATTTGGTCAATTGGGCAGTGACCCCAACACGTATTCCGAATCGGCAACTCCACTGTCGGTGACGTTCACAGCAACTCCAGATCTGATTGCTGTGGGGAAAGACTTCACATGCGCAGTGCTGGTAGATCAAACGGTGGAGTGTTTCGGCGTGAACGACAATGCACAGCTCGGTACGTCTCTCGCCACCACAGATCGTTACACGCCACAAACAGTGGGCGGTCTCACAGCAGGTGTGGTGGACGTTGCTCTCGGCGCGGCACACGCATGCGCTGTGTTCACGACTGGCGCAGTGAAATGTTGGGGCGCAGGGTCGCAGGGCCAACTGGGATACGGGGGAGCCTCGCGTCAAACATCGGCAGTATCTGTGGGAACGCTGAACGTTGCCCCAACAACCACCACCACATCAACATCAAGTACATCATCTAGTACATCGTCTAGTTCCACTACATCAACAAGTTCCACCTCTTCAACATCATCCACGTCTACAACAGTGGTACCCAGCGCGTCACCGGCACCTATCACTGTTGTCTCGAAACCGAAATATCTCACGGTGAAACGCAATCGTTACATCACCGCGCGCACCATTGCGAAACACGTATCTCTCACCATTCCGAAAACGTCACAAGGGAAAATGCGCTTCACCATCGTGCGCGGTTCTCGGTATTGCACGTTTGCCGGCACAAAGGTGAAAGGCGTACGAAAGGGCACATGTTCTGTGCTCGTCACATTGATTCCAAAGCGTGGCAAGCCCACGTTACGTACAGCCAAAGTGGTGGTGTCATAGATCTTCCCTCGCGTGCGTACACGTATGCGCACGACATGCGCGTACGCGCCAGAGCTGTCAAGTTTTTCTTTTTCCCTTACAAAATAAGGCTCAAATCCGACTGTCGGCCCCTACTGTGAGACAGGCATGGTCTAAGAACTGCCGCCATGAATACATCGAACACATCCTCTCGTCGGCCCCTCGTCATTGTTGAGTCGCCGAACAAAGTGAAGACAATCTCCAAAATTCTCGGAGATGACTACAACGTTCAGGCTTCTGTCGGACACTTTGCAGACATCCCTGCACGAAGCAAAGCCATTGATGTTGAAGCAGGTTTTGTTGCCACCTACGAACTATCGAAGAAGGGCGAAGAGGTCATTGCCGGCCTACGGCGCGAATTGAAAAATGCAAGCGAGCTCATCCTTGCAACAGACGATGACCGCGAAGGGGAGATGATTGCCCATCTGCTATTGGAGTTCTTGCAACCAACTGTTCCCGTGTCTCGTATTGTGTTCAAGGCCATCACGAAGTTCGACGTGTTGGGTGCCCTGGAGAACCGTCAGAGCATTCGGTACTCCTTAGTGGAGGCGGCTCGTACACGTCGTTATCTCGACTATCTCTTTGGCTTCAACGTGTCGCCAGTGCTGTGGAAGAAAGTGCGCGGCAATTTGAGTGCTGGTCGTGTGCAGAGTCCGGCACTGCGACTCATTGTTGAACGCGAGATGAAGCGTCTTGAATTTGTGGAAACCACATATTGCGGAATTGAATCCACGCTGGACATCGCAACACCAGCTGTTGCAACTCTTCGATCAATCGACGATGTTCCAGTGGCAAAGTCTGCTGACATTGACGACGCAGGTGTGGTGGCGGCTCCCGCAGAGTTGTTGCTGTTAGACGCTGCGCAAGAATTGGTGGAACAACTACGTCCGGTTGCGCTCACCGTCACGGATTCAAAAACAGAGAGGTACACCCGCAAACCTCGTGCGCCATACACCACCAGTACCTTGCTGCAAGATGTCATGAACAGACTCAAGGTGTCATCTGGTGTGGCGCAGACGCTGTTGAATCAACTGCATGAGAAGGGTTTGATCTCATATCCACGAACCGACAGCCCATCGCTGTCACAAGTCACCACTGCAGCGGCTCGTCAACAAGCGATCGACATGTTTGGTGCCAGCAGTGTTCCTGCAAAACCTCGCCACTATTTTCCGAACCGGAAGAGTGCACAGGAAGCTCACGAAGCAATTCGTCCAGGCAATATGACTGTGCGTACACCCAAGGGTCTCTCCGCTCAACAAGCAGCGGTGTACGACTTGGTATGGCGTCGAACTGTTGCGTCGCAAATGATCGATACAGCAGGCACCACCGTCACAGTCGCATTTACAGCCACAACATCACAGCCACAGCACGTCTGTGTGTTCACAGCGGCGGGGACCACCATTGTTGAACCCGGACATCGTCGTCTGTACTCCAGCGACGAAGACGACACACAGACACCGCTCGCAGAGTTCACCGTGGGCGACACATTTGATGTTGCCGAGGTGGAAGTAAAAGAGCACACCACAAAAGCGCCTGCTCGTTACACCGAGGCATCGCTGGTTCGAGCGCTTGAAGAATTAGAGATTGGTCGTCCGTCAACGTATGCATCCATCATTCAGTCGCTGCGCGATGAGTATGTGTGGTCAAAGCGAGGCGACCAAGGTCTCATTCCTACCTTGACTGGTATTGCAGTGGAGAAGTTTCTTGCAGAGTGTTTTCCACTGTTGATGGATTATCAATTCACTCGCAGCATGGAATCTCAACTCGACGACATCGTTGATGGCAACACATCGCTCCGTGATGTCTTAGATGCCTTCTATTCATCAGGACGAGGTGAGTGGCCCGGATTGACAACCGCAATCGACGAAGTGGTGGCGGGATATAAGCCTGCTGAACATCACGTGTGGGTGGTGGGCACCGATCCTGAATCTGGTCATGAGATTGTGGTGAAGCCAGGTAAATCATTCGCTGGCAAGAAGTCCGTTCGTGGTACTCGCACGAAGCGTGGACGTACCAGCGGTTCGCCATACCTCTCGTGTAACGGAAAGAACGCCGGCATCCCCGATCACACTGAATTGTCCGAGCTCACTGTTGAGTATGCGTTTTCCTTATTGAATGCATCACATGAGGCCCGATCGCTCGGTGAGATTGATGGCGAAGAAGTGGTTGTCAAGGTTGGCCCGTATGGCCCGTACGCCAAAGTGGGGAAGCGTTCCGTATCTCTTGCCGAAGATGTTGATTTAGAGGCCATCACCCTGGCTGATGTTGAGTCATTGCTGGTGTATCCGCGGTCTGTGGGCACGGACCCGGCGTCTGGGGCAGAGGTTGTAGTGAAGCGCGGGCGTTATGGCGTCTACGTGGATCGCGACAGTGACACACGGCCAGTACCGGCGGAGATGAATGGCGAAAGTCTCACGCTGGAAGAAGCACTTGAGTTGTTGGCGCGACCGAAAAAGGGCAGAGGCAAACGGTAGGGTCAGCCCTTGTGGAACCTCATCACACCCCTTCATCGCGTGAGCGAATCATCGCAGCGGCCCGTGTAGAAGTAGAAGCAAAGGGAATCCTTGGTCTTCGAGTGCAAGATGTTGCACAGAACGCAAAAGTGTCTGTGCCTCTTATTTACAAATACTTTGTCGACCGCGATGGTCTGTTAGCTGAAGTGCTGGGAGAAATGTTCGAGGAATTCGTTCTCGAGCAAATCGACGCATCAGAGGCTTACTTCAATGCTCTCGATACTCCAACAGTTGATGACCTTTTGGCGGTGCTTGCGCTTCCACAACAAGATTTCCGCAGACCGCGTCGTTGGCAGCGCATGCAGATCTTGGCCGCATCAATGGAAATTCCAACATTGCGTGCGCGATTGAGTTTGGTGCAGAACATTCTGCATGAACGCTTGATTGCATTTATGGATAACGCAGTACGTCGAATCACCGGTCAAGAGCCAACCATGTCATGTGCAGCGCTTGCCATGTTGGTGCAAAGTTACGGATTTGGTTTTGTGTTGAACGACTTGCTGGAGGAAGGCGGCGGCGGAGTCACCGACGAACAATTTGCCTCGTTAATGCGCACCATGCTGAACGGAGCAATGGGGCGCGCTAATAGCAACGCTCTAGACTGAGGCAAATGGAAGTTGAAATGGTGGTGGAGATTCCACAAGGGTCTCGCAACAAATACGAAATGGATCACGAGACCGGGGCAATCTGGCTCGACCGAACCTTATTTACTGCCACCCAATATCCGCTCGATTACGGGTTCTTTCCAAATACTCACGGCGAAGACGGAGACCCACTTGACGCATTGGTGTGGCTGAGCCAGCCAACGTTTCCTGGTTGTCACGTGTGGGTGAGGCCCGTGGCCGTGTTCTGGATGACAGATGAAAAGGGTCCTGACGCGAAGGTGTTATGTGTCTCGTCTACTGATCCGCGTTTTGGCCAATATGCAGACATCAACGATTTGCCAGAGCATCTATTGGATGAAGTGGGCAATTTCTTTGAGGTCTACAAATTGTTGGAGCCCAATAAAGACACCACGGTGAAAGGTTGGGAAGGCAAAACTGCTGCTGAGAAAGAGATTGTCGACGCTATTGAGCGCTTCAAACATCTCAGCCACTAATCGTTATCTAATACGTAACACTTTGTGCTTGGAGACAGGGCCGATTCCTGCGGTGTTCAGAGCGCGAACTCGAACGGCGTAGGTTCCCTTCTTCAGGCCGTAGATTCGCACTCCACCAGATGAGAGTGTGATGACCTTCGCAACGACTTTTCTTTTTTGGTAGAACAGGACTTCGTGTGATGTGGCTACTGCATTAATGGCAGGAGTCCACAGAATCACAACGTTTGATCCGGTGCGAGTAACGACCAATCTTGTGGGAGCTTCAGGCGCAACATCCGTTGACGTTGCAGATTGAGACTTTGTGTATGTGCCCGTGTTCTTTAACGGAATGATGGTGTTTGATTTTGTTGAGAATGGCCCCACACCGACACCGTTCATTGCGGCGACGGTGAAGTAGTGGCTAGATCCAGCACGCAGGTTGTTAATGGTGTGAGATGTATCTGCGTCAACGATTACTTGCGTTATCAGCTTTCCTCGCCGATATACACGAACAATGTGGCCCGTAATGGGACTACCGCCCGTTGGGGCTGCACTCCATTCCAGCCATGATGACTGTGCGCCGGCCAGTGCAATTGGTGTTCCAGGTACACCAGGAACGGATGGTGCTGAATCTGTTCCCGAACCTGGAGGCAACGTGGTGGAACCAGGAACGGTAGTGGTTGCTCCGCTACTAGTGGGAACGGCAGTGGGGCTGGCAAAAGCAAGCTTATTCGGGGACAAAGTTCCCGCGCTTGTGACAACGTTGCTGGTAGCGGCGTTCACGACTGCCGACATCACCGTTGCTGGCGATGCAGCCGGAACTGCCGAAAGGTAGCGAGCTGCAATACCGGCAACATGCGGAGACGCCATGGATGTACCGCTCAAGGTGTTTGTTGAGTTGTTGCTGGTGTACCACGCAGAGGTAATTCCAGACCCAGGAGCAAACAAGTCGAGGCACGCTCCGTAATTTGAATAGGACGCACGTGCATCAGCGATTGTGGTTGCACCAACGGTTAATGCTGACACTTTGTTACTTGCTGGAGAAGTTGTACACGCATCAACATTTGAGTTTCCTGCGGCAACGACAACAGTGATTCCGTCTGCGTATGCGCGGTCAATCGCTGAATTCAACAATTCACTCTTCGTCGTTCCAAGACTTAAGTTCATCACGGCTGGGGCGGTGGTGTGATGATTGATGGCCCAATCAATTCCTGCTATCACTCCAGACACAGAACCTGATCCCGCACAATCGAGAACTCGAACGGGAACAATGGTCGCGGCAGGTGCCACTCCTAAAGTGCTACCCGCAATAGTTCCAGCAACATGAGTTCCGTGACCATTGCAGTCGTTGCCTGTGCCGCCGAAAGCGTCATAGTAGGAATTAGAAATTCGTCCAGTGAATTGTGAGTGCGTAGCGAGGACGCCGGTATCGACAACATATGCAGTTACGCCAGTTCCGTCAGTTGCAAATTCATATCGATTATCTAAAGGAAGAGTAGTTTCATCAATTCGGTCAATTCCCCATGATCCTGGAGGGGACACGACACCTTGTTTGACGACACCCTTGTCTTCTTCGACGAATGCGATTTTGTCACTCTGTTTAAGAAGGTTGGCCTGCGGTTTAGTCAAGTCGACAACATCGCCGTTGAACACTTTGCTGAGGCGGGCGAAACGTTTGCCTCCGCGACGGACAAGCTCTTGATCTTTCTCGGCGTCAGTGACATTATCTAGATAGCGAATGATGTAACGCTTCAAACCAGCTGCTGGTGATTTTCCAGGTGCGAAAACTGGGGGGAGCGTCGATGTGGTACTTGTTGACGTGGTGGTTGTGGTGGCTGCTTCAACATCAGCAGGAAGAACTGTGGGCATGGACAACGCAAGGACCCCAACCCATATGGAGAAGCGCAACCGCCGATGAGATTGACCAAACATACATACCCTCCTAGGTATCCTGCCTACTTGAGTATGAGACTACTGAACGGCCCGTACGGATGTTCATCGGGGCCGACCGGCAACATTTAACGTCAGTAACGGGGCATATAAGCCGTACAAAAATTACGGTAGGGTTAGACCGATGTCCCAAAAATTTTTCCTACGTCGGATCCTCACCGCGATGATGTTGGCGGTGTTTGCCGTTGGTGTTTCGCGCACAAATGTCTCGGTGGCCGCACCAACTTCGAACCCAAATAAAATCACAATTTGCCATCGAACTCACGCAACTACTAATCCGTATCGCAGGATCACAGTCAATGTCAGTTCGATTTTTAATGGGAACCCTTCATCGTCGTTGGATGATCCGCAAGCGAACGGGAATGGCCATGGTCGGTTTCAGCACAATGACTGGGTGGACAGCGAAGACTGGTTCGCTAGCAACAAGACTGATTCGTCAAAGGCGCGCCCAGTTCCTAACGTTTACAACCCCGATACTTCGTACCCCAGTAATAAGAAGCGGTGGGGAGACATCATCCCGGACGTAAAAGTAAGTGGACAGCAGGCAAACCGAACTGCAGCTCCGTTGAATTTCGTCCCCAACGATCCCACTCATGCCGGTTACGCCATATATATGAATCTTCCATGGAACAACGATGCGCGATACGCCGAACTGTGTAAAGGTCGAACTGCAAAGCAGTACTGTGACGGAGAGATAGCGGCATTTGTCGCAGCAGGAATGTCACAAGCTGCTGCTGAAACAGCATGTATGGAAGAACTCGCAGAACAGGGTGCATTGGAGGACGAGGCCCTGAAAACCGCCTGTGGTAACGATATTTCTACGTGCAATATCGGCAAGTTGGAGGTTTATGGAACTTCAACTGGAAACGCATCATGTTCCAATGGTGTTGCTACCTTTACCGGTTCCACCAATATGTCTACATTGAGTGGCGAACCTACTTTTGACATTGGGACTACGACCGCACTGGGTGCCGTTCTCAATGCGAGCCCCAGCACGGTAACGGGGGCGACAAGTTTTACCGCTACTTACACCATTCCTGGTGATGGCACTTACTATTACAAAGCAAAAGTCACCACAACCGATGGCAACGAGAGCGTGATGGAAGGTGAAATTGCCACGTTGGTTGTCAGTGGTTCTTCCTGCACCGTCTCTGGTGCACAAAACCCGATGCCTACAGTTGATCCAACTGTCACGACTACGACAACGACAACGACAACGACAACGACAACGACAACGACAACCGCGGCGCCAGCATCCACAACCACAACTACACCCGTTAATAACAGCTCGGTTGGGGCATTGACCGGGACAGTGTGGATTGATTCTGACCAAGATGATTCAAAAGATGCCTCAGAAGTGTGGATACCTGGAATCGTTATAACGTTGTCTGGGCCGAGTGGTTCTTCCACCGTCACGTCATCGAATGGCGCATTTGATTTTACGAATCTTGCTCCTGGTCAGTACACAGTCACAGCCACACTTCCGAGCAATCTAGGTTTACGTAAAACGTGGGACTCACAAGGATCATCTGATTGGGTTGTCGTAGTAACCGTTGTCGCTGGGCAAACTTCGCGCGCTGACTATGCTGCGGTTGGAACTGTTGACATCATCGGCAAATTGCTTGAAACATCAAACAAAGATCCAGAACCAATTGAGATTGACTGGAGTGGTATCGACAAAAAGCTCGATACCTCAGACGACCAAACTTACGAACCGAAAGTCAACAGTGACGGCTCGTTTAAGGTTTTAAATGTTCCAACGGGTACATACCGAGTACGTACACAATCCTTGCGTGTCAATCTTGCGGTCACTTCAACGGGATCTAGTTACAACAGTTCAAAACTCACTCTTCAAGTTCGCCCAGATGAGCTGCCGTCTACTGGACAACGCTCGCTTGGTGATATCAATTTTATTGCTGTATTGCTTTTGCTTGTTGGCGCTTTGATGTTGTCGAGTCGGAAGATATTCCGTTCCTGACGGGCACCATTCGCCTCATCGACTGTTCAGGATTAGAAGTGCGCTTAGTGCGCTTACTCCCAGAACGGCGACGCCAATCACACGACTGACGAATCCAATGTCTAGTAATGCGAACCATGTTCCTGATGTGATGCCGGCTGCGTTGATGGCAAGGCTCAGGGCTTTACCGACTGAACTCTTTGGCATTCGCACGAACGTGACGAACGAGAGAAAGCCAAAGATGATGATGGCCAAGACAATGAGGGACACAATGAGCGCGAGGCTTTCCACGTGTTCACTTTATGTCGCTGTGCTCTAGGGCTGCGATGCGTCTACCATCCAGAAGCTGAGTAGGCCCATTGGTGCTTCGTTGATGGTGACAGAGACATCAATTTGACCAGCATGAGGAGCCTCCACTCCTTGCAGAGGCAGAGCAAAGTGAAAGTTCAATCCTTCACCTGGGTGCAGTTCTGCATCGCCATGAAATTGAAATTCGATGCGAACAATTTCTTCAATGGTGTCTGGGTATCGCAACACAACGCGTCCAGTGTGTGTTTCTCGGACACGATGTGGCTGTACATATACCGACATGGCGAGATGCGCATCAATCGCCGTGGGGAAGCCGATGGAACTGCCAATGCGTGTAATTCCGCCACTGACAATGTTGATCATTCCTTCGCGAATGTTGGCGTAATCGCACAGAAGCAATGTGGTGAGGTCTATTCCGGTGTCACCCATGGGGTCAAGGTTCATGACCTCACGGTACTTACTCTCCCGCAGGAACGATGACCACTGGCACTTTTGCATGCCGTGATACATAATCTGCAACGGAGCCAAGGAGAAGCCCCATCACGCCACCGTAGCCACGAGAACCCACCACAATCATGTCGCACGATGTGGAGAGCAATGCATTACGCGGGTCGTTGTTCTCAAAATGTTGAGCAAGTGACACCCCTCGATTGGCGGCAATTTGAGAGACGCGCTTCGATTCAGCCTCTAGAACGTTGCGTGCACCAGTGTCATCGAACGTGTACGCCGTTGCCATTTCTGCCGGAACAACAATGGGGCTCCACGCGGACAGCAAGATGACAGTGTCACCTGAGTGTGCAAACGAAATTGCCCAGTCAATTGCTTTCGCACTATTCGGTGATCCATCAACACCTACGAGAATCCGACGCTTACCTGAGGTTTCACTAGCCATACGGTGAAAGTACCGCTTTCCCTTACGGAAAAGAAGAGGTCGACGTCGTGTAGGTAGTCACATACTTTCTATTAGGTATTCCTGACACATCAGTGCGAATGATGTTCATGAGTGTGATGAATATACGTGCGTTCACTTCTCGCAAACCGCAGTGCGTACAACACCACAAACACAGTTGTTGCTCCCAATGTGATGGTGGGGCCAGGTGGGAGATCTAGATGGTATGCCACTACAAAGCCGCCGAGTACTTCGGTGAGTCCGATGGCAACAGCTGCTCGGGTAATGGAGCCAACGTTGTTGAAGAACAACCGCGCAGTGGCGGTGGGGGTGATGAGAAGCGAAACGGTTAAAGCAATGCCAACTGTGTTTAAACACACCACAACACACACGGCTAGCAATACCAACATTGCTCCATCTAAACGTTGCACGCGAATACCTATTTGGGTGGCGTGGTCTCGGTCGAAAGTGGAGAATGTAAGGTCTGGGAATCGCCACCACACAAAGAGAAGTGCCAACACGGTAAGGACAAGTGTGATGTACACATCGTTGATTGTCACCGTGAGTAGTTGCCCGAAAAGAAAATGCGACACCGACACCGTGCTATCGATGGAATTCAACGCAATGACACCGAATGCAAACATTCCGCTTCCTACAACTGCAATGACGGAGTCATTTGGAAGTCTACGGTTTTGAGACAAATAGTGAATGGTGATCGCCATGACCACTCCTGCCACAAGGGCTCCGGGCAGAACCGCGTTTGCGCCAAACCACGCAAAGCCAAGCGCAACCCCTCCAAGAACACTGTGAGACATTGCATCACCGAGGTATGCAAGACGTCGCAGTGATACCCATGTTCCGACAACTGGCGCAAGAACTCCCACCATGATGCAGACGAGTCCTGCCCGTTGAGAGAAATCTGACTGAAAAGGGTCGATTAGCCAATTCATGATTGAGCATCCGTCACGGTTGCGCCAAAGAGGCGTTCAAGTTTGTCGCCAGCCAATTCAATTGACGGCGAGCCATCACCGAGAACTTTGCCGTTGACCGTGAGGCAACGAGTGAATCGTGATCGGACAAGGCCGAGATCGTGTGTGGACACCAAGACACTGGTGCCGCGTGCACATAGCGATGTGAACAGCGAGATGAGCTCGTCGGTATGGCGGGTGTCCACCCCCGAGAGTGCTTCGTCAAGAAGAAGTACGTCTGCTTCTTGAGCAAGAGCTCGAGCAAGCAGCACTCTTTGAACTTGTCCACCAGACAATGTAGACAGAGCACGCTCTTCTGCTCCGGCGAGGTCTACTTGCAGGAGACATGTAGTAACGGTGGCTGTGTCGATGGACGTAGCGCGCATTCGTCGACCATGAAAACGTCGCCGTCCCGCCATGACGGCTTCGCGAACTGTGATGGGGAAACGAAGATCTAAATCCGACTGTTGTGGAATGTACGCAATGGCTTGGCGCTCAAGGTGATGACAATGTTGTCCATGAACTACTACGTCACCTTTGTGATCTACGAAGCCCGCTAATGCCTTGAACAGAGTGGATTTACCTGCACCGTTGGGTCCGACAACTGCAACTAAGTCACCGGAGTCAATAGAGAACGATGAATACGACAATGCGCGAGTATCGCCGTAGCTAACGGCCACATCAACGGCTTGCAGAACTGTGTCGTGGTTCATGAACAGCGAAGACCTTTTGCAATTTTCCGAATGTTCTCGCGCTGAGCAGAGATATAGGTGAGGCCATTGTTGATGTCGGATTGTGATGGGCCTTCAATGGGGTTCAAGACGTCAGTTTTTACCTGAACAGCTTTCGCTAATGCTTCAGCTGCCGATGAGGTAATGAGCGATTCATAAAAGATGGTGACGGCGGTTCCTTCTAACTCTGCGGCGAGTTCTTCCAAATATTGAGCCGACACTTGTTCGTCTGGGTTAATCCCGGCAATAGGAACCAATGTCAGTCCGGCCCGATGAGCTAAGTATGTGAAACCTTGGTGAGCTGTATACAAGTGATCTTCCTCGCATCGAGAAATGTTCTGACCCGGCAGTGGACCAATGGTGGAATCGAGAAAGTTGCCGATTTCTGTGAGTTCTGCAATGTATGCAGCGCTGTTCGTTGCAAAAGTTTCGGCATTATATGGTTGAACTTTTGTAAGAGAAGCTTGAACAGTCTTTGTCATTGCAATCATGTTGGCGGGGTCTAACCACACGTGTGGATCATGTTCATCTGTGGTTGCTTCATCTTCTAATTCGTCATGATCGTCCAGTTTTGCTTCCAGACGCTTGACTGAATCAAAGAGGTCAATAACAGCTTTAGTGGAGAGACTCTCGATTGCCTTTTGTGTGCTGGGTTGAAAATCATCGCCATAATAGAAAACAACATCAGATTTTTCGAGCCATAGAAGTTGCTTCGCTGTTAGTTCAACATCGTGTGCATCCGTTCCAGGTGGAGTGAGGTTCATCACCTCAATGGAGTCGCCCCCAACACGTTGCACAATTTCGGCGATGGGGTAGAGGGACACGGAAACGATGAATGAGCCATCTAATGAAGTTGATGACGAAGCGCCACACGCTGCCAAAGCAGGAAGAGTCAGCATCAGTGTGGCAATAGCTCGGCGCATCACGTAGTCAGCATACTGAGAATGAGAACGATTACCAAAATAGAACCCACGGAGCCCAGCAGGCGGGGTTCTAGGGTGGCGAGGTGACCAAACGTGGCTATTTGTTCTTTGACCTCGATGGAACGATTGCGGACTCTGGGGCTGGAATTACTGCATCGGTGAACGACATGTTTGCGGCCGAGGGCGCTGCACCATTGACTCCTGCCGAAGTGACGCGAATCATCGGTCCACCGTTTCAAACAACAATGCCAGAGTTACTTCGTGCACGTGGCATAGACGAGTCGCGGTCATTGGAGTTCATCCACGAGTATCGACGTATTTACAAAACACACCATCTTCCGCATACGCCAGTGATTGAAGGAATGCGTGAAGTGATTGATGAATTGTCACAGCATTGGCATTTGTCGGTGGTAACGGCCAAGCCACAATCACAAGCAGACGTTGCTGTTGTGGCCACTCGCATGGATCACCACATGGTGACCGTAGTGGGGCCTGCCGATGATGCACCAGTACACAAATCAGTGTTGTTGCGTCAGGCGCTAGTTGACGTTCAACGTGAACATGGTGCGCTGCCTGAGTTGTCGTTATGTTGGATGATTGGTGACCGCCACCACGACATTGAGGCGGGCGTGCAGGTAGGTACACGGTCTGCGGGAGTGTTGTGGGGCTTTGGCGACTACGCGGAACTCAGCGACGCCGGGGCAGACGTGGTGTTATCGCAGCCCTCAGAACTCTTGTCACTGCTGCTTTCTGTGTGATGGGTAAGCCCGTCGAAGGCAGGCATCGGTACAATTTGCAGTCCCCGTCCGCGTAAGGAAAAAGACATGGCTAACGAATGGTTTGAAACAGTCGCCGAAGCACAGCGTCGCGCGAAGGCACGCTTGCCAAAGTCTGTTTACGGTGCATTGATTGCCGGATCTGAAAAAGGATTGTCATCAGCTGACAACCTTGCATCGTTTGATCAGCTCGGGTTTGCTCCACACGTGGCCGGACTCTCCAACACGCGCGAAATGGCTACCTCGGTCATGGGTCAAGACATTTCAATGCCTGTTCTTATCTCGCCCACGGGTGTGCAGGCTGTGCATCCACAGGGTGAAGTTGCAATTGCTCGGGCTGCGCAAAACCGCGGCATTCCAATGGGTCTTAGTTCATTCGCATCAAAATCTGTTGAAGAGGTTGCTGCAGTCAACGACAAAGTGTTTTTCCAGATGTATTGGTGTGGCGATAAAGACACACTCGTTCAGCGCATGGAACGTGCGCGTGCTGCTGGCGCAAAGGGATTGATTGTCACTCTGGACTGGTCGTTCTCTAACGGACGCGATTGGGGCAGCCCGTGGATTCCAGAGAAAATCGACATCAAAGCAGCATTCAAGCTTGCACCAGAAGTTCTGCAGAAGCCGGGCTGGTTGTGGACGTTTGCAAAGACCGGTCGCATTCCAGATCTCACTGCGCCAAACATGGCGAAGCCTGGAGAGAAAGCACCAACGTTCTTTGGTGCGTATTACGAATGGATGCAGACACCTCTTCCAACATGGGAAGACATTGCATGGTTGCGTCAACAGTGGGGTGGACCATTCATGGTGAAGGGCGTCAGCCGAGTTGACGATGCGAAACGTGTTGTTGACTTAGGCGCAACGGCACTCTCTGTTTCAAACCACGGCGGCAACAATCTCGACGGTACACCTGCACCAATTCGCGCATTGCCTGCAGTTGCGGATGCAGTCGGATCGCAAATTGAGGTTCTACTTGACGGTGGAGTTCGCCGCGGATCAGATGTTGTGAAAGCTCTTGCACTTGGTGCGCGTGCCGTGATGATTGGTCGTGCGTACTTGTGGGGCTTGGCAGCAAATGGTCAAGCAGGTGTTGAGAACGTTCTCGACTTGCTACGTGGAGGCATTGACTCTGCACTTCTTGGTCTAGGGAAAACCTCCGTGCAGGAACTCACACGCGATGATGTTGTTGCCCCCGACGGATTCTTCCGCTCACTCGGCAACAAGTAGTTCTTGCATTACAGCCCAGCAACCGGGCCGTGAAAGATGTCGCCATTCCTAAAGATGGCAACACGCGCAGGGCATGGAATGTCCATCACCAATGATTGCTGAAGGGTGATTGTCCTTGTGGTCCACCCATTCGGCATTTCGCGCGGAATGGGGTTCGTGCGTCGTTTATGAAGATGCGTATCAACAGCTTGCGGTAACAAGGTGGTTCCACCTGGAAAATCGTCGTTGGTATCAATCACTTCCAACGTACGACCAGATTCGAAGAGCACGCGGTGGGTCTTGAAAACAGGTAGAACTGTGACTCCCTCAAAACCTTTCTCCGGTCGACCTGGTCGCGCAACGCATGCAAACGTGTGATCACCAATAGAAACGGTTTCTACAGGGCCATCGGCATTCGCTTGTGGTGGCCGGCTGAAGAATGCTGCATTATGCTGACTTCGCCCTACTCCAGATTTATTGAATCCATCTGGGATAACAAGTGATGCATATTCCTCGGGCGAAATAGGTTGTGTTGACAACCACACACCGAATGTTGCGCTGTCCATAATCTCGCCATAGAACTCACAGCCCCCAAGTGACCAATTGTGTGGCCACTGTTCATTGCCTTGAAGGAGCTGTTTCCAGACGTCTGATGTCATTGCAAACTATTTCTCGTCCGCAGTTCGGGTAAGAAATGCTTCAATAATTTGCGGACCATGTGAGTCTTGCAAGAAGTGCCCTGCGCCTTCCATTACATCAAAAGTGGAATGTGGAATCAGCGAGTGCCATTTCTTTCCCCACTCAAGCGTGAATACGTTGTCTGCATCTCCCCAGATGAAATGAACAGGAAGCGACGTGGCATTCACGAATGCGAAGTGTTGTTCTTGTTCAACGGCGTTCCCGGCAACAGGGTCGTGAAACGGAATGCTGAGTGGGAAACGACGTGGTCCGGTGACGGCATTGTCACCTAATCCCGTAAACGGTGCGTCATATGCATATTTCACTTGTGCCGCTTCTGACGAGTATTCAGGCGTTCCGCCGTTTAGTTCAACAAACAGAGAGTCTTGCGGAGCGATTCGACCAGTAGCCATTGCCATCAATGTTCCCCAGTTGGTATGTGATGGAACATTGTCGCGGAAAATGCCGCCAGGCAGGTTCTGTGTAATCCAATTTTGGATACCAGGGGAGTAGTCGTACTCCGCATGGTGAAGCCACGTGTTCATGATGACGAGTCGTGAGAACCGTTCGGGCATCAATGCGTACTGAGCGAGACCAGTAGGGCCACCCCAATCTTGCACAAAGATGGTGATGTCGCTGAGGTTGAGGTGGTTCACCAATCGGGTGACGTTGGCTGAGTGTCGCGCGATGTTGTACCAATCAGGATCTGTCACTTTGTCTGAGCGACCAAACCCAATGTGGTCGGGAGCAACGCAGCGATAACCCGCAGCACGCAACGGCGGAATCATGTTTCGATACAGATAGCTCCACGTAGGCATTCCGTGCATTAGCAACGCAACAGGTGCATCTGCTGGGCCTTCGTCCACGTAGTGCATACGGAGTCCGTCTATATCGAAGTAGTTCGGCGCGTAGGGAAAATCTTGAAGATCGGCGAAATTAGAGTCTGGCGTACGAAGAGTCTTCATTGTTGTTTCCTTAGAAAGAGAGGATCAGTCCAGTTTCGGCTGAAATGTTTCCAGTGACAAGGCCGTCGTATGCAGCTACTACTGCGTCAGCACCTTGAGATTCTTGAATGTTCATCCAGCGGCGAGATTCAATAATGAATTCATCAAGCGCTGAATTCATTCTTGAATTCAGTTCGTTGCGACCCCATTCTTTTCCACGCTTTGCAAGTTGGCTCGGAGCAAAGAAAAAGGCAGGAATTGGTCCAGGAAGATTTCCGAGAGATCCGTTTTGGTCCCAATGGGTTGCACCAATACGGCAAGAGTGCATGAGAGATTCACCAAAGTGATGATGGACGCGAGAAATAACAGATGAATTTCCAGCCATGTCAACAAACACGGTGGGAGCCCATTCAGCAAGGTCTTCAATGTTGTCGTACGTAGCAACTTCGTCGTACAAGTTCACCTTCTCAATGAAGTCAACATTTGAAGACGACGTCAATGCAATGCAGTGTGTATTGCCGCGAGCCCGCACGCGATGTGCAAATGCGATGGCAGTTTTGCTGGAGGCACTGCTGACCACTATTTGTCCGGCACCAAACATTGCGTTTTCAAACAGGAAGTCTTCTGCAAGGAATGAGGTAATGAAGAGTCCTCGTAAGAGAAGGTATGCGTTGTCATTTTCACCTGGAGTGTCGTCTACCTTGTCAAAACTTCTGTAGGCCATGGCGTGCTTCTCGCGATGTGGTGCAATGTCCACGAATCCGCCGCTTGTGCGTTCTGCGCTGACGACATGCTGGTCACCAACAGGGAAGAAGCCGAAATACCTTCCGCCGACAGGAAGTGCGTCGTTCATGGATTCAGTAATGACGCCAAATCCCATGGCCGGGAGGCGACCCCAACCGGCCTCGGTGGGGAAGAAGCCCCAGTAGTCCAAGAAGTCGCCACTCAGTGCGTAGCTGATGTTGTTCGATGTCAACGCAAAACTCTCAAGCGACAGCCTCACTTGGCCACTGTGAAGCGGTGTCGCCTCAGAAGGTGCAATTCGGTGTTGACGAATATCTGACTTGTCAATTTCGAGATACATGGACACTCCTTGGGCATGATGTCATCCAATCGTCTCACTTTCGAGGCGCATCTGTCATTACCGCGCGGAACATTGTGTATTTTCTCCGAACTTTCAATGGCGTGGTCAGCCCGTGAAGAATAAGGTCTGACAGACGTTGAGAGATGAACGGGTGGCCATGGCACAGAAATACGAATTCCGGGGAAAAATCGGACGGTATGTCACTGATTCGGAGGCCTGGTTTGAAGAGCCGGCTCACCCAGGGGACAACGCACCGAATGTGATCCTTGTGTTGTTGGACGACACAGGGTTCGCTCAGATGGGCTGCTTTGGTTCAGACATAGACACTCCGCATCTCGATGCGTTGGCTGCAAACGGTCTGCAATTCACCAACTTTCATGTGACGCCATTGTGTTCGCCAACTCGTGCGGCGTTGTTAAGCGGACGATCTAATCACGCCGTCGGTATGCGAACCGTTTCGAATTTCTCTACTGGGTTTCCGAATCAGTTGGGTCACATCAGTAACCATGCGGCCACTGTCGCTGAAGTGTTGGGCGACGCCGGTTACGGAACATTCTGCGTGGGTAAGTGGCACCTTGCGCCAATGGAACAATGTTCAGCAGCTGGTCCATTCAATCAGTGGCCACTTGCTCGGGGTTTTAATCGCTTCTACGGATTCTTGGATGGCGAGACTGATCAGTTTTACCCAGAGCTAGTTGCAGATAATCACCCAGTCGATCCACCCGCTGGGCCAGATGAGGGGTACCACTTGTCTGAAGATCTTGTGGACAATGCTCTCAAGATCATTGCTGACTTCAAAGGTGTTCGGCCAGACCGCCCGTTCCTTGGGTATGTGGCATTTGGTGCAACACACGCTCCGCATCAAGCACCCGCGTCGTACATGGCGAAGTATCGCGGAAAGTTTGACGAAGGTTGGGATGTGATTCGCGAGCGTTGGTTCAAGAAACAGATTGAAACTGGGGTTATTCCAGTCGATACACAACTTGCACCACGTAACCCTGGTGTGAAGGCGTGGGACGATCTTTCGGATAATGAAAAGCGCCTTGCTGCGCGCATGCAAGAAGCATTTGCTGCATTTCTTGATCACACCGATGATCAAATCGGTCGACTTGTTGAAGGTCTGCGCCATTTGGGGCAACTAGACAACACCATTCTTGTTGTGCACGCAGATAATGGTGCATCTCAAGAAGGTGGACCGTTTGGTGTGATGCATGAAATGAAATTCTTCAATGGAATCATTGAGATGCCAGACGAAGCCATTAAGAACATTGATGACATCGGTGGACCGAACAGCCATTGCAACTATCCGTGGGGTTGGGCACAATGCGGTAACACGCCGTATCGCTGGTACAAGCAGAACACGCATGAGGGTGGAGTTCATGTGCCGATGATCTTCCATTGGCCCAACGGTGTTCCAACAGATCAAGTGGGAACGAAGCGAGATCAATTTGTTTTCGTCGCAGACATCGTGCCAACGGTGTATGACTTGGTTGGCGTGACGCCTCCCGCCGTACGGAATGGGCTTGAACAGATTCCAGTGAGTGGACGTTCATTTGCGTCGGTTTTAAGCAATGCGCAGGCGCCGGCAACCAACACAGTTCAGTACTTTGAGAACGCCGGAAGCCTTGCAGTGGTTGCAGGTGAGTGGAAAGCAGTGTTGAAGCACACGCCTGGCATTGATTACGGAATAGAGAAGTGGGAGCTCTATCACCTCGCGTCAGATCGCTCTGAATGCAATGACCTTGCAGATGCTCAACCAGACAAGCTTGACGAGATGGTTGCATTGTGGTGGGAACAAGCAGAAACACATGGCGTGTTGCCACTTGACGACCGCGGCGTTCAATTGTTCGGTGCGCGTTTCCGCAAGAACTCGCCGCACCCTGAAGATCGTCGCTATGTGTATCGCCCGCCAATGTCACCATTGCCCGGCCAGGCAACAGCTGGTCTTGGCGGACGAAACGTAGACCTGTACGCGAGAGTGACTTTCACACCGGGAGACGAAGGCGTCTTGTACGCAACCGGAACACAGAATTCTGGTTTGTCTTTTTTTGTTCAGAACAACAAGTTGGTGCTCGACTACAACGCCTTTGGTGATCACACCATTGTTGAATCACCGAATGGTGTAACCGCAGGCGATCACGAACTTCGTGTACTCCTGCGTCGCGGAGATGGCATGGCTGGTCAACTAACACTTCAAGTCGACGGAAATGAAGTTGCTACAGCATCGGTGCCGTTGTACATGCGCATGATGTCGTCGGTTGGTCCAAGCATTGGTTACGACCATGGTTCGCCAGTGTCACAAAGATATTCATCGCCGTATGAATTCACCGGAATTCTGCATGAAGTGGTTATTGAAGCTGGTAAGCCTCGCGCCGACGTGAAGGCTGCTGAAGCTCAATCGGAAATGAATCGCCAATAAAGACTGTTTCGTTTATGACACGAATGCGTGAATGATTGCCACAAGTTCGTCCGGCGCATCTTCTTGAATGAAGTGGTTTGCGCCTTCAATCACGATGTGCTCAAGGTTCTTTGCACCAGGCACACGTTCTTGAAATCTGAGATGTGCCCCAGGCTTGAAAGCAATGGGGTCTGCTGATCCATATACGGTGAGAAATGGCTTTGTCCATGTCTCGAGGTAGTTCCACGTTTCTTTATTTTGTGGAACACCTGGGTTATCTGGTTGCACGGGAATGAGGCTTGGAAAAATCTTTGGACTTGTTTGGTAGGAACCATCGGGATATGGCGCGTTGTATGCGGCCATCTCCGCCTTGCTGAGTTCGCGAGACGACCCTCCGTTTACAAGGAGTCCAACGGGGAGTTCTGGAACTGAGCTGGAGTATTCCAACCAATCACGCATTGCTTTGTTAGCGCCTTCACCCACAGGAAGACCAGTGTTCGATGCAATCACTCGTGCAACGCGTTCGCCGATGTTGACAAGAGAACCAAGTCCGATCATGCCACCCCAGTCTTGGCAGTACATGGTGACCTTGCGAAGATTTTCGGCTTCGAACCACGCAGACACCCATTCGATGTGACGAGCAATTGTGTAATAACTGGGATCATTCGGTTTATCGGAACGACCAAGCCCCATGAGGTCAAGTGAAATAACTCTGTGACCGAGAGAGACAAGTCCAGTAATCATGTGGCGATGGAGGTATGACCATGATGGATTGCCATGCAGCAGCAAGATGGGATCTGCATCGTGTGGACCTTCGTCGATGTAGTGGAAGCGAAGGCTGACGCCGTCTTGTCCCTTGATAGTGGTGTAGTGCGGTTCGAAGTTGTAGTCGGGGAGCCCGTGAAAACATTCGTCAGGGGTACGCAGAATTTCCATTTTGCTTTTATTCAACTGTGATGGAGTCAAGTGTGACTTGCACTCCCATCACGTATGCATCGCCGTTTGCGGTGGAGACGCGTTGTGCAATTGCTGCAACTTCATCAACTGAGTTCACCGGAATGAATTGCACTGTGTCCCATTTACGTCCGTCACCAATGATGGTTCCTTCAGCTGAAAATTGAACAGCCTCTGGTAAATCTGCAAATGCTGATTGCCGATTCTCCGCTTGACGCACCACCATCGCTACCAAGCGGGATTCAAGTGGTGACGGGCGATTGCGGGAATCGAGCGATTCATCTTCTGGACGGCAACACACGAGAGTGGTGCGCGCCATGCCGGCTGCTTTGTGAACATGCTTTTCGCCGAAGTCAGGACGATTCTGCATTTCAATGAACGACTTACGAGTGGCGTATCGAACGATGCCGATACGGTCCCAGTCTTCATCGCCAACGTGATTGCTGACGACATCGCCGTAGAACACAACGTTGGCACCAATCTTGTTAAGAATCGACGACGGGTTATACCGGTCATCAGCTTCTTTGCCGCTGATGGGTTTGTCTACTCCCGTTCCTTCTTCGTACTGAGCCACCTCGTGATACTTCATGAGGTTCACCATGTAGATAGGGCCGTCTTCTTCTGGCTGGCGAGTCGCCAAGAACATTCCGTATTCCTTGTCGATAGTGCCGTATTTATGATTCAGTCGCTTCGCGTCGGACATCGTTCACATTCCCCTATGAGTTGTTTGGCAAACCGTAGCAAGGCCGGACTGCTTTGTCGCCACGAGACGGAACACACTTCATTCGCTTTTGATGTGCTGTATCAATGCTCTAATTTCATTGACAGAACGAGGGGAAACTCATGACATCATCACGACCACAGCGGATTATTTCAGACATGCGCAATGTGCGCTACGGCGAAGTCTTGCTGGTCTCGGCCCAAGACGATGCCCTCCTCGCTGAGGTATACGGAACGCAGATGCTGAACGATTGCCCCGCCGAATTATGGGACACATTGAACGCAGAAGAGATTGCGAAGAACGAAGGTGTTCTTTTTGCCAAATTGAATGGACCGCGCCATTGGTGTCTTGACGGCCTTGGTGCAAAAGCAGCGGTAGTGGATCCCGTGATGAAAGATTTCAACGGACTCACCATGCGACGTCTAGCGACTATTGATCTCAGTGTTGGGTTTAGTTCGGCCCCGTATCAGGAGCGATTTGTTAATCGCGGAGCAATTTTCTTTTTTGACGCTGGTTCAAAAGTATGGGAATTGGTCAACCC
>JBMTEX010000025.1:0-22485 GCA_049433485.1 Ilumatobacteraceae bacterium | reverse complement strand
TAGAGCGCCTGCTTTGCAAGCAGGAGGTCGTGGGTTCGATTCCCATCGTCTCCACCACTGTGGAATCAACGGCCGTCCTTCTCATTTCGTGCCCGGACAAACCTGGCATTGTTGCCGCTGTCGCAACATGGATCGCCTCGGTTGGCGGAAACATTGTTCATGCAGAACAACACACCGACGTCTCAGATTCCATGTTCTTTCAGCGTGTTGAGTTCAAACACTCCAGCAACACCACACTCGCCACATTGATAGCTGGCTTCCAAGCGGTGGCTTCTAATTGGGATATGTCGTTCACCATGAACGCGTCCCCGTGGAAACCACGAACAGCAATTTTGTGTTCCAAGCATTTGCATTGTGTTGCAGACCTTTTGTCCCGCACCACGTATGGCGATCTAGGTCTTGACGTTGCAGCGGTGGTCTCCAACCATGGCGACGCCACGCCCCTTGCCAATTCGTTCGGCTTGCCGTTTTACCATGTGCCGGTGGGCGACGGCCCCAACGCTCGTGCAGAACAAGAAGACACTCTCAGCACGTTGCTCACTTCTCTCGACATTGAACTCGTTGTCTTGGCGAGATACATGTTGGTGTTACCGCCCTCGGTCATCGAGCCATGGTCTGGGCGAATGATCAACATTCATCACTCGTTCTTGCCTGCATTTATTGGTGCAAATCCGTATCGCCAGGCACATGATCGCGGCGTGAAGGTCATTGGTGCAACGGCGCATTATGTGAGTGAAGTGCTGGACGAAGGCCCCATCATCGCTCAAGACGTGGCCCATGTGAGTCATCGTGATGACGTTGCAGAACTCACGCGTACCGGCCGAGATTTAGAGACAGTGGTTCTTGCGCGCGCCGTTCGGGCCCATGTGGAACACCGTGTTCTCGTCTTCGGAAATCGCACTATCGTCTTTGGTTAGTAATCAATAGATATGGCTGCCAACAAGAAATCCCCGCAATCGTCAAAGCCGAAAGTAACGGCTAATTCGCGTGCGCAACTCATAGAAACCACGTTGCGCATCATCCTTGATCAAGGAATCGATGCGGTACGTATTGACGAGATCGTCTCTGAGGTTGGTGTCACAAAAGGTTCGTTGTATTGGCATTTCGAAGATCGCGAAGCACTCATAAAAGAGGCGTTGGCTGAACACTTGCGACAATTAAGTGCACAGATTGTGGATGGAGTATCAACTGCAATTTCCACTGCAGTGTCGAAAGACGATTACCTCACCCAAATTGCACCATTCATTGTTGACCCATATGACAAAGATCAAGTTCGAGAACGCTGGCAACGACTTGTGGTCATGGCGGAGACGCGGAAAGACCCGGAACTTGCTGAGATGATGCAAGAAGTGCAGTCGCGCAGCTTGGCGGTGTTTATTGAACTCATGCGGGATGCGCAAGAAAATGGAATTCTGCGTAACGACGTAGACCCCGTCGCCGTCGCCGTCGCTCTTAGTGCAATGAATCTCGGTTCGAACATCATTGATGTCCTCGGTGAATCTGGTCCGGAACCTGGGGCATGGTGGAGTTTGATGTCGTTCTTTATTGGTGCTCTATTTCCGCCTCAGACCAACACGGACGGTCAATAAAGAGGTATGCAAGACACACTAAAGGTGTGGCTATGCCATACTTAGAGTATGGAATTGCGTCAAAAGTGTGCTCGTCTAGCTCTTTCCCTAGCGGCGTTCTGCGCCCTTGTTGTAGTTGGATCGCCGGCTGAACAAGTACAGGGGTGGACAAGCTCAACAGGATCGGTGTCCGTCTTTCTCAGCTCAAGTTCTGGTCAGGTCAATCCGAGGGCCGTTGAAGTGGATGCAAGCGGAAACATCTACACAGCCGGAACTATTAATCGCGCCACCGATTTCGATCCCTCAACTACCACCACATTCACATTGACGCCGACTTCCTCCAGCTTTACAGGCTTCATTACCAAGTTAAATAGTGAGGGCGAACTGTTGTGGGCGGGGCTCTTCGATGCAACCGGAGCCTCAGAAGTCAGAGACATCTCTATTGATTCAGCGGGAAATGTTCTTGTAATTGGATCATTTTCTGGAACCGCTGACATAGACCCAAGCGCCGGCACGTTGAGTGTTCAAAGCTCCACTCTTTATGGAGGACAACAAACGAATCTTTTTGCGGTTCGATTAACTCCGGCAGGAACTGTGACGTGGTCGCACACATTGCCAGCGTTGTCGTATGCCTACAGCGCCGATGTGGATTCATCAGACAACTTTGTCATCACGGGAGAATTTGCCGGAACAAATGTGGACTTTGATCCAGGTGCTGGCACCGACGCTCTCACAAATGGTGGTAACGGTGTCTTCGTGTGGAGTATCAACTCGTCCGGAACACATCGCTGGGCTAAGCGTGCAACTGGAACATCTACCATCGGCAAAGCGGTAGCTGCAGATTCAAGCGGAAACGTGTACATCTGTGGCACATATCAAGGTTCATCAACAGACTTTGATCCAGGTGCAGGGTTTGCGTACGCCGATCCAGCCAGCGGTCAAGACTTCTACCTATGGTCACTTGACTCAAGTGGCAACTACCGATGGGTGAAGACATTTGGAAACTCTGGTGGAGAGAGCTGCACAGACCTTGATGCGTCGGCATCAGGAAATGTCATTGTGAGCGGATCGTTCTACACATCCATCGACATCGGCCGTGATGGCTCCAACGAAGTCACAGCGATAAACGGAGAGGACCAATTCTTCGGATTGTTTGATTCTTCTGGTGCTAACCAGTGGATTTACGGCCGCGACTCCGTTGGTTCACTCGTCTACATCACGGGATCATCCGTCTGGACAATTGGCCAATTTTCTGGAACCGTTGACTTCAATCCCGATGTAGCTACTACAGACAACCTGGTCTCTCGCGGGTCAAGTGATGCGTTCGCAGTTGAATTCAATCTCAGTGGCACCTACCAACGCGGTTTTAGATTTGGTGGCAGTAGTGGACAGGAAACTGCCAACCGAATGGTGATTGCGGGGGGACACATCTACATTGCTGGTTACTACGGTTCATCCCCAGCAAACTTCAACCCGGGTAGCGGAACCGCCATCAATATCGCGTTATCTGGCTATTTCGGAGGATATGTCACCAAGTTGACATCGATTGGTGAAGTGGTGGTCCCTCCAACAACCACCACGACTACCACCACCACAACGACGACTACCACCACCACTACGACAACCACCACCACTACGACAATCGCGCCATCAACAACTACAACCGCCGCTCCTTCTACCACTGCACCAACAGTGACCAGCACAGTTGCACCAGGTGTCGCTTCCACCTCAACGACTGTTGCGCGAGTAACACCAGGTTCATCAGGAAACGGCTCGTCCAATCAGACATCAACAACTGTTGCGACGATCACGGATGATGACCCTTCAACCGCAGACTCAACAACCACAACGACACCAGCTCCTGACACACCAGATGTCACAACGGTGAAGTCAGGCGAAGTAGGTGCAACGGTGGACGGCAAGCCAGAGGTTGTCACCTTGAAAAACGACAACGGTTCTATTGTGGCCACCGTGGGAGGAGCAACAATTAGTTACTCCGTTGAGTCCGCAGATGGAACGCAGCGACCATTGTCTGTTGAGAGCTTCTCCTCCATTCAAACTGGGGATCGAATTGTTCTGAAATTCAGCGGCTTCGCCGACTCTGGAAAGTCCCGCGCATGGATAGCCCCTACAGGGGTGAAGTTGGGCGAAGGAACATTGGCGGGTGGAAGTGGAACAGTGGAAGGAATCGTTCCCAGCACTGTCCAATCTGGCGATGTGCGGGTTGTTGCATCAGCAGATTCTCAGAATGGGGAGTCGGTCGTAGTGGCCTATGGAGTCGCACTTGAATCGGGTTCCTCTGGGTCGTCTCCGTGGCCGCTTCTATTGGTCCTCGTTGTCGGGCTCGCAATTCTCGGCGCACTCGTGGTGCCCGCCGTGAGACGTCGCCGCGAGTCTTAGAACAAACGTCACTCGCTTAGCTACTCGCACACCGGGCTGCAGGTTGTGGTCGTGCTGGTTCGGCAATAATGTACGCACAACGGTTCTGTGTCCGACTAGCGGACACATGGCCATTTTCCAAAAAGGAGAATCACCATGATCAGTGCACCCACCCGCCTCCATCACACCGCGTATCTCACCAAAGACTTGGAAGCCACGCGCGCGTTCTACGAAGACCTCGTGGGCCTTCCACTCGTTGCTACATGGTCGGAAGCAGATGAATTGTTCGGCGCACTTCGCGTGTACTGCCACTGCTTCTTCGGAATGCCAGACGGCAGCGCACTTGCGTTCTTCCAGTTTGCAAACAAGGCAGACCAAGACGAATTCGATCCACCGCTTACTCCATCACCATTCCGCCACATTGCGTTGAATGTGACCAAGGAAGCTCAAGACGAAATCTTCGCTCGCCTCACTCAGGCAAATTGGAAGCCAGAAGGAACATACGTGTTAGAGCACGGCTACTGCCGCTCGCTGTACACCGAAGATCCAAACGGAATGCTTCTTGAATTCACAGCAGACGCACCTGGTGCAGAAAAAATCAATGCCGATCGTCGCGAAGATGCGCACGAAACATTGAAGCGCTGGCTTGCTGGCGATCACACCAGCAACAACAACTACCGCTAGTCACATCTCTTCCCCCCGAGATGGCTGGCACCAGCATTCTCTTTGTCCACGGATCATTTTTTTCCGGATGGACGTGGGTCCCGGTCATCGAGAGATTGTCTCGACACGGGGTGAATTGTCACGCCATTGAACTGCCGTTCACGTCATTGTCTGATGACGTGGCGGCCGTTCAGGCAAAAGTGAATGAACTCAGCCACGACGGTGTCACTGTGGTGTCGCACAGTTACACCGGAATCACAGTGTCGGCAGCCGCTCACAACGCACAACACTTGGTGTATGTGGCGGCACGAATGCCGGCACTTGGCGAATCTCAAACGGAATTGTCTCCGCGTTGGGGAAACCCAGAGTTTCGACGTTGTTTCAACTTTGGTGAGGACGGCGTGATGTCGTTGGAAGACGATGCTTCAGAATTTCTGTTTCATCGAAGCCCAGAATCACTTGCGCGTCTTGCCATGCAATACCGCAGATCAATGCGCAGTGAGATTCCAGTAGAACCACTTGAGAACCCCGCATGGCTCAATATTCCCAGCAGTTATGTGGTGTGCACGGACGACAAAGCTGTGCAACTAGATCAGCAACGTTTGCGCGCAGGTTGGGCGAAACACTCAATCGAAATTGACTGTGATCACTCACCGTTCTTCTCTGCGCCATATGAGACGGCTAACTTCATTTTGGAAACTCACCTCACAGAAGTGGGGAAGTGACATGACTTACGGCTGCAATGGTTCTGTTGTTGGCAGCAATGAAATGCGTGCAAAGTCTGCAGAAATTGCTTCGGCAGTTTTTAGTAGCAGAGGTAAATGCGACTTTTTCAAATCCGCTATAGATGTTTCTGCTGCATTCACAGTGACATTCACTGCAGCAATGACTTTGCCTGACGCATCACGTACGGGTGCTGCAACGGATCGAATTCCAAACGACAAACGTTCATCGCTCATGGCCCAGCCACGTGTACGCACTTCCTCTAACGTGGCATCTATTTCTTTACGTGTTGGTCGCACACGCGGAACAACTCGTGATTGCGATGGCGTTTTGAGTACCGCATCGAGTTCTTTGTTAGATAAATCTGCAAGCAGCACTTGCCCCATTGATGTCGCAACTGCAGGGAAACGTGTACCGATGTGCACGGACAAACCAATGATTTTTGCAACAGGCACTCGCGCTGTATACACAATGTCGCTACCGTCCAACTGCGACATGGAACTTGATTCATGCGTCTGTGCAACTAGTGCAGCAAGGTGTGGTTGTGCAATGTCCCACATTCCTTGTGCATTGATGTATGACATTCCCAACTCAAGAATTTTTGGCGTCAACATGAAAACGCCATCGGTAGAGCGCACGTATCCCAAGTGTTCAAGCGTGAGCAATAATCGTCGTGCCGTTGGCCGAGCCAGTTCTGTTACTTCGGCAACTTCAGACACTGTTAGCGCCAAGTGGGACGTAGAGAAGGCACGAATCACACTCAAGCCACGCGACAACGCTTCAACAAAATCGCCCTCGGATCGCTCGCGCGTCATGGTGTGTGCCTCCTCGATTTCTATTCATTCAAATCGCCCAAACCATAAAGGACAAAATCAATGAGTACTTCACAGGATACGGCTAAGCCACTTGAAGGTTTGTTAGTTGCCGACCTCTCGCGAGTGTTGGCAGGACCGTACTGCTCCATGTTGTTGGCAGACATGGGTGCAACGGTCATAAAGGTGGAAAGCTCAGCCGGCGACGACACGCGCACATGGGTACCACCAACAAAAGATGGTGTGGCCACGTACTACATGTCCATCAACCGCAATAAGAAGTCCATTGTGTTGGACTTCGGCAATCCAGATGATTTGGCATTGGTGAAGAAGTTGGTGAGCAAGGCAGACATTTGTCTAGAGAACTTCAAAGTGGGCGGCTTGAAGAAGTTTGGTCTCGATTACGAATCCGTGTCGGTGGACAATCCATCATTGGTGTATCTCTCCATCAGTGGCTTCGGCACTGCAGAAGGTGCTTGGTTGCCTGGGTACGACCTCATTGTGCAAGCAGTGTCTGGTCTTATGAGTCTCACCGGAGAACCAGACGGCCCTCCATTCCGCGCCGGTATTTCTGTGTTCGACGTGATGGCCGGTTTACATGGAACCATTGGAGTTCTCGCAGCGTTGAATCAGCGTGCACAAACTGGCAAGGGCCAGCACGTTGAAGTCAACCTCCTGTCTTCTGCAATGTCTGGATTGGTGAACCAAACTGCTGCGTACACCGCAGCAGGCGTTGTTCCATTCCGCATGGGCAATGCACACCCCAGCTTGTTCCCGTACGAAGCGCTTCCAACGAAAGACCGCGACCTCATCATTGCTGCTGGAAACGACAAGCAGTTCCGTGCATTATGCGGCGTGTTGGGCTTGGACGACGTTGCGCAAGACCCACGTTTTGCAATCAACGCAGACCGCACAAAGAACCGTGAAGAGTTGCGCCCATATCTTTTGGAGAAACTTGCTGAATGGAACTCAGACGACTTGTTCATTGAGCTAAATAAAGTTGGTGTTCCATGCGGTCCAATTAACTCCATTGGTGACGGCGTAGAACTTGCAGAAAAACTTGGGCTTCGTCCCCGCGTCACTGTGGGTGAAGGTGATCGTGAGGTCACGTTGGTGCGCAACCCCATCACATTTAGTGACGGCGAGCTTGATTATCGCTTACCGCCGCCAACCTTGGGTGAACACTCAGACGAAATTCGTAACTGGTTAGAAGGGCTTTAAAACCATGACATCACAACAACCCACCTACAGAACAGGTCTCGGCACATCAGATGCAGACAGCATCACACTGCTTGGTCATGATCTTGCGTCGGAGTTCCTCGGCAAGATTTCGTTCGGCGAACTTGCCTATTACTTAATTGCAAAACAGCGCCCATCAAAGGGTCAACTGGTGATGTTTGAAGCGGTGTTGGCATCTCTTGCAGACCACGGCTTCACGCCAACTGCTATCGCCGCCCGCCTCACCTATGCATCGGCACCAGATTCATTACAAGGTGCATTGGCTGCCGGACTTTTGGGTGGCGGATCTCGATTCCTTGGCGTCACTGAAGACTGCGCATTGTTCTTAAATCGCGAACTCACTCGCGTGGGCTTCACCGAGCGCACCCCAGAGGAATGGGACACCATTGCTCGAGACGTGGTGAAGTCTCAGAAGGAGATTGGCAAGTTCGTGCCAGGCCTTGGTCATCCCGTGCATAAACAGGGCGACCCTCGCACCCCTGTCCTCATGGCGTTAGCTCGGGAGAACGGCACCTTCGGGCCCCACTTGTCCCTCTTCGAGGCCATTGGGCGCTCACACTCAGATGTCTTGGGTAAGCACCTGCCCCTGAACGGTGCTGGGGTGTGTGGAGCAGTACTGGCAGACCTGGGCCTGCCTCTCGGAGTCATGCGCGGCGTGGCCTTGCTGGCTCGATGCGCCGGCCTCTTGGGCCACATTGTGGAGGAGCAAACCCACCCAATTGGGGTCGATATCTACATGAATGTGGACCGAAACATCGATTATCAGCCCCCGGCGTGACCCACGACACGGAAATCCACCCCTTGATGTCCGCCCATTGGTAATTTGTCCGCTAGTCGGGCAAATCCGACCATTTACCTCCTGGGGGAAATAACAATGGCAAATTCACTTGCACCCAGCGCTTCCCAGCGCTGGCACAGCTGGGTTGAGAAGCACCCCGTCGGCAGCCTTGCCGTCATCGGTGTGATCGCCACCCAACTCGGTACCTATTTCGGCTACTGCTTTCAAGCAATTGGCCTTCCACAACTTCCATGGCCCGCATATAACGGTGCGCTGATTGGTGGAGCTGAGACATGGGGTAGCCCCATTTCTCAGTACTTCGCTGGCCAGTCAATGCATTTCGTTAACGGCATTGTGTTCTGCATTTTGTTCGGTGTTATCGCCCACAAGCAGATCCCAGTGAAGGGTCATGTATCAAAGGGACTTGTTTACGGTGTCATCATGACGATCATCAGCATCGGATTCTTGGTTCCATACGCGTACGCACCAAAGCAGGGCTACGGCCTCTTCTCATTCGACACACCAAACGGATGGAAGCTGCCAGCAGGCGTTCTCTTGTGGCACCTCATTTACGGCGCTGTGATTGGTCTTCTGTACCAACCAAAGGACAATAACTAGTCCATTCGCACTAGCGAACAGAACTAACGAAGTGCCCGGCTCGAAAGAGGCGGGCACTTTGCTATGTGCTGGCTAACTATTTGAAGAGACGCTTGGAGGCAATTTCGCAACCCTGTGACAACGCAGCCAACTTGGCAAACGCAACATCGGGGTCAATAGTGGTGGTTCCCACGTGCACAGAGAAGCCGCAGTCCACGCCAGCCAGCAAACGATCTGGTGAGACCACTTGTGCCCATTGCTCTAAGCGCATGGCAACCAGCTCTGGATGCTCGATGTAGTTGGACTGTGGCTCAATAACACCAGGGCAAATGAACTTGTTATCGGGAACGCCAAGTTCTTTCAACACTTGCCATTCGTGTGAGTGACGTGGGTTTGCACCTTCAAACAACACTGTTTGTGGCTTCGCGGTCCACACAATGTCGATGATGTCTTGGATGGGCACATCGTGGTGGTGTGGGCCGGGATAGTTACCCCAGCACAAGTGCATACGAAGTTGTTCTGCAGGAATGTTTCGTACTGCGTGATTGAGAGCCTCAATGTGCATTCGAATGGTGTTGCGGAATTCTTCCAACGACATCTGTGCATATGCCGAGTGGCGGCCCATTGCAAGGTCTGGGCAGTCCACCTGCACTGTTGCGCCCGCGGCAGCAATGGCCTCGTATTCAAAACGCATTGCTTCGGCAATGGCGAATACGTATTCCTCTTGGGTCTTGTAGAACTCGTTACCGAAGAACAACGACACAACGCCTGGAGATGCGGCACTAGTGAAGATCTTGTCGTGGCCCGCACGCTTGGCTGCGGCTGATAACTCCACCATGTCCTTCACTGCCGCATCGCGGTCAATGACTTCAATTGCACTGGTGCATGCAGGGGCAGAACGCTTGCGGCGACCAGGGTTTCCGGCAACTGCTTCGGCACTACGAGGGAAATCAACAAGGTCGTCGAAGAAATAGTTCTGAATGGACTCACCAGCAAAACCAGAGAGGCGATCTTTCACGTAGGTGGCGTATGAAGGCTTGGACATTTCGCCGTCGTTGATGATGGTGACACCAGCGGCTACTTGCTTGTTCACAACTTCTTGAATTGCTGAGACCACACGCTCATCAAGAGCTTTCTTGTCCACGGGGATGCCATCGCCAACAGCCCACATGATTTGAATGAGGTCATCGGGGCGGGGGAGGCTGCCGGTGTGCGTGCTGGGGATGAGATGTGATGGGGTGGCCACAATGCGTCCTGACGGTAGAAGTTCAGGCGATTCTATTGCCGTACATGTGTCCGAGTGGCGGCCACAGAGGTGTTTCTACAACTGAGCGACACTCAACATGATTTGCACTTGAATTGCGAGTAATGCCAGTCCAAATGTGAGACCCACCGAGATAACCACATTGAGCTTTCGGTCAAGATTTTCTGCAGTCCGAGGTGAAGCTCGAACCGATCCGACTCGCTGAGTGCCATCATAAACCCTTTCGTGAGAACTGTGTTCTGGGAATGTGTGCTCCGTAATCTGTTTGTGTGCAAAAAATTGTGATTGTTGGTGCTTCGCTCGCCGGAACTCGTGCCGCAGAAACTTTGCGTTCTGGCGGATTCACTGGCGAGATTGTGATGGTGGGTGCTGAAACGCACAGGCCATATGACAGACCGCCATTGTCAAAGAATTATCTCGCTGGAGATTGGGACAATGAACGCGTTGCTTTACGAAAGCCAGAAGCACTTGCTGAATTGAATCTCACGTGGAAGTTGGGTGCAGCAGCACAGTCTCTCAACACCGCCACGAACACAGTCACACTGGAAAACGGTGAGAACATCTCCTATGACGGACTCGTCATTGCAACGGGTGGAGTAGTTCGACGCTTGCCGAAACAACCGATCATTGCTGGCGTTCATGTACTGCGCACAATTGATGACGCTTCTGCATTACGCAATGAAATCAATGAAGGCACAAACGTTGTGGTGATTGGTGCCGGCTTTATTGGTTTAGAAGCCGCGGCAACAGCAAAGAAGCGTGGTGCCAATGTCACCGTATTGGAAGGTCTTGAAGCGCCATTAATTCGTGCAATGGGCGCAGAAATGGGCGCAGCTATCGGTGATGTGCACATTCGCAATGGTGTGTCTGTGAAATGTGGTGTGCAAGTGGCAGAGATTCTTGGCGAATCAAAAGTGACAAGCGTTGCGCTCACTACAGGTGAAGACATTCCTGCGGATGTGGTGATTGTTGGCATCGGCGTTGCACCTGCAACGCAATGGTTAGAAAATTCGGGTCTCACTATTCGTGATGGTGTGGTGTGTGACGCGAATCTGTGTGCTGGGCCAACAAATGTTTTTGCTGCTGGTGATGTATTGCGATGGCCAAATGAATTGTTTGCAGATGTTGAAGCAGATATGCGCGTAGAGCACTGGACAAACGCAGCAGAACAAGGTGCACACGCCGCAACAAATTTGTTGGCAACACTGAACAGCACAGAGATGACTCCGTATGTGGCGGTTCCTTTTTTCTGGAGTGATCAATTCGATGCACGCATTCAATGTTTGGGTCGCCCAAGCGGCTCAGCAACAGTTGATGTTGTGGCAGGCAATCCTGCTGAAGGGAAGTGGTGCGCCATTTACAGTGTGAATAATCGACTCACCGCCGTGCTTGGTGTGTCGCAACCAAAACTTGTCATGCCCAGCCGCGCTTTGTTGTCCACGCACACCACACGTGATGAAGCGTTGGCACATTTTGCACGCGTCACCGCTCCACCGCCGGCAACATGACACTGCCCGACCCAGATCGTCTTGGAGTGTGGCGCGCATTTCGCACCGCACATGCAGCACTGGACAAAATGTTGTCGCACGCCCTTGAAGAAGAGATGGACCTTCAATTGCCGTGGTACGAAGTGTTGGATGCTCTGGCCACCACCACCGAAGAGGGAGCTTTCCGCTTTACAGATCTGGCCGAACGTGTGATGGCAAACCCCTCCAGCCTGTCGCGCCAATTAGACAAGTTGGAAAAACGAAAATTGGTGGTCCGCGAAAGGTCGGTGTTAGACGATGGCCGCGCCACCTTGATTGTTCTCACGCCTAAAGGCCACGAAGTGTGGCGAGAGGCGAGTTTTATCTATTACCGCATTGTTCGTCACGCCTTTACCAACACCCTCACTGACACAGACGTGGTGGCACTGAACCGTGTCTTTGCCAAGGTGCTGGAAGTGGAATAAGCCACGACTGCTCGACTAGGAGACGGGGGTCTTCACAGGGCAGACTCATAGACACCCGGAACCAGAAAAGGAACCATCATGCAGAACGCAGTAATTGTTGACGCACTCCGCACACCACTTGGCAAGCGCAATGGCCGCTTGAAGGATTGGCACCCTGTTGATCTCGCAGGTTTTACATTGAAGGCACTTGTTGAGCGCAACAACATCGACCCACACCTCATTGAAGACGTCATCATGGGATGCGTGATGCAGGTGGGCGAGCAGAGCCTGAACGTTGGTCGTAACGCTGTTCTCGCCGCTGGTTTGCCCGAAACAATTCCTGGCACCACTATTGACCGCCAGTGTGGTTCAAGCCAGCAAGCGGCACACTTCGCAGCACAAGGCGTCATGGCCGGTGCGTACGACGTTGTTATTGCAGCAGGTGTTGAAGTCATGACACGCGTGCCAATGGGTTCTGCAATTGCAGATGGCAAGTATGGCTTCCCATTCGGACCACAAGTATCTGCTCGATACGCACCAGATGGTGGCTTGGTTCCACAAGGAATCAGCGCAGAAATGATTGCTGATAAGTGGGGCCTCACTCGCGAAGACATGGACCGTTTTGGTGCACGTTCACAAACGCTTGCTGCACAAGCAACCGCAGAAGGTCGTTTTGAACGCGAAATTCTTCCTGTCACAGATGCAGAAGGAAAGTTGATGACAACAGACGAAGGAATTCGTGAGTCTCCTTTCGAAAAACTGCAGACACTGAAGCCAGCGTTCCGCAGCGAAGAAGATGGTGGTCGCGTGACCGCTGGTAACTCCAGCCAAATCACAGACGGCGCATCAGCAGTTCTCATCATGAGTGAAGAAAAGTGTCGTGCTCTCGGTCTCACACCACGTGCACGTTTCGTGAACTTCGGTCTTGCCGGAGACAACCCACAGTTGATGTTGACCGCACCAATTCCTGCAACACAGAAAGCTTTGGCAAAAGCTGGTCTCACCATGGGTGACATGGACATCACCGAAATCAATGAAGCATTTGCTTCTGTTGTGTTGGCATGGGAGAAGGAACTGCACCCAGACATGTCAAAGGTGAATCCAAACGGTGGCGCCATTGCATTGGGTCACCCACTTGGTGCAAGCGGTACGCGTTTGCTCACCACATTGCTGCACGAGCTAGAGCGCACCAACGGTCGCTACGGCTTGCAGACCATGTGTGAAGGTGGCGGCATGGCTAATGCCACCATCATTGAACGCCTCGGCTAAGACGCTGTCGTGATCAGCACGTTCGCAATTTCTTGGCCCGCATGGGGAACCATTGTGTGGTTTGCCGTGGGCGTACTGATCTTTCGACTCACGTGGAAATTTGGCTTCGGCATGTTGAAGTCAATGACCACCAGCATGCCCCCACCACCACCGTCGGGCGAGATGCGAAAGATCAATGTTCGCTATCGCTGCAGTGTGTGTGGTGTGGAGTTGCGTGTGGTGATGGCGCCGGATGAAGATCCGCCACCGCCGAAGCATTGCCTTGAAGACATGGACATGATTGCCCCGCTCTACGAATAGTTGTTCATCCACAGAATGTGGATAACTCTGTTGGAAATAACAGCGATGCAATTCGTGATAGCGCACTTGGGGCAGGGTTTACCCCTTTGTTAGTGATATTTGGTGGCTGTGTATAACCCACCCAGAAGCGAGAACAATCCCGCCGCCAAATACCAGTTACTACGGCCGCCGGGCACGAATCCGAGGTAATAGAAGAAGATCACGAGGGTGCCAAAACCCAGAAGGAAGAACAGCAAATACAGCATCCACTGAGGACTTGGCTGCTTGAGTTGGGCAGCCGATGGTGGTGTGTAGCGAGTGCTGGCCTCCACAGATTCCGAGTTGCTGCCGTGCATTTTTGCTGGATTCACGTGTCCGCCCTTGGGGGTGACGCGTCCGCCCTTTTTCTTCTTTGTTGCCACGGCTCAAAGTGTAGAACGCCAATCTTCAATTGGTTTCATAAATCAGTCCTAAACACGGCAGGCTAGAGATATGGCACGGGTCCTCGTTATCGATAGTTACGACAGTTTTGTCTACAACATCGTGCAATATCTGGGGGAACTTGGTGCCGAGCCCGTGGTGGTGCGAAACGATCAGCTCACTGTGGATGAAGCAGTGGCGCTACAACCTGACGGAGTCCTGCTGTCGCCTGGGCCGGGTCGTCCTGAAGAGGCTGGCATCATCTGCGACGCCATTCGTGCCTTTGCCGGAAACACCCCGGTGTTCGGTGTGTGTCTGGGGCACCAAGCAATTGGACATGTGTATGGCGGCAATGTGGTGCGCGCACCTCAGTTGATGCACGGCAAGACCTCTTTTATTACACACACCAACTCTGGCGTATTTGAAGGAATTGCGTCACCGGTGGAAGCAACGCGGTATCACTCACTAGTGATTGACAGAGACACCATGCCTAACGAACTCATTATCACAGCTGAAACAAGCGACGGCATCGTGATGGGTGTGAAGCACAAAGACGCAGATGTTGAAGGTGTTCAGTTTCACCCCGAAAGTATTCTTACTGGCCATGGCCACGACATGTTGCGCAACTTCTTGCGCCGTTGCGGTCGCTAACTAGTTGTTGTTGCGGGCGCAGAATCGCGACCTACAGTAAGAACAATTTTTGTTCCTGGCGTCACCATGGTTCCTGTGGTGGTTCCTTGCGAAATGACTTTTCCAATGTTGGCGTTACCGGATGCAAGATCTGCATATTCAACTTCTGCGCCAAGACCAACTGCGGTGAGCTTTGCGCGCGCATCAGCTTCGGTGAGACCCTTCACATTTGGCATCGCCACTGGTTGCGGACCAGATGACACATACAACGTGACAGCTGCGCCTTTGTCTACTAGTTCGCCAACTACAGGGTCTGTACGAATAACAAGCCCCTTTGCAACGGTGGCGCTTGCTTCTTCAGCGATGGTGACTACAAACTTGTATGGGTCTGCTTGCAAGAATGCTTGAGCAGTTGCTGTTGTTTGACCAACCACAACTGTTGGGACTGCAAGTTGTCCAGAACCACCGGACAGGTTCACGGTAATGGTGCTGCCCTTTGGTTGTTGTGTTCCACCTTCTGGTGTTTGCACAGCAACTTGACCACCAGCGTATGTCTTGTCGATGACGTCTGGGCCCTTTGCGTACACGAAACCAGCGCCCTCAATAGCTGAGCGCGCTGCTTCCTCGGTGAGGCCTTTCACTGCTGGTACTTGAACTCCGGCAACAGGAAACACCAACGTGACTGTTTCGCCAGTATTAGCTGTTTCTAATGCTGCTGGCGACTGGTTTTGTACTACGACTGCCGCATCACACACCGTGTCTGCAGGGTTCAGCGCAACAATGAACTTTGCTGCTTCTAGTTCAGCTTTTGCGGCAGTACATGTTTTGCCGGTGACGTCGGGAATGGTGACACCAGATGAACCGCCCATGCCCACAATGAGGAAAATGACTCCACCCAATATGACGGCGGCTGCAACAACTGCACCAATGATGTAGCCACGTTTGGAAGATTCTTCATCGTCGTACTCTGGCAATGTTTCAACTGGTGCCATGGTTGCAGGCATAACTTCAGTTTGCGGTGTTGGCGGCATCGCAACGGTGGCGTTTGGGTCAAGTCCAACAGGTGCCATCACCGTTGTTGCTTCGTCTTCACCGGAAGGGTTCAACGGTGATTGATTGCGAAGTGCCCGAACTTCATCGCCTGCAAGAGTTGGCTTATCATCAATGAAGCGACGCAAATCATCGCGCAGTTTTTCTGCACTCTCGTAACGCCGTTCTGCATTTTTTGTCATGCACTTGGCAACGATTGCATTCAGTTCCATGGACAGACCTGGAACGAGTCGTGTGAGAGGTATGGCAGATTCGTTCACTTGTTTGTACGCAGTGGCGAGCGCCGAGTCGCCACTAAATGGTGGCTGACCCGACAACATTTCGTAGAGAACAATTCCTAATGAATACAAATCGGAACGAAGATCGAGACCCTCGCCCTTTGCTTGTTCTGGCGAGAAGTACGTTGCGGTTCCCATAACGGCACCGTCTTGCGTGAGGCCCTCTTTGTGGCCGGCATCTAGCGCGCGTGCAATTCCAAAGTCCACCACTTTGAGAGTTCCGTTTTCGCCCACCAAGATGTTTGCGGGCTTAATGTCTCGGTGCACCACATTGTTGCGGTGTGCATATGCAAGAGCTTCCGCAATAGACATTGCTGCACCTGCAGCGTTACGTGGCTCAATTTTTCCGTGGCGGCGAATGAGGTCTGCCAACGTGCGGCCCTCTACATATTCCATTGCCATGAAATAGGTATTGCCTGTTTGGCCCCAGTCGTACACGTTGACAATGTTGGGGTGGTTCAAGCCAGCAACAGCTTGGGCTTCGCGGCGGAAACGCTCCACAAAGTTGGGGTCGATGGCGTGCTCAGGGAAGAGAATCTTGAGGGCTACATCGCGATCGAGGAGAAGGTCGTGAGCAAGATGAACCTCGGCCATACCTCCGCGACCAATACGGCGCACCAACTGATAGCGGTTATTGATGACTTGTGGTTCGTTCGACATAAGACTTCGTCAAGGCTACCCCTCCGCAATTAAGGGGCTGGGGCAGGGTTCACTGGGAGGGCTAATGCGGCATCAAGTACTTGCTTGGCAATGGGGCCAGCAAGGCGACCACCCGTGCTTGCACTGACTTCGTCGTTCACACCCTTAATAAAGACTGCAATGGAATACCGAGGTGCCTCAGCGGGGGCAAATGCGGTAATCCAGGCGTGCGAACGTTGCTTCTCACCCTCTGGGTTCAACTGAGCAGTACCCGTCTTTGCAGCAACAGAGATTCCGCCTCGCAACTGCAGACAACATGAAGCGGTTCCATTTTTTGCGACACCAATCATGAGTTGCGTAAGAGTTGCTGCAGTAGTTGGAGCCATCGCTGTCTTCCACAGCTCGACACTTGTTTGTGAAATGACTGTTCCTGCGCGTGTGAGAGTGCGATCAACAACGTGAGGCTCCATCATGCGTCCACCGTTCGCAACACTGGCTGAGATCATTGCCATATGTAGTGGAGAGATTTGAACTTGGCCTTGTCCAAAACCGTAAATAGCAAGCAACGCGAGTGAATCTGCAAAATCTTTGGCTAATCCACCAAAGGTGCTGGCAGCAGCACCTGGCAGGTCAAACGGAACACGTTCTTCGAAACCGAATCGTGCAACTCCATTGGTCATTTGGTCTGGGCCAATCTCAACGGCCAGTTGTGCAAATGGAATGTTGCAACTGCGACGGAATACTTCTGCAACATCTCCACCGCACAGTGTCTTTCCATAGTTACGTATTGGTTTAGTTGTGTTTGGTGGAACCCATGCCCGTTCGTTCTTGAATTTCCTATCGAGTGCAAGTAGTCCCGTATCGAATCCAATGGCAGTGGTGACGACCTTCATGGTGGAGCCAGGCATGTACCGCTCTTGGTACGCATTAGCCAACATGGGCTTGCGCGTGTCGGCCTGCTGCGCGTTCAAGTATTCATTTGCCGTGTTGCCGTTGTGGGACGCAGCAAGGTTGGGGTCAAACGCAGGGTTGGAATACATCGCCACCACGGCCCCAGTGATGGGGTTCATCACCACAACGGAACCTTCTCGGTTGCCAAGAGCTTTCTTGGCGGCTTCCTGAATACGGCTATCGATAGTGGTGACTACTTTTCCGCTGGTGTCATCTTTCGACAACAAGTTTCCGGTTGCCTCTAGAAGTTGTTTCGGTGTTTTCCCCACTAATACATCGTTTTGTGTTCGTTCAAGCTGTGTGGAGCCAAAGCCAAGTGAGTAGTAACCACTGACGTGTGCGTATGTGTCTCCATACGGATACACACGCTGCAGATTAAATTTGTCATTGGGGTTCTTCTCTAAGTCCACTGGTTCTGTCAGTGCAATAACTTTTCCGTCCGCAGTAACAATCTCTCCGCGCGGCTTATCGAACTCTCGCAATTTCACGCGATTGTTGCGGCCGTCGTTCACTAGACGATCTCGGCGTACCACTTGCCACGTGGTGAGTTGTACAAACAACACTGCAAATAATGCAATTAGTACAACGGTGAGATGCCGAATTCGCTGGTTCATGACGCAGCTCGCTTCAAACGCCACGTGATGAACCGCTCCCGAGGCGAGGACGTGAATGGAATCTCGTGCAACGTGCGTGAGGTGTGATCGCTGACGCGAATGAGAATGGCCAACAACACATAGTTAGCCACCAAAGACGAACCGCCGTAACTCATGAACGGCAAGGTGACGCCGGTGAGTGGAACCACTCGAAGTACGCCACCAATGATGATGAACGTCTGCACTGCAGCAATGGTGGTGAGGCCGGTGGCGAGGAGTTTTTCAAAATCGCTTTGTGCACGTAATGCGGTGCGCATTCCTGCGCCCACCAACAACACAAATGCACTCAGAATTGCCACGCCACCTAACAGACCCAACTCTTCGCCGATGGCGGCAAAAATAAAGTCGTTGTGGGCAGCAGGAATTGCACCTGGAGAACCAAGCCCTAAACCGGTGCCCGTCATGCCGCCATTTGCAAGCGCAAAGAGAGCCTGGATGGGTTGGTATCCGCGACTGGTGTATTGATCCCACGGGTTTATCCAAATGTCAACGCGAGTTTGAACGTGTGAGAACAGTTGGTGAGCAACAACTGCACCCGCTGCAAACAAACCAAAACCAAAGACGAGGAAACTGGTGCGCTCGGTGGCAATCCACAGCATCACCACAAACAACGTGAAGAAAAGAAGAGATGAACCTAAATCTCGTTCACCCACCATCACAACAACAGATACCACCCACGCCAGCACAATGGGTGCTAGGTGACGAAGGTCGGGTAGCGCAATGCCGAACTTCTTTTCGGTGGAGACAATGAGATGTCCGCGTTCGGCCAAGTACGCCGCAAAAAACACGGTGAGGAGAATCTTTGCAAACTCTCCTGGTTGAAAGTTGATGGGGCCAACACTCACCCAAATACGTGCGCCACCACTGGTGAAACCCACACCAGGCACCATGGGCAGTAGCAACAAGAAGAGACCAACTCCAAGTGATGTCCATTGCCATTTGCGCAAGTCCGCGGGCCGGTCTAACACCAACAAGGTGATGGCAAATGCGCCAATACCAATGAGGCTCCATGTGGCTTGAAGCCCCGCCCATCGGTCTGACAAGCGCGCAATCATCACATACCCCATGCCATGAAGAAATGCCGCGGTGGGCAACAGCAACGGGTCTGCACCGCGAGCAACAAGGCGCACCACGACATGGGCGCCAAGCACTAATGAGAGAACAAACAGGAGGAAGGGAACAATGCGCGCCGGCATCGATGCCTTTTCACCAAGCGATGCCAACACAAAGGACGCCGCAGTGATGAATGCAGAGAGAAGAACCAGTCCTAATTCAGTGCTTCGTCTCGCGCGCGCAACTTGGCTATCCACGCCATGACCTACTTCGCAATAGTGGTGGAGGTTGTGGTTGTGGTGGTTGCATCAACGATGGCAATTTTGATGAAGCTCAAATACTTTTGTGCTTGCGATGAAGATGTGAACGTGCGGTTCAACGCCACATCACGCAAAATGTCTTCTGGCAGTTCGTCCCCGGCAAGTTCGGTTTGAGTATCGACAGTCGGCTCAAACCACAAGAACCCACCTGGACGCCCTCGGTACACTGCAACGTTTTCATTTGCATCAAACCCAATGAAATAGCCACTACGTGCGTACACACCAAGAATGGTGACGGAACTAAGAACAATGGCCGCAAGCACACTCCAGAACAGCACCACACCAACAACTGATTTCTTCTTGTTAGCTATTGCTGGGGGTGCCTGAGAAATAATCGGAATTTCCTTTGTTGTTTCTGCTTCTGGCAAATCCACTGGTTCGCTGATGTCGTCCAGAATGTCCACTACAACAACGGTGGTGTTGTCGCGACCGCCATTGGCATTGGCAACCATGACTAATGCTTCAGCGGTTTCTTGTGCATCGCTGTGTTGGCTCAACACCATTGCGATATCGGTATCGGACACTTCGTCCACCAAGCCGTCGCTGCACAACACAATGCGGTCGCTAGTGCGAACAAGGTGAGTGAACACATCCACCATGACAGAGCGTTCAATTCCCATCGCACGGGTGACAATGTTGCGTCGTGGGTGAACACGGGCTTCTTCAGGCGTGAGGATTCCTTCGTTCACTAACTCTTGGACGTAGCTGTGATCAATAGAAAGTCTCGTGAGGGCTCCACCACGAAATAAATAGGTTCGTGAGTCTCCAACGTTTGCCACTAATACTTTTGGTTCTTCACCGGGCACAACCGCCATTGCAGTGAGAGTGGTGCCCATGCCGCTTTGAGTACTGTCATCCAAGCTTGCGGTGTAAATAGCGGTGTTTGCTTGCTGTACCAGTTCACGGAATTGTTCGGCGGTACGAATGCCAGACTTAGCGCCAGCTCGTACGGTGGCTACAGCCAATGCGCTGGCAACTTCGCCAGCATTGTGCCCACCCATGCCGTCGGCAACGATGTAGAGATTCTCTTCAGCCGAATAGGCGTCTTCATTTTGCTGTCGCACCATGCCTACGTCTGTGGTGGCACCCCATTTGAGTTTCACGACCGCATCTCCAACACTGTTGATCCAACTTGAATTCTGTCGCCTTTTCGCACCGATCGTGCGTCAATAAGGCGGTGACCATTAACGAATGTTCCATTGGTGGATTTCAGATCAACCACCCATACGCCGTCTGGGCGAATTTCAATGCGGGCGTGGTGTGAAGAAATGAATGTGTCATCAGTGATGATGATGTCGTTGTCTTCTAAGCGACCAATTGCAAGAACATTGGACAAGGTGAAGGATTGCCCGCGGTGCTGCTTTGGTTCAATCACAACAAATGTTGGAACAGACTTTGACCCGCGCTTCTTCTTAGGTTTTGCAGCACCTGATGTTGCAATGGGTGTGCGCACCTCACTCCACACGGCCCATAACACTCGACCAAAAAAGAGATAGATCAACGCAAGAAGTAGAAACTTCAGCGCATTAAGTACTGCGTCTGTCATGTTCGGGCTACGAGGCCTCGAACCTCACCTGCGCGGTACCAAAGTTGATGACGTCACCGTGCTGCAACAATTGCTCGCCGGTGACAAGCACACCATTTACTTTCGTGCCGTTGGTGGAACCTAAATCTTTCACGGTGACTTCGCCTGCCGCAGATACAAACTCCGCATGGCGACGGCTCACATTGGTGTCGTTCAACACAATGTCGTTCTGTAAGTGACGCCCCAGTACGTAATGGCCCTCGTGCAGTTCAATGCGTTGTCCGCCCGGCAATGTGAGCACTGCTGGCGGTCTGTCGAAGGCAGATGGCGGATTGGGGACAACAGTGAGCGCTGGTGCGGCGGGCTCCATTGGTGCGCTTGGTTCTGCGGGGGAGTCGGCGGCAGTGTGTGAGCACTCCACCGTGAATTTCCCTTTGCGCAATTCTGGATTGGTGTGAAGCGACACCCGCGCCTTGCCTTCAACGTGGTACCCCTCTTGCGAGATGTACTCACGTAGTGCAGCAGTGAGTTCCTGCAACAACGTGGGCTCTACCTCGGCAAAGCCTTCGCGGTCGTGTGGGCTGAGTTGGATGACGTAGCTGTTCGGCACCACGCGGCGACCCTGGGCGTCTACCTCGCGTTCATCGTCAACTACCTGGAGAAGTTTGCGACCCAACTGCAAGGGCTTGACGCCGGACTTGAAGGCGCGGGAAAACAGGCCATCGAAGATGTTTTCGAAAGATCTTTCGACTGAGCCCTTTGCCATGTGGACAGGCTACTTTGCTTGTTTGTGCCAGTGAGGACAGTCGAGATGTGGATGGATTTTGGTTGTCCATGGAGCCGTATGTCTTTCGTTGAACTTCAGCGGGCGGTTGCTCGCCAAGGTGACACGTTGGAGGTTCGTTTTCACGGGCTTCGTCTTGATGCCGATGCGCCGGCGGAGTATGGCAAGACAACCATTGAGAATCTGTGCGATCACCTCTCTATTAGTGAGGATGAAGCAGTGGCTATGTTGCAAAAAGTGGTGGATATTGGCAGCGAAGTAGGGGTGGGGTTCAATTTTCGCCAAGCCCGGGGTGCCAGCACACGTGATGCTCACAGGCTCATGATGTGGGCGCATATATATGGTGCACAATCTCGACTTGCGCCGCTGTTGTGGAGAGCTCATTTTGAAGATGGTCTATTGGTGAGTGACCACCAGGTTCTGGCGGCGAGTGCTGCGGAGGTGGGCTTGTCCTCGGAGGAGGCGCTACAGGTGTTGGAGTCGGATCAATATGGCGCCGACGTTTTGGCAGGGGAGAAAGACGCTGCCGAGCGAGGAATTCATCAAACGCCGCATTTCGTGTTTGCAAATGGGCGCGAGTTACGTGGAATGCAGTACGCAGCTAACTTTGAGGCTGTGCTGGCGTAGCTCGAGCCCAACCCATTCGGTGGGCTGGCGATAGGCGGTTGGTAGCGTAAGACG
>JBMTEX010000024.1:0-22568 GCA_049433485.1 Ilumatobacteraceae bacterium | reverse complement strand
TGTTCCCAGGCGATGCACTCACTATCAAGATCTGGAACAGCGGTGCTGGTGAAGCATTGTTTGAAACCTATGTGGGTGACCGCAAGGTGATCGACCAAGGTCTTGTTCGCTTTAGCTGAACAACGTCCATTCGTCGTTCTTTTTGCCACGTAGTTCGTCGTAGTCAACTTCGACGCACAGAATTCCTCGAGACTCTGCAAGCGTTCGTGCTTGTGGCTTGATGCTTTGCGCCACAAACATTCCTCGTAATGGAGCGAGAGTGGGATCATTCTCTAAGTCGGCGAGGTATCTCGTGAGCTGTTCGACGCCATCAATTTCGCCGCGACGTTTCACCTCAATAACAACAGTGTTGCCAGCAGGGTCTTTGCACAAGATGTCCACGGGACCAAGTGCGGTGTAATGCTCGCGACGCAGCAACACCAGGCCTGGCTCCATCACCTCGGGGGATGCGGCCAACAGTTCTTGTAATTGCTTCTCGACGCCGTCTTTTTCGAGACCGGGGTCGACCCCGAGGTCATGTGCTGAATCGTGAAAAATTTCGTGGAACGTGATGGTCATCGCTTCGCCCTTTGGATTGCGAACAATCCAGTGGTCGGAGTTGTCTTCCACCGTGTTTGGTGAATTCATCCAGTTGAGCGGCTTATATGCGCCGCCATCAGAGTGAATGGCTACACATCCGTCTGCCTTCACCATCACCAAACGAATTGCTTCTGGAAGACGAGTTTCTAAACGGCCTGCGTATTCAACAGTGCACCGAGCAACTAATAACCTCACACCATCATTCTCGCCGATGATGGGCTGCAGGCAGAAATATCAGCTGACCAAGTGGTCTTTCATTCGCTTTTGAATCAACTCGCGGCGTCGTTGAAGTTCGCGGTAGGTGAGTGACTCAGTCTTTTCGTCCACACCAAGGCTGTTTTTCACGCTAGTGAGGTCAAGTTGGAAAGAACTCTGGTCCATTCCCAATTCCTTGAACAAGCGCTCACCGTGGCGTTGCGTAAAGACCATGGTGATATTGGTGAGTTCGGCAATGATGTCGAGGTCTGGCGCTAATCGTGCAATGGCGCCATCTAGAAAGACCATGTTCTTGACATACAGCATGAGCTCTTTCGGTAACTTTGCGCCGTAGGCAAGAAGCGACTTCACGATTCGTTGCACTTCCTGAACAAGTTCTTCACCGTTCAACGTGGTGGGGTCTACTGGTTGATCAAGTTTCAAATCAACGATGACGGCATCAATATCGGTATCTGATGGCAAGGCGCCTAAATCGCGAAGCGCAGCAACTTGGCCACGAAGATCGTTGGTGGTGGCTCCCAACATGAGTCGCATAAATGCCATTCGACGAGCCTGAGTGAGCCGGCCCACAATGCCGAAGTCCAGAAGGGCGGTGCGGCCATCGCTGAGAACAAACAAGTTGCCACCATGCAAGTCGCCATGGAAAACGCCGTGAATGAGAGCGCCTTCCATAAACGAGATCATTCCGGCGCGAACCACTGCTTCGGTGTCGATGCCGGCAGCTCGCATTCCCTCTACGTCATCAAAGTTGAATCCCTGCAACTTTTCCATCACCAACACGCGTCGAGTCACCAGAGAGGGGTGTGGGCGTGGAACGATGTATGCCTCTTGATTGAGATCGTGCATCATGGCTGCAACGTCCACCATGTTGCTGGCTTCCATTCGGAAGTCGAGTTCTTCAACAATTGTTTCTGCAAACAATTCAACAAGTGCCGGCGGGTTGGCGAGTGCAGCCACTTTGATGCGACCGATCATGAACGGTGCAAGCCATGCCATCACCTGCAGATCTTGGCGAACCATCACAGAGACCGATGGTCGTTGCACCTTGACAACCACATCTTCGCCCGTTTTCAGGGTGGCGCGATGTACCTGGGCGATCGATGCCGCCGCAAGTGCGGTCTTTTCAAACGAAGAAAACACATCTTCAATCCGTGCACCAAGATCTTGTTCAACAGTGGTGCGCACGCTGTCCCATGGCTCGGCGGGAACTTGGTCTCGACAGCGCTTGAACTCATCCACTAATTCCGATGGGAACAAACCTTCTCCGCTGGAGATGATCTGAGCAAGTTTGATGTAGGTGGCGCCCAGCTTTTCAATGGCGTGGCGAAGGCGCAACGAAATGTATGCACGAGATTCTTCCGGTGTGGCGAACTTATTGCGACGCTTGTTCCAGAACCATGGCAACAGGGCCCAGCCCAAACGCGCGACAACAACGACAAGACGCTTCAGCGGTGGAAGTTTTCGCGCGCGAATGAGTCGCGGCACCTCGGCCTGTGCTTGTTGGCGCAACACCACAGCAACTCGAGACCATGTGATGGCATCTTGCTCCAACACCCACGGACCGGACTCGGAGAAATTTCCCCATTCAAGGTCTGCAGTAGTTTTCGTCACGTAGTTAGTCTGCCGTTCGCATTCTTGAACAATGGGCGACATAGGACACAATGAAGTGGGGAATAAGGGGGTCTCATGAGCGCACCACTGAACAATGTGAAGGTTGTGGAGATGGGAGTGTGGGTGGCCGGCCCCGCAGTCACTGGTGTGATGGCCGACTGGGGTGCAGATGTCATCAAGGTGGAGCCGCCAACAGGTGACCCGCAGAGAGCGGTGTTTGGTGCACTTGGCGTTGCCGATCAACAAGGTGTTCCACCATTTGAAATTGATAATCGTGGCAAGAGGTCTGTGGTTCTTGATTTACGAACGGCCGATGACCTGGCCACCATGATGGAGTTGTTGTCCGAAGCAGATGTGTTTGTCACCAATGTGCGTCCGGCTGGTTTGAAGCGATTGGGACTAGATGCAGAGACATTGACATCAAAGTTTCCGCGTCTTATTTACGGAATCATTACCGGGTACGGACTGTCTGGGCCAGATGTGGACAGACCTGGTTACGACATTGGTGCGTTTTGGTCGCGGTCAGGCCTCGCGCACACCACCGTTGCTCCAGATGAACTTCCACCCGCGTTGAGAAGTGGCCAGGGTGACCACACCACGGGGCTTTCATTGGCGTCGGGAATCATGGCTGCGTTGTTTGACAGGGAACGCACGGGCAAGGGCAGAGTGGTGTCCACCAGTTTGTTGCGCACGGGGATGTACACACTCGGTTGGGATATTGGTGTCTATTTGCGTTTCGGGAAGAGGCAAAGCACAAAATCAAATAGAGCAAACCCAGCACCTCAGATGAACTGTTACAGATGTTCAGATGGTCGAGCTTTTTGGTTGTTGGGTCTGGAAGCAGACCGGCATTTCCCTGGAATGTTGAAAGCAATTGGCCGAGAAGAACTTGCCACAGTCGAGAATTTTAAAAATGCTCGAGCACGTGCGCTTAACGCAGCCGAGTTCACAGCCGTATTGGACGAGCATTTTGCCACCAACACGTATGAGTATTGGACAACAAAGTTTGACGAACATGATGTGTGGTGGGCACCGCTTAATTCAATTACAGACGTTGTGAATGATCCGCAAGCAATTGCGTCTGGTGCATTCGTTGACATGACTCCACAGCCAGGGGAAGCGCCGTATCGCGCGGTGAATTCACCTGTTGACTTCAGCGACTACACGCCTACATACGGTCCAGTTCCACAACTTGGAGAACACGAAGCACGTTGGTAGCGGTGGAGTGTTACTCCTCCAAAGCGTCTCAGGCAGTGTCCCAGTCAGAACTGAGCTGAGCGCTTCTCGCGCAAGGCGGCAACACCTTCGCGATATTCCGCAGTTTGCGTGGCTGCATCGATGAGTGCAATTGACTCATCGATGGATGCCCCGAGTGAGTGGCGAACGTAGTCGCGGTAAATCTGTTTCTTGGTGGTGGTTACTGCGTTGGGGCCGGCCGAGTTAGCCAGCTGGTGCGCCCACTCGTGGGCCATATGTAGAGCGCCTTCTCCATCATCGGCTACGCCGTTCCATAAACCCCAATCACGGGTCTCGTCGCCGGTGAAAATGCGGCCCGAAAGCAGAAGATCGTTGGCACGAGTGATGCCGATGATGCGGGGAAGAGTGAAGCTCATGCCGTATTCAGCGGGTAATCCAAGTTTGGGTGCTGCAGTGGTGCACTTCGCTGTTGCAGATATGAATCGCAAGTCGCAGAACAATGACAACGCAAGACCAATGCCAGCGCATGCGCCGTTGACGGCGGCAATGACGGGAACTCGCAGACCAAAGTGCCAAGCAAGGTCATGGTCAAACTCAGATGGAAGATTGGTTCCAGGGTTTGAAACCGCAACGCTTTCGCCTGGGTCGTAGCCGCCACGTTCTGCATGACCAGCTAGGGCTTCAGAGTCGCCGCCCACACAAAAGGTTTTCCCCGAACCCGTGACAACAATGGCGCGAATGCTTGTGTCTGCGTCAAGTGCGGCCATCGCATGTTTATATTCAGCGTGCATGCGGCCAGTCCATGCATTGGCTCGGTGTGGACGATTCAAAGAAACTGTGGCTACGTACTCATTAATCGAAACTAGAACTGTTGGTTCACTCATTTATGTGTCCTTGTCGCGGATCGCGACCCCAGATGGAAAACAGAATGTCATCCACGTATTCGGGTCTGCACACGAAAAAATCTGGAAGCCACGTGTCGGCATCGTTGTATTCAAGTGGTGAACCATCAAGTCGACTGGCGTGAAGTCCTGCCGCTAATGCAACGGCAGCGGGCGCAGCTGAATCCCATTGGTGCATTCCGCCATCGTGTACGTAAATGTCTGCTTCACCCATGATGATGGACATTGCCTTCGCACCAGCGCTCCCTAGTCGGAACGCATCGCAATCCATATTTTCCGCAACCAGAATTGCTGCGTACGGCGCGCGATTCCGTGAGGTCACGAGACGTGGCTTGAGCCCCTCTTTTGGAGGAAGAACTGGCGGTGGATCAGTGGAGAACACCGTGTTGATACTGGGCAACGACACGGCGCCAGCTGTTAACGCATTGTCTTCCCACAGCGCAATGTGCACCGCCCAATCAGAGCGGCCTTCGCCGTATTCATTGGTGCCATCAAGCGGGTCAACAATCCACACACGATTTTTGTGAACGCGAGCACGGTTGTCGTGCCCCTCTTCTGAGAGAACTGCGTCGTCTGGTCGAACCGCAGTAAATGCATCCATGAGAAAGTGATGTGCTAGCAAATCTGCTGAATCTTTCAGTTGCCACACAGAAACATTCCCGCGCTCCACTAGTTGCTGGCGATGTTGTACCAGAAGCGCGCCAGTGTGTTCAGCAAGAACTGTTGCGAACTCAGCGTCGGAAAGCCCTTTCCAAGACTCGAAGAGTTCGCTATTGGTCACTGTTGCCCGCGAGCCAAGTTGATGGATTCTCGGATAAGCGCGCGAACGTCATCTTCGTTGGCGCCCGCATGTACCAACTGCTGCACTCGTTGTTCAATTTGTTCCGCGAGAACATCGTTAAATGCATCAATCCGTCGATTGGACGTTACGGCGGAAACTGCAATCAAGATGAGTGCTGCAACAGCTGTGATCATTCCAAAGGTGAGAACCCAGCCTTCGTTGTTTCCTCGAATAGACGAGACAATGATGGCGGGAATCCCTGCAAGGAAAAGCGCAAAGCATGAAATCTTGATGAGTTTGAGTGCCATGGCTATCTCGACAACGGCTTGTATTTGATGCGATGTGGTTGCTCGGCGGCAGAACCAAGTTCTTTGCGTCGCCAAGATTCATATTCACTGAAGTTTCCTTCAAACCAGCGCACTTGGCTGTCACCCTCAAACGCGAGAACATGTGTTGCGATGCGGTCAAGGAACCAGCGGTCGTGGCTGATAACCACGGCGCAACCAGGGAATTGTTCGAGCGCATCTTCCAATGCGCGCAATGTGTCGACGTCGAGGTCGTTGGTTGGTTCGTCAAGAAGCAACACGTTGCCGCCGCGCTTCAACACTTTCGCAAGATGAACACGGTTGCGTTCACCACCCGAGAGATCGCCAACAAGTTTCTGCTGGTCTGCGCCTTTGAAGTTGAAACTTGCAACGTATGCGCGACCATGAATTTCACGGCCGCCTACTTTCATGTGTTCAACACCTTCAGTGATCTCTTCGTACACCGTCTTTGCGGGGTCGAGAGAATCTCGGTTCTGGTCGACGTAACTCAACTGCACCGTGTCGCCCACCGTGATTGTTCCAGCATCGGGTGCTTGTTGACCGGTGAGCATGGCAAACAGAGTTGACTTACCAGCACCGTTTGGTCCGATGATTCCCACAATGCCGGCAGGTGGAAGTGAGAACGACAAGTTTTCAATCAGAAGTCGGTCGCCGAAACCTTTCGACAGGTTTTCTACTTTGATGACATTGTCGCCAAGACGTGGGCCCGCAGGAATATTGATTTCCAATTTGTCTGGGCCACGTTCTGCTGCAAGGGCCTCTGCGTGAAGTTTGTCGTAAGCGGCCAAACGAGCTTTACCTTTTGCTTGACGAGCTTTCGGCGACATCTTCACCCATTCAAGTTCGCGTTGCAGCGTGCGTTGGCGGTTGTCGCTTTGCTTTTCTTCGGCTTCAAGTCGAGCTTGCTTTTGTTCCAACCATGATGAGTAGTTGCCCTCAAATGGGAATCCGCGACCACGATCAAGTTCAAGAATCCAACTTGCAACATTGTCCAAGAAGTAACGGTCGTGAGTAATCGCAACAACTGTTCCGGGGTATTCCTTGAGGAATCGCTCGAGCCAGTCGACTGATTCTGCGTCTAGGTGGTTGGTGGGTTCGTCCAAAAGCAATAAGTCGGGACGCGAGAGAAGTAAGCGACACAATGCAACGCGACGGCGCTCACCACCAGACAACTTGGTGACATCGGCATCGTTTGGTGGGCAGCGCAGAGCGTCCATTGCAATTTCAACGTTGCGGTCGAGACTCCATGCATCTGCGGCGGCAATCTTGTCTTCCAGTTCGGCCTGCATAGCGCCCACTTTTTCGTAGTCGGCATCGGGGTCTGCCCACATGGCCATGACTTCGTCGTATCGGGCCAGCATGTCGCGAATAGGCGCTACGCCATCCATCACATTGTCGAGCACATTCTTAGAGGGGTCGAGTTGTGGCTCTTGCTCAAGAAGTCCAACACTGAAACCGGGGGTCAGACGCGCCTCGCCGGAGTAGCCATCGTCCAGCCCCGCCATGATGCGCAACAGACTTGACTTTCCGCTTCCGTTAGAGCCGATAACGCCGATCTTGGCGCCTGGATAAAAGGAGAGGGAGATGTTTTCGAGGATGGTGCGGTCTGGTGGGTAGAAGCGCGCCAGCTTGTAACAGGTGTAGATGAACTCGTGTGCCATGACCTACCTGAGGTTAGTTGGGGGAGGTCTATTCCACCCTTCCCGCGCCTCGGAGGGGTATCTTGACTTCTGCGCCCTTCGGGGCATTACACAAGGGGTTTATATTCATGAACGCAGCTTCATTGTTTGACCAGAACGCTATTGGCAACTTCTGGTTCCGCTACCTGCACATTCTCGCCGGCATCACCTGGATTGGTTTGCTGTATTACTTCAACTTGGTACAGGTGCCAGGGTTGGCCGCATATGGCGATGAGGGCAAGGCTCGCAATATCACCATCACACAGATCGCAACTCGTGCGCTGTGGTGGTTCCGTTGGGCGGCAATTGCCACGTGGTCCACGGGCATTCTCATCACTGCAGTGGCTCCCGATTACATGAAGGACTTCATGAATCATGGTGTCGATGACTATGCGCTGAACGCAAAGAACGCTGGAATTTCATTCGGCATGATTTTGGGAATCACCATGGCCGCCAACGTATGGATGGTCATCTGGAAGAACCAGAAGGTTGTAATTGCAAACGCCACCAACGTCTTGAACGGTGGAGAAGCAAACCCAGATGCAGCGACAGCAGGTCGCCGCGCAATGTTGGCGTCCCGCCAGAACACGATCTTCTCCATTTCCATGTTGTTCTACATGGTGGGTTCTGCTCACTACTTCGAGAGCGTGTTCAAGGCATCGCCAGGCGAGGCGAACACATTCCTCATTATCAACATCGTGTTGGCTGCGCTTCTGCAATTGAACGCACTGGGCAAGTTCGGTGGCATCAAGGCCGGTAATAAGGCCCTGGTCATGTATGAAAGCCACAAGAACGCCATCATTACTGGCGTTGCGCTGTGGGCGGTCTCATTTGTTCTGGGCACCATCATCCTGGGCGCATAACGAATCGTCCCTAGAACGAAGAAAGGGCCACCCCACACGGGGTGGCCCTTTTGCTTTTCGTACTAATCGTTATTCCACCGTCAATGTGGCGCGCATGTTGCTGTGGCCAGGAACATCGCACAACAGTGTGTATTCCCCGGCTTCCAAAGCAATGGTTCCGGAATCCACGTCGCCTTTGTCGACCACGATCAATTTGAATGTGCCGACCTTTTCGTCACCCTTGGCCACAATCAGAGTGTGACGCATGGAGTCATCGTTCACGTATCCGATGGTGACGTCGCCTGCCGACACAGGGCCGTATTCGGCTTTGTCGAGGCGAAGTCCTGATTTCGCCGTCACAACGAGTGCGCCTGCAGGAACTGTTTCGGTGGGCTTACTAGCGGACGAACCACCGCAAGCAGAGATGACCAGGGCCAGGCTGGCAATGAGGGGGAGGAGACGCTTCATGAGACCAAATTTACTGACCGATGGGCCGTAAAGAGACGGAGTAGGCATGACTGACAAGTACCATTCGTCACGCGGACAATGGCGTCCGCGGCGCTTGCCCAGGCGCCCCACCGCCTCTCGAGGCAAAAATCTAAGGCGACAACATGGCTGACTTAGCTGACCGTACACAGGACTTCGGTGCCAACTCATGGCTCGTGGAAGAAATGTATGAACAGTTCCGCACCGACCCCACATCCGTCAGTGAAGCCTGGCGCGAGTTCTTTAGTGATTACCGCAGCGTGGCTGATGGCCCGCAAAATGTTGTCACGCCAGTGCCCGCCGCAGCAACAACTCCGGCACCAACACCGGCTGCCGCACCACCATCTGGTGCTCCCGCTCCATCGGTTGCGGTTCCTGTTCCTGCCGATGTCACCCCAGAACCAATTCGCGGAGTGGGCGCCGCAATTGTCACAAACATGGAAAAGAGTTTGACGGTTCCAACGGCCACAAGTTTCCGAAACGTGCCTGCACGTTTGCTGGAAGTGAACCGTAAACAAATCAACGACTACCGATCACGTCACGGTCTCACCAAGGTCTCGTTCACTCACATCATTGCGTACGCCATTGTTCGCGCAATTTCAGATGCAGTTCCGAACATGCGCAACGCATACACCGTTGATGCAGATGGAAAACCACAACTTATTCGTAACCCACATGTCAATGTCGGGCTCGCAGTAGACGTGGACAAAGGCGATGGTTCTCGCAATTTGGTGGTGCCTGTTCTTCGCGAGGCAGACACATTGTCATTTGCAGGCTTCTTGGTTGCCTATGACGAGATCATCCGCAAGGTGAAGAACAACAAACTCACCATTGCAGACTTCCAGGGCGCAAACGTTTCGATTACCAACCCAGGAACCATTGGCACGGTGCAATCAGTTCCTCGTTTAATGCCTGGACAAGGCGTCATTGTTGGCGTGGGAAGCATTGACTATCCAGCAGAGTTTCAAGGAGCCGACGAGACAAACCTCAATGCGCTCGGCGTTTCCAAAGTTGTCACAGTCACCAGCACTTATGACCATCGCATTATTCAGGGTGCAGAGAGCGGTTTGTTCTTGAAGCGCGTTCATGAGTTGTTGTTGGGTGAACACAATTTCTACGACGATCTCTTCCGCAGCCTCGAAATTCCATACCAAGCGGTGCAGTGGGCTTCAGACGTTTCTCCCATGAACCGCGAAGAAACAATGATGCACAAGCAGATGCAAGTGAGTCTGTTGGTGCGTTCGCATCGCGTTCGTGGTCACCTCATTGCCGATCTTGATCCATTGCGCTGGAAAGAGCCAAAGCTTCCACGCGAACTAGACCCCGCTAATTACGGGCTCACCATTTGGGACCTTGAGCGCGAATTCCTCACGGGAGGCGTTGCCGGTAGCACCAAGATGAAGTTGGATGAACTTCTCGGAGTTCTTCGCGATGCGTATTGTCGCACTATCGGCGTTGAATACATGCACATTCAAGACACCGATGAGCAGCGCTGGATTCAATCGAAGATGGAAGGTGTGACATTCACACCAACTCTCGACAAGAAGTTGCGCATTCTTGAACGTCTGAATGCGGCTGAGGCATTCGAAAAGTTCTTGGCAACGAAGTATGTGGGAACAAAGAGGTTCGGCCTTGAAGGCGCAGAATCCATGATTCCAATGGTGGATGAAATTCTCTGCTCCGCTGCAGATGACGGAATGCACGGCGTGGTATTCGGAATGCCTCACCGCGGTCGACTCAACATGTTGGTCAACGTCATGGGCAAGGACTACTCGCAGCTTTTCAAAGAGTTTGAAGGTCATCTAAGCCCAGACTCGGTGCAGGGCAGCGGAGACGTGAAGTATCACTTGGGTGCACACGGAAACTACGTGTCCGCAAATGGCAAGTCGATTGAAGTGGAACTAGCTGCCAACCCCAGCCATCTTGAAACAGTCAATGGCGTCGTGTTGGGAATGGTGCGCGCAAAGCAAGATGCCATTCAGCCACCATTGCTGTACAGCGTGATTCCTGTGCTCATGCATGGTGACGCAGCATTTGCTGGTCAAGGAATTGTGTACGAAGGTCTCGCGATGAGCGATATCAATGGATATCGCGTGGGTGGAACTATTCACCTTGTGGTGAACAACCAAATCGGTTTCACCACCTCTCCAAAGTTTGCACGTTCATCTATTTACGCAACAGACGTGGCAAAAACGGTGCAAGCTCCAATCTTCCACGTGAACGGTGACGACCCCGAAGCATGTGCACGTGTTGCACGTTTGGCTTATGAGTATCGCCAGAAGTTCCACAAGGATGTTGTGATCGACCTGATGTGTTATCGCTTGCACGGCCACAACGAAGGCGACGACCCCAGCTACACGCAGCCACTGATGTATAGGGCAATTGCAGAAAAGCGAAGTATTCGAAAGATGTACGTGGAGCATTTGGTGAAGCGTGGCGACATCACTATGGACATCGCCGAACAAACGTTGCAGGACTACCAAGGAAAACTGCAGGCCGCGTTAGACGACACCCGTCAGAACGCTCCAGAAAAAGTGAAGGCTGCACGTCCACCTGTACCAGCTGGTGTGCTTCCTCATGTGAACACTGGTGTGGACAAAGAGACGTTAGAGAAAATCTTCTATCAACTCACGAATTATCCAGACGGATTCAACGTGCATCCAAAACTGATTCGCCAGTTTGAAGCTCGCGAGAGGGCTTACCAGACCGATGGAGATTTTGAGTGGGGAGTAGGGGAAGCGCTTGCTTTCGGTTCGTTACTGCTCGAAGGGTACGACGTTCGTCTCGCGGGTGAAGACTCACGTCGTGGAACATTTAGTCATCGTCACGCGTCACTTGTGGACGTTGAAAACGAAAACACATTCCTTCCGCTTAAGCACCTTTCGGGTGCTACCGGACATTTCTGGGTCTATGACTCGTTGCTGTCGGAATACGCAGCCCTTGGTTTTGAGTATGGATACGCACATGCCAATCCGAATGCTTTGGTGATGTGGGAGGGCCAGTTCGGTGACTTTGTAAACGGTGCACAAATTGTCATTGACCAGTACATCGTTGCCGCCGAAGACAAGTGGAAGCAACAGAACGGTCTCGTGATGTTGTTGCCACACGGTTTCGAGGGCCAGGGCCCAGAACATTCTTCGGCGCGAATTGAGCGATTCTTGCAAATGTGCGCCGAAGACAACATCCAGGTTGTCAATGCAACAACGGCAGCGCAGTATTTCCATGTTCTGCGTCGCCAGCTCTTGCGCGACATCCGCAAGCCCTTGGTCATCTTTACTCCGAAGCAACCACTTCGTATGAAAGAAAGTCGTTCGCACATCAATGAGTTCACAAGTGGCTCGTTCCTTGAAGTGCTGGATGATCCACATGTCTCGGACAAAGCAGCAATTAAGCGTGTGGTGTTATGCAGCGGCAAAGTTGCACATGACGCAATGAGCGAAAGAACAAAGCGCAATGCTCCTGTTGCAGTTGTTCGAGTTGAACAGTTATATCCGTTCCCGCTTGACCAAATCAACGAAGTCTTATTGCGCTACCCCAATGCAAATGAAGTGGTGTGGTTGCAGGAAGAGCCAGAGAACATGGGGCCATGGCACTTTGTGGAACATCTCATCTGGCGTTTGAAGGATCGTGGATACGACTTGCGTCATGCCGCGCGAGTTGCATCTGGTAGCCCAGCAACCGGCTCAAAAGCAATTCATGATCAAGAGCATGAAGATCTGATGAACGAAACGTTCGCCGGTCTGTAAGAGTCTTTACAACAATTCAAGAGAGAGATGCTGAGAGAGTTCCCTCAGTGCATCGTGGGAGTCAACCACTTTGATGGTTCGCATTCCCATTGCGGCTGCTGGTTTTAAATTGATTCCTAAGTCGTCGAGGAAAACACATTCTTTTGGTGACACGTTGAGGAGGTCGCACGCGATTTCATAGAAGCGTGGTTCAGGCTTTCGGCAACCCACTTTGCTGCTTTCCACCACGTGATGGAATGAGGCCATGATCTCGGCGATTTCGCGTTGTCTGTCTGTGGGCGAAGGCGACGTCGTCACCACATTGTTGGTGAGGCACGCCGTTTGGAAACCAGCGTCGATGACGGTGTTCAGTGCCGCCACCATATGTGGCCGCACATCGCCGGCCAAGAGAGCGAGAACATCGGCACCAGGAACTCGATGCCCCAGGGCCTCACTCTCCTCGGCAAAGAGGAGGTCAAATTCAGCAGGGGAGATGTCATTCCTCTCCAGCTTGGCCCAGGCGTTTGAGTCTGGATATGTGGCGTTCACTCGGCGAATCAGATTCTCTGGAAGCCCTCGCTCGGCCTCGTACCGGTTGAAGGCCTCAAAGGGGCTAGACAAAATGACTCCGCCAAAATCCCACAAAACGGCCTTAATCGGTAATTCGCTCACAAAGATCAGGCTAGGACGGCACCGTGCCGCAGAAGGCATCGGATTGCCCCGTTCAAGGGTGCTGGGGGTGGTTCAATGAATAAGTGACCAAGCACATCATCGTCGACGGTTCGAACATTGCGACCGAGGGTCGGACCGAGCCCAGCCTTGCCCAGTTAGACGAAGCCGTCACGGCTCTCATGACTGAGTACAAAGGCGCCAAAGTCACTGTCATTGTGGACGCAACGTTTGGTCACCGCATTGCGAAGAAAGAACGTGCAGAGTTCGAGTCGGCCATCGCTAACAATGAACTAGTAGCCCCGCCTGCGGGTGCAGTGGGGCGAGGTGACGCATTCATTCTTGCCATCGCAGACAAGGCGAACGCTGCGATTCTCTCGAACGACAGTTATCAGGAATTTCACGGCAAATACAAGTGGCTGTTTGACGAAGGCCGGCTCATTGGTGGAAAGCCTGTTCCACTCGTTGGTTGGGTGTTTGTCGAACGTCTTCCTGTGCGTGGCCCCACGAGCCGGCAATCAATTCGCACCGGCGCTGTTGTGAAGAAGCAGCAAACGGCAAGTCCTGAAGCCAGCAAGCCGATGCCAATTCCAAAAACGCCACCACCAACCGTCCGAATGAAAGCACAACCAGTTGCCAAGCAAGAGGCCATCAAACCAGAGCCTGCAAAGCAATCAAAGAAACGCGCCAAGGAGAAGAAGGCGCCCGCAAAGCCGGTCGTGATGGCCAATGATGTGGTGCCGTATTTAGAGTTCGTCGAAAAGCATCCAGCTGGAACGAAAGTGAAAGCCGTTGTGCAGTCGTATGCGGCAAACGGTGTCACTGTCACGATTGGGAATGTTGCGGGTTACGTCCCTCTGCGCAATATGGCTACTCCCATTCCACGAAGTGCGCGCGATGTGTTCAAGATTGGTGACGCGGTCACGCTCACTGTCGTTGGCTATACGCCCGCGCGTCGTAGCGTTGATCTAGGAGTGCCAGACGTTGTTGCTCCGCTAGTTGCACAGTCCGCCGCAAAGTCGGGTGTGAAGTCCTCGGCCAAGAAGTCGCCACCAGAGAAGAAGCCTGCAGCAGCCAAGAAAGTGGTGCCTGCTAAGAAAGCCGTCGCACCGAAAGCGCCAGCCACATCTGCGTCCGCACCGGCCAAGAAGGCGGTAAAGAAATCGCCTGCCAAGAAGTCTTCTGTTGCTAAGGCTCCGACGAAGAAGGCTGTTGCGAAAAAAGTCCCAGCTAAAAAGACTGTTGTGAAGAAAACTCCGGCCAAAAAGACTGCCGTGAAGAAGGCTGCTGCCAAGAAAAAATAGGCGTCAGTTCCCACCATGGGCACAGGGAGAACTACCGTCTCAGTGTGCTTGTAGTGACATGGAACGTGAATTCGTTGAAGGCTCGATTGCCTCGAGTAGAAGAATGGCTCTCTGAGATTCAGCCAGATGTGGTCTGTCTTCAAGAGACCAAGCTCGCTCAAGAAAAGTTCCCCACCGATGCGATCGCTGCATTGGGTTATGAAAGTGCACACTTCGGACAAGGCCAGTGGAATGGCGTCGCCATCTTGTCAAAGGTGGGATTAGACAATGTTGTTCCGAACTTTGCACCCGGAATAGAGCCGGACCACGAGGCGCGAATTATCACTGCAACATGTGGGGGTATTCGCATCAGTTCGGTCTATGTTCCCAATGGTCGCGAAGTAGACCACGACCATTACAAATACAAATTGTCGTGGCTATCTCGATTGCGACAGCATTTGGATGCGTCCTGTAGTGCAGCGGACGATGTCATTGTGGCGGGGGACTTCAACATTGCCCCTGATGATCGTGATGTATGGGATGTTTCTCAATTTGAAAACGCCACACACGTGAGTCAGCCAGAGCGCGACGCGCTGAAACAAGTTTGCGATTTCGGAATGGAAGATACGTTCCGTCGCTTCTACGACGATGCTGGATTGTTCTCGTGGTGGGACTATCGCGGCGGCAGTTTCTATAAAGGTCATGGAATGCGCATAGACCTCTTGCTGGCGACATCGTCGGTTGCGGCGCGTTCAAAATGGACAAGCGTAGATCGCAACGCTCGAAAAGGTGAATCGCCCAGCGATCATGCACCTGTGTTGTTAAAAGTGGGGGAATAGTGGCCGACGGTTCTTTTACATTTCCATCGTTTCATTCGCGTGATCGAGAACTTTCTCAGGCCGATGAGGCACGTATTTCATTGGCAGACACTGTGCGCAAGTTGGTGTACCAGTCATTTACGTCTACAGCAGACGTTGAGAAGATTGACGAAGCAATGGCCCTCATCGAAGACGCTCTCACATTGCTTGAACAGACTGGCCAGCCAGGTTCTGCGGCAGCTGAGTCTCACTTTTCTGATCGAAGCCCGTTCTACGGAGCGATGAATCCATTGTCGATGCCAATGATTATGACAATCGATCAAGAATTCGGTGAGTTTGGTGCAGTCATGGGTGATGTGGTCTTTACCGAACCATACGAAGGTCCGCCGGGGCACTGTCATGGAGGATTCATTGCGGCAGCCTTTGATGAAGTATTGGGAATGACGCAATCACTGACGGGGCGTCCAGGTATGACGGGAAGATTGTCCGTGACGTACCGTTCACCAACACCACTTCATGCGGAGATTCATTTCAAGGGCTGGGTGGAAAAAGTGGACGGCCGGAAGATCTTTACAAAAGGCACGGCCCATCATGGGGACAAACTATGCGCAGAAGCAGAAGTGCTGTTCTTATCCATGCCACCAGAGATGATGGATCTCTTGCGAAAAGGTCGCGATCTCAATCCGTCGTAGTGCGGTGCACTAACTCAATAATTATTGAGCCGTGGCGTTGAGCAAAGACCACATCAACTAGTTCTGCTACTTCGTCTTTCGTGGTTGGTCGCATGCGGACAATTCTCTTCAATGACCGAAGCGGAAGGATGACGTCGGGGTCAACTCGATGACTGTACGCCTCGCTGTCACGCCATTCACGCAACGCAACATCGAGTGGATCTTTGGTGGTGACAGATTTTGTTCGCTCACGTATTTCTGGTGGCGGCGGAGCGATGACAGGGGCATCCGTGGTGACACTGGGAAGAAATGGTGATGGACCCGTTGATCGTCCATGACGAGTATCAGTCCATGTCACCAACAATTCATCGGCGGCGCGTGTGAGCGCGACATATGCCAAGCGTGCTTCTTCGCTTCTCGCAATGTGGCCACGCGCACTGCGATGTGGAAGAAGACCTTTCTCTGCACCCGCGACAACGACATATGACCACTCGCGCCCTTTGGCTGCGTGAAAGGTCAGCACGTCGACGCCGTCTGTTTCCGCGACGTCGGCAGAAGTGGCTAACCAAGTTCCGAATTCACGACCGTCCACTGAGCCAGCACGATTTTCATCGAGGAATGTCCGAACGAAAGTGGCCACGATGCTGTCGGGGTCATCTGCTTGATATTCGCCTGAATCAAGAATGTCCGATGACCACGCAGACAGACTGTCGCGATTGGTGAGCTCGGTGGCTGCCGCAACTGCTCGACTCCATGCGCCACCACGTCGTGCTGTGCGCACGGGAATGTCTGCCGCCATGAGATGGTCGCGAAGTATGTCGGCTGTCGCGTTGATTCGGGTGAGGACAGCAATATCGCTCCACGATCTGCCACGCCCCCGAGCTTGGCGTACCGCTTTCACGACGACGTCACATTCCTTTTTTTCGTCGGCACAACGTTGAAGAACAACTGGTGCACCTTGGGGGCGACGCGATTGCGCGTCTGCTGTTTGCCCGTCCTGCGCTAAGGACTTCACCGCAAATGTCACGATTTCTGGTGTGCATCGATAGTTGGATGGCAGTGAAATCACGGACGCAGCACCAGAGATATTGGGAAGTGTGTCAAACAGTTGTTTATCGGCTCCGTTGAATCCATAGATGGCTTGGTTGGGGTCGCCCACGAGAAAGAGATCTGGTGTCGACGTGGCGAATGCTTGTAAGAACTCATATTGCAGTGGGTTCATATCTTGCGCTTCATCAACTGAGATGTGTCGATACTGAAACCGAAGAGATTCAAGGTAGCGAGGATCCTTATTCCCTTCCCGAACAACTGAAATAAGAAAGTCGTTCAGGTCAACCAAGCCACGTTTCTTTTTCGTGCGTTCATATTCATTGAATACTTCTGCAAAACGTGTCGCACCAAGTGGAATAGCCATGCCCGCTGCGCTCATGGCCGCCGCTGCTGTGTCGGGAGTCAACATGCGGCTATGTGCCCAGTCAATTGCTGACAACACATCATTCACTCCACCAGATCGTGCGTCATCGCCCATGCACTGTGAAATAACAGATGATCTGTTGTTGATGATGACCGGCGCGCGACGTCCCCTGTCTTCAAGGAATTGCAACATCAACTTTCGAGCGATGGCGTGGAATGTGCCGATAGTTGGTTGACCTTCTAAATCAAACGTGGCTAACCGTGCACGCATTTCGGTGGCTGCCTGCCGCGTAAATGTGATGGCGAGGGTGCGTTCAATATCAGCAGTTCCAGACAATGTGCGCCACGCAATGCGGCGCGTCAGAACAGTTGTTTTCCCTGAACCAGCCCCAGCGCGCACCACCACAATCCCAACCGGCGCGGTGACGGCTGAACGCTGATCTCCATCGAGGCCAGCCAGCACAGACTCGGGGGTCCTGGCGGGGGCGTCTGAGTTGCGGTCAAGGAAGAGCACACACAGAAACTTAGGCGGTTGCTACCCTTTTACGCACATGCCCTTCCCGCAACGCCTTATCAATGACAATGAAGACATTGTCTTGGACCTACACCCTCACTGGTGGTTCTTTGGCCCCTCTGCGTTAGGTCTGGGGGCGTCGCTGGTTCTCACGCTGTGGGTGAACTCAGTGCTGTCTGGCTGGATGAAGACTGGGGCTACATATCTCGGTCTCGGAATTGTGATCGTGTGTGCCGCCATCTTGGTGGTGGAGTTGGTGAAGTGGCGCACCACCTACTTTGTGGTCACCACGGATCGGGTGATCTATCGCCAAGGAGTTGTGGCGCGTTCTGGAGTGGAGATTCCCTTAGAGCGAATCTCCAATGTGAACTTCGAGCAATCAATTCTTGAACGTTTGCTGGGTGTGGGAGACATCGTGGTGCACCTAGTGGGAGACATCGTGATTCAAGAGGGTGATGAGACTGGCGAGAAGATTTTCAGCGACATTGGCCGCCCAGATGAAGTGCAGAACATCGTCAATTCCTGCATTCAGTCGCGAGCTTCACGGCCATTTCTTGTCGCGCCCTCACTCAGTGGCATCGCCCATGAATTGGAGCGTTTAGAGGCGCTTCGTGACCGTGGCACGCTCACCGACGAGGAGTTTGAAGAGCAAAAGCGCCGTTTATTGGGTTGACGTCTCCGTTGGGCGACATTGCCCACAACCTGAGAGAATAGGTAAATGCCACAGGCCACACTGACATCTGGAATCGCCATTGAATACGAGACAATGGGCAACCCATCCCATCCCACATTGCTATGGATCATGGGTTTTGGCGCTCAACTCACTGCATGGCCAAAAGAGTTCATGCAGATGTTTGTCGACAGTGGTTTTCACATTGTGCTGTTCGACAATCGCGACTGCGGGCTCTCGCACAAGCATCACGGTGTCGTTGTAGAGACAGACAAAGTCACCATGCAAGCAATGATGGGGGAGGAAGTCACCGTTCCTGTTCCGTACACGCTTCACGATATGGCAGACGATGCGCTCGGCGTTCTTGACCATCTCGGTATTGAGAAAGCACACGTTCTTGGTGCGTCAATGGGCGGAATGATTGCACAGACATTTGCATTGCGCCACCCGCACCGCATGCACAGCCTCACGTCCATCATGTCGGTTCCCGGCGATCTCGCATACGGCACGCCCACTGACGAAGCACTCGCTGCGTTGTTGGCCCCACCGCCTCCATCTCGCGAGGACTACATCGAGAGTGCCAAGAACTGGGCGGTGTGGTGTTCAAAGAAATACTTCGACCTGGATGAAGCTCGTCAACGTGCAGCTCGTGAATACGACCGCAGTTTCTATCCAGAGGGAACACAGCGTCAACTGGCGGCCATCTATGCATCAGGTGATCGCAGTGATGGATTGCGCCAACTGCAAATACCTACGTTGGTCATTCACGGCCGCGATGACACATTGCTCACACCATCAGGCGGAGAGCGCACCGCAGAATTGATTCCTGGCTCAACGTTCTTGTTTGTTGCAGACATGGGACACGATTTGCCAACTCCATTGTGGCCTCTTTTCCACGATGCAATCTCTTCACATGTGCGTCGAGCACATCGCGCGTAACAACCTTTATCGAAGTAGAAGGACAACGAATCATGGCTGGACCATTAAGCGGATACAAGATCATTGAGATTGCGGGAATTGGACCAGGGCCATTCGCTGCAATGTTGCTGTCAGACATGGGTGCAGAAGTCATTCGTGTTGATCGCGCACAAGCGGTTCGCGGACCAGCTCCCGACACGCCAGCAGGAGATCTCATGTTGCGCGGCCGTCGCAACATTGCACTCGACTTGAAGAGTCCAGAGGGTGTGGAAGCTTTATTGCAGTTGGTGGAGAAAGCTGATGCGCTGATTGAAGGCTTCCGCCCCGGTGTGATGGAGCGTCTTGGAGTCGGCCCGGATGTGTGTCAGGCACGAAATCCAAAGTTGGTGTTTGGTCGCATGACTGGTTGGGGCCAAGAAGGCATGTATGCAAACGCAGCGGGCCACGACATTAACTACATCGCACTCGCTGGTTCATTGGCACATTTTGCGCGTGCTGGCGAGATGCCAGTTCCACCATTGAACATGGTGGGGGATTTTGGCGGTGGCGGCATGTTCCTCGCATACGGCGTTGTGTGTGCGCTGTTGGAAGCACAAAAGTCTGGCAAGGGTCAGGTCGTTGACACCGCAATGGTGGACGGCGCTGCAGTGCTGATGACCATGTTCTGGTCATTTAAGTCCATGGGAATCTTCAACGAGAATGCCCCAGGTACCAACCTGTTGGACACCGGTGCGCATTTTTACGATGTTTTCGAATGTAAAGACGGAAAGTATGTGTCGCTTGGTTCTATTGAGCCACAGTTCTACGCAGAGTTGTTGAAGCTCACTGGGCTAGAGGGTGATGCCGAGTTTGCAAAGCAAATGGATTCGTCGCAATGGCCACACTTGAAAGAGCGTCTGCGTGATGTGATGAAGCAAAAGACTCGTGATGAGTGGTGCAACATCATGGAAGCAACAGATGTGTGCTTTGCACCAGTTCTCACGATGAGTGAAGCCGCAACCCATCCGCACAATGTTGAACGTCAAACGTTCATCAATATCAACGGTCATATGCAGCCAGCACCAGCTCCTCGCTTCTCGCGTACCACGCCTGAGGTTGCTCGTGCATCTGCTCATCCAGGTCAACACACTGCAGACATCTTGCGCGAGTGGGGCGTGTCCAACGTTGACGCGTTGCTTGCAAGTGGCGCAGCAAAGCAGGCGTAGTGGCAACTCTCGTTTGTTTTCACGCCCACCCCGATGATGAATGCATCGGCACAGGCGGCACCATTGCCCGCGCGTCTGAAGAAGGTCATCGAGTAGTTCTTGTTGTTGCCACGAATGGTGACCATGGTGAAGTTCCTGAAGATCTGCCTGCCGGCGAAACATTGGTGAGTGTTCGCCACAAAGAAACGCTGGCATCGGCAGACGTACTAGGTGTGCATCGCGTGGTGTTTCTTGGATACGAAGACAGCGGAATGACGGGATGGGAACAAAACGCAAATCCTGGTGCGTTCTGCAATGCGTCACTCGATGAAGCGGCACACAAACTTGCAGATGTCTTACGTGAAGAGAACGCAGATGTACTCACCACATACGACTGGCATGGTGGGTACGGGCACCCAGACCACATCATGGTGCACAAGGTGGGTCATCGTGCGGCAGAACTTGTTCCATCAGTGCGTGTGCTAGAGGGAACAATGAACCGCGACCAAATGCGCCGCGGTCTAGAAGCAGCACGTGCGGCGGGCATGTTGCCTCCAGACCGAGAAGGTTTTGACCCCGATGGTCCAATGGACGATGGCAACCCCATGGGGTCGTTGGAGTCTGAAATCAACTTGAAAGTTGACGTTGTGAAGTACGCGACCCAAAAGCGTGCAGCGATGAAATGTCACGCAAGTCAGTTAGCTGATTCAAGTTTCTTTTTGTCAATGGATGAAGAGCGATTTGCTCATCAATTTGGTTTCGAATGGTTCATTGATCCGAAAAGCGATGCACCGATGCGCGACGGTTGGATTTTCGAATGACCCGCATCTACATGGTGCGACATGGTCGTGCTGCTGCCGGCTGGAACGAAGATCCAGATCCCGGTCTTGATGAACTTGGTCGCCAGCAGTCACTTCGAGTGGCAAGCACATTGTCTGCACGCGGACCGTTGCCCGTTGTCTCGAGTCCGTTGCTGCGGTGTCAACAGACAGCGTTTCCATTGGCTACTGCTTGGAAGCAAGAGGTTCGCATTGAGCCGCTGGTGGGCGAGATTCCATCACCAGATGGCTATGCATTAGAAGATCGAGTCACATGGCTTCGTGACGCCATGGCTGGAACATGGACTGACGTTGCAAAGAAGTCGGGAGATCACTACGCCACGTATCGTCGTGCCATTTCAGATTGTGTTGCTTCTATGGAGACCGACACAGTGATCTTTAGTCACTACATCGCAATTAACGCAGTCATTGGTGCAGCGATGGGGGATGACAGGGTGGTCATCGCGAGTCTTGATAATTGTTCGGTCACCATTTTTGAAACAGGTGATGGAAAATTGTCTCTAGTAGAAATTGGTGGCGAGGCCGACACCCTCATTCGCTGATGCAAATCACTGTCTGAAAGTGACTATCTTCGCTCATCGACCCGCATAGACTTTTGGTATGCACTCTCCACGGTCAGCACAACGCCTCATTGGCGCACTTCTAGTAGTTGCATTTTTTGTTGTGTCGTGGGGCGGTGTCAGCGAACAAGCAAAGCCAGCACACGCAGTGGCGGCATCGGTGACGTTGTCGGATCCAACTGCTGGTGCATCGACGGGACTGACATTTGAGTATTCCATCTCCACCATGTCATTAGTTTCAAATATCTTCTACCTGAATAGGCCCTCTGTCTATCCAAACTTTGTTGCTTATTCAGGAAGCGCTCTGGCTGCGATTACCACACTGTGGGTCAATGGGGTGCTGCGAAACACCACTGAATACTTGAACGTTAATGGCTCGTGGACCAATGGAATTCAAATCTGGGCACAGTCAAACAAGTTTGTTGCTGGTGACACCATCAAACTTGAATTTGGACCTGGAGTTGTAACGAATCCTTCAACAGGTCAGACAGCCACTTGGTCGTGGAGAACCGCACAGGGCAGTGGTGCAACTATTGAAAGTTTTAGTGCAGCCGCAACGGTGACTAGCGGAGCAACGACAACTACGACAACCACGACAACAACCACTACGACTACGACAACAACGACGACGACAACTGTTCCACCGACTACTACAACAACGACAGCTGGTCCTCCGACTAGGACA
>JBMTEX010000023.1:0-23207 GCA_049433485.1 Ilumatobacteraceae bacterium | reverse complement strand
AAAAGGTCACCACACTCATTGAGTACATGAAGTCAATTCAGATTCCGCAAGAAGGCTGTGCGGAAACACGTGCCTATTACAACCCAACTTGTTCTGAAGGAAAACTTCCAGAAGCGAACAACGCCGACATCATCAAGGAAGCACAACGCCTTGTTGATGAAAAGGTGTACGGCTCTCTTGGAGAAGCATTGTTCAATCTCGACCTCGGATCAGGCGCTTATTCGTGTGCACGTTGCCACACAAAGGGTTGGTCGTATGGCGACCCGCAGGCAACTGGCGGCGGTGCATTTGGTCCAAACCTCACCGGTGGATCTTCCATCCGACAGTTCCCCAGCCAGAAGGACATGATTGAGTTCATTAAGGCCGGTTCTGAATATGGAAAGCGCTACGGCGAACAAGGACAGGGAAGTGGGCGTATGCCTGGTTTCGGTCAGATGTACACCGATGAGCAAATCAAGTTAATTGTCGAATACGTGCGGAGCCTCTGATGTTGTCCACTCTCTTAGCGATTGATTTCAATCCAGGCCTTCGCGGCATCATCGTTGTATTGGTGATGGTTGTTGCCCTTTTGGGTGGCACCTATCTCATTCTTGGCACCAACCTTGGTGCACGTCTTGGTTTCCTCATCACCGCAACAGCTCTTGCTGGTTGGATGATGTCCATGGCTTTTGTGTGGGCCATTTATGGAATTGGTCTACAAGGACCGTTCCCATCGTGGAAGCCTGCAGAACCAATCACCATCGTGAGAGATGGTGCATTGCTTAATCGAGCGGAAGTTATTGACGCGCCCATCAACCTCGACGGATTGGCTGCTCCAGATGCTGCAAAGAAAGTGTCTGCTGCTCTTGTTGAAGAAGGCTGGACTGTTCTTGAAGAGTCCGACCCACGTCGTGGACAAGCAGTTGCATCGGCCGATGAAATCATTCAAGTAGAGGCCGAAGAGTTCTCTGCGGGTGAGTACATCCCAGTCGCCGTATACGACAAGGGTGGCGAGCGTTATCCAAAGATTGGCGAGTCAATCGATTTTTTCGCTTTCAAGCACAAGCCTCGTTATTCAATTGTTGAAGTTGCACCACTGGTGCAGCAACGCACAGAACCCGGCCGTGCACCAGCACGTGCTCAGGTTGACACCACACAGCCACATCGTTACGTGGTGATGATTCGCGATCTTGGCGCACGTCGTCAACCAGCGTTACTCATCATGTTCGGTTCGGGAATTGTGTTCTTCTTGTTGGCATGGATGCTTCACCGTCGTGAAGTGATCTTGCGAGGAAATCTCGCACTCAAGTCGCCGGCGGCATAAGCCATGGGTCAGTACCTGCCCATCCTTGCGCTGACGGTGCTGGCCGTACTTTTCGGCGTATTGAGTTTGATTGCGTCGCGTTTGTTGGCGCCAAAGCGACCAAACACAGCTAAGGAAGCACCGTACGAATGTGGAATCGTTCCTGGCCGTGAACCACCGGAACGTTTCCCAGTGAGCTTCTATGTCATCGCGATGTTGTTCATCATGTTCGACATTGAAATCATCTTTGCGTACCCATACGCAGTAGATCGCGAATTCCTTGGAACCTTCGGTTTCTTTGAAATGGTGGCGTTCAGCTCAGTGTTCTTCGTTGCCTTTGTGTACATGGTCGCTCGCGGTGCGCTCGATTGGGGCCCACTAAAGAAGGCCAATGGCAGCACCACAATTTCCGATGGCCCTGTCATCACTCCGAGCCGTACGGTTCGCGTTGTTGGTGCTGAAGGTCGCAAGGTAGATAATGGGAAGGCCGCGTAATGGGGCTTGCACAAAACGTTCTCGATGATGGCCTCGGCGGCATTGAACATAACTTCGTTACCGCACGCATTGAAGATCTGGTGAAGTGGGCCCGTTCACGTTCAAGTTGGGGCGCTTCTTTCGGGCTTGCTTGTTGTGCAATCGAAATGATGGGAACTGGCGCTTCGCACTACGACATCTCTCGTTTCGGAATGGAAGTGTTCCGTGCATCACCCCGACAAGCAGACATCATGATTGTTGCTGGTCGTGTCAGCCAGAAGATGGCGCCAGTTCTTCGTCAGGTGTACGACCAAATGATGGAACCGAAGTGGGTTATCTCAATGGGTGTCTGCGCATCAAGTGGCGGCATGTTCAACAACTACGCCATTGTGCAAGGTGTCGATCAAATTGTCCCCGTCGACGTGTATGCACCTGGTTGTCCACCAACACCGGAAACTTTGATTCACGCTATTGAGACGTTGCACCAACTCATTGAAGACGGCGAGATCATGCGTCGTCGTGAAATCTCTGGTGCAGGCGCCGGAGTTGAATTGTCGCCAGAAGTGCACGCAACTTCTCCTGTTGTTATCGGGTCGAAGTAATCATGAGCGATGGCGTAGAAACCGTGCAGCAAACTGTCGCAACGCTGCACGGATGTCCACTTCTTGATTCACACGGTCAACAAGTTCTCTTGGTTCCGCGCGAATCGTACGTGTCAGTTGTGAAGTCGTTGCTCGCAGACGGCTACGACATGTGCATCGATCTCACCGGTGTTGATTACCTCAACTTGCCACATCGCACAGTAGGCGCAGACATTCAGCCGGAACGTTTTGAGGTTGTCGTCAATCTGTTGTCGCTCACTCTTCGTCAACGCATTCGCTTGCGAGTGCAAGTTCCAGAATCAGACGCTGTTCTTCCATCACTGTTCGATGTGCATCCAGGAACCGAAGCACATGAACGCGAAACGTACGACATGTTTGGAATTTCCTTTGATGGTCACCCAGACATGACGCGCATTCTCATGCCCGAAGATTGGGACGGTCATCCTCTTCGTAAGGATTACGACCAAGGATCAATTCCTGTTCAGTTCAAGGGGTCAAACTCATGAGCACCATTATTTCTGCAGGTACGCATGAAGGCGGGCAGGAACTTCGTTCACGCAGTGAACTAACTGCCAAAGAATTGTTCCGCGAAGTTGGTTCAGTTCTTCGTCTCAGCGAAGCCGAAGCAGCAAAATTAGCCGAGGTTCAAACTGAAGCGCCCGAAGACCAGACAATGATCATCAACATGGGCCCGCAGCACCCAAGTACTCACGGCGTGTTACGTCTCATGCTTGAACTTCAAGGTGAGACTGTTCTCCGTTGTAAGCCAATTATTGGTTACTTGCACACTGGAATGGAAAAGACAGGTGAGTCACTCACCTACATGCAAGGTGGCACCAACGTCACGCGCATGGACTATCTCTCGCCGCTAAATAATGAACTTGTTTTTTCACTTGCTGTAGAAAAACTTCTTGGCATTGATGGTGACATTCCAGAGCGCGCTGTGTGGATGCGCATGTTGCTTTCGGAATTGAACCGCATGAGCAGCCACTTGTTGTTCCTTGCAACTAACGGTATGGACATTGGTGCAGTGTCCATGATGTTGTACGGATGGCGTGAACGCGAAGAAGTGTTGCGCTTCTTCCAAAAGGTCACTGGCCTGCGAATGAACCACAACTTCATTCGCCCTGGTGGACTTGCTGCAGACTTGCCCGCAGGTTGGCGTGATGACGTGTTGGAAATTCTTGAAAACTTGCCTTCACGTCTAGAGGAATACGACATCTTGATGACGGGCCAGCCCATTTGGCGTGAACGTCTGCAAGGTGTTGGTGCAATTACTGCACGCGAGGCAATGGCTCTTGGTGCAACAGGTCCCATCCTTCGCTCCACCGGAGTTCCCTGGGACTTGCGACGCGAAATGCCATACCTTCGTTACGACGATGTTGAGTTCGACGTTGTTGTTGGTCAACACGGAGACGCATACGACCGATACGCAATTCGTTTCAACGAAATTCGTGAATCAATGCGCATTGTGTATCAGATTCTGGATCGCATGCCTTCTGGTGACTACCGCATTCAGAACAAGAAGGTCACGCCACCACCACGCGCACGAATTGATGAATCAATGGAAGCATTGATTCATCACTTCAAGATCTTCACTGAAGGTTTCAAAGTGCCTGAGGGCGAAGTGTATGTAGGTATTGAAAGCCCTCGTGGCGAAATTGGTTGCTACATCGTGTCCGACGGATCATCTACGCCGTACCGCATGCACATGCGCGCACCGTCGTTTGTCAACATTCAAGCTTTGCCACACATGATGCGTGGTGGCCTTGTTGCAGACGCAGTAGCAGTTATTTCGTCCGTAGACCCAGTGCTCGGAGAGGTTGATCGCTGATGGCTCGTCTGTCTGAAGAAAACGTTCGCCTTGCGCGAGAAATTATTGGTCGCTATCCAAAGGCGCGTTCAGCAACTATTCCGTTGTTGCATCTTGCGCAAGAACAAGATGGCTACGTCACTAACGAAGCAATGGCGCACATTGGAGAACTTGTTGGCGCAACATCTGCTGAGGTGTACGGAACAGCATCGTTCTACGAGATGTTCAAGTTTGAACCTGTTGGCAAGTATCTCATCAACATTTGCGGCACCATGTCATGTGCGTTGATGGGCGCGGAAGAACTCATGCATCACGCCGAAGAGCGACTTGGAATCCACATGGGTGGTACCACACCAGATGGTATGTTCACTCTTGAGCGTGCGGAATGTCAGGCTGCATGTACAGAAGCGCCGTGCCTGCAGGTGAACTATCGCTATCGCTTCCGTGTCACGCCACAAAATTTCGACACATTGGTTGATCAACTGCAGACTGGTCAACTCACTGATGAGATTCCACAACACGGCACTTTGCATGTCACGCGTCAGCACATTCCTGCAGATCGCGGGGTCGGTGCGGTTGATCCAGATCTTGTGACGGAAGGTCCTGCATGGCTTGATGGGAAGGCGGCGCTATGACCAGCAATCCTGGTGGCACATGGCCACACGCTCCCGGCTTCTATCCAGGTGATCGTCCAAAAATCGTGACATCACGATTTGAATACGAAGACTCATACACATTGCAGCGGTACTTGGCCACCGATGGCTACGCAGGTCTGCGTGCAGCGTTGGGTCGTCCTGCAACAGACATTCATGACGAAGTAAAGAACGCAACTGTTCTTGGTCGCGGTGGCGCAGGATTCCCGGCAGGAAACAAGTGGGGTCTTACTCCACAAGGTGTGTGGCCGCGTTATCTCGTTGTTAACGGTGACGAGAGTGAACCAGGAACATACAAAGACCGTTTGCTCATGGAGCGCGATCCGCATCAACTCATTGAAGGTTGTTTGATTGCTTGTTATGCAGCTGGTCTGTCGCAGTGCTTTCTCTACATCCGCGGCGAAATGGCTCTTGCACAAGAAAGAGTTGCTACTGCATTAAATGAGGCATACGCAGCTGGTTACGTTGGCAAGAACATTCTTGGTTCAAAGTTCTCCGTGGACATTGTGTTGCACTGGGGTGCTGGTGCATATGTGGTGGGTGAAGAGACTGCTCTCATTGAAAGTCTTGAAGGCAATCGTGGAATGCCACGTTTGAAGCCACCATATTTCCCAGCTGCAATTGGTTTGTATGGTCAGCCAACAATCGTGAACAACGTTGAGACATTGGCCAACTTGCCATGGCTCATGCGAAATGGTGCAGGTGCGTACACCGCAATTGGTACAGCCACATCACCTGGTACTCGAATGGTTGCTGTGTCCGGACATGTGAATCGTCCTGGTGTGTACGAGATCATCAACGGCACCACAACTTTCCGCGACTTGTTGTACGGAGATGAATTCTGTCAAGGGATTCGCAATGGAAATGAATTGAAAGCGTTTGTTCCCGGCGGAGGCTCTGCTCCATGGTTTACGCCAGACCAATTGGATCTTCCATTTGAAGCAAGCCAAGTTGGACCTGCAGGTTCAATGTTGGGATCCGGAGCAATCATGGTGATGGACTCCACCACAGATATCCCACGTGCTGCACTCACGCTTACTCGTTTCTATGCGCATGAATCATGTGGAAAGTGCACACCATGTCGTGAAGGTGGCACATGGTTGGAACGTATTCTTTCTCGCGTTGTTGATGGCAAGGGAACAGATGCAGACCTTGATCAACTTCTTGAAGTCGGCGAATCAATCTGCCCAGGCGCATTCCCGCACGCATCAAATGAAAAGTTGGGCCTCTCTGCTGTTCCATTCCCATATCGAATGAACACCATTTGTTTCGTTGGTCCATCTGCGTATGCACCAGTTCATTCAGCTCTTACTTTGTTCCGCAGTGAATTTGAAGCACGCGTAACTAAGCGAACACTTATTCCTGTGACGGCGGTGGGGCAATGACAACTATCGATAACACACCAGACGTTGCCGACATTCCGGAACCAGATCCCAACGCAGTCACCATCACCATTAATGGTCGCACCGTTGCTGCACGCAAGGGCGAGTTAATCATCGCTGCAGCAGATCGGGCAGACGAATACATTCCGCGTTTCTGTTACCACCCACGCATGAGCCCTGTTGGAATGTGCCGTCAGTGTCTCGTAGAAGTGGAAGGTCCACGTGGCCCCATGATGGTGGTGTCGTGCATGACACCAGTGGCAGACGGACAAATTGTTCGCACAGATACGCCTCAGGTGAAGCGCGCGCACGAAGGAATTATTGAACTTCTTCTGGCCAACCACCCATTGGATTGTCCAGTGTGCGACAAGGGTGGCGAGTGCCCGCTTCAAGACCAAGCATTTAGTCATGGTGCTGGCGAAAGTCGTTTTGTTGAAGAGAAGCGTCACTATGAGAAGCCAATTCCCATTAGCGATTTGGTGTTTCTTGACCGCGAGCGTTGCATTCTGTGTGATCGTTGCACACGTTTTGCAGATGAAGTAGCAGGTGACCCACTCATTAGTTTCACGCAACGTGGAAACAACACGCAGGTGATGACATTCCCAGACGAACCATTTGCTTCCTACTTCTCTGGTAACACCGTTCAAATTTGTCCTGTTGGTGCACTCACTGCACAGCCGTATCGATTCAAAGCACGCCCGTGGGACCTTGAGCAACGCGAAAGCACATGCACCACATGTTCAGTTGGCTGTCGCACAGTGGTGCAATCCAGCCGAGATGAATTGCTTCGTTACCAAGGCGTCGACAGCGATCCAGTGAACTGGGGTTGGTTGTGTGACCGCGGACGATTCAACTTCCAGTCTGTGAACTCAGACGATCGTTTGGAAAACCCGCTGGTGAAGTCCGGTGACTCGTTTGCGCAAGTCACCTGGTCTGAAGCGCTTGAAACAGTTGCACGTACTGTGCGCCACGCAACACCTGGTTCAGTCGCAATTCTGGGTGGTGCGCGCGGAACAAATGAAGATGCGTTCATGTGGGCACAACTAGCCGATGCGCTCGGCGTCACTATGCGCGATGCGCAACTTGACGACGGATTGCCTGTTGGTATCTATTCCTATCCGCAAGCAACTATTGATGAAGCATGCGCGGCACCAACGGTTGTTCTGTTGGCACCAGATCTCAAGGAAGAACTTCCCGTTCTGCACATTCGTCTTCGCGATGCAGCAATGAAGAAGCGCATTCGCATTATTGAAGTATCTGCAACAGAGTCTGGCCTCACATCTCTTGCGTGGCGTTCAGTTCGCGCAGAGTCCGGCACAACGGTCGCGGCAGTGCAGTCACTGTTGGCAGACGCAGAAGTTGCTGCACAACTCGCATCTGGCCCCGTTGTTGTGGTTGCGGGTCGCGGAAATCTTGCAGAGTCAGCGAGCCATGTCATGGCAGCGGTAGACGTTGTGGTGTCTGCAACGTCAGCCTCTGTGTTGCCAGCATTGCGTCGCGGAAACGTTCGTGGTGCTTTGTCTGTCGGCCTAGCTCCTCAGGCGGGCGCAGATGCAGCAGCAATTCTTGAAGCTGCTGCCGGGGGTCGAGTGGAGTGCTTGGTGTTGCTGGGCGCAGATCCTCTGAACGATGTTCCTGACGCAGACCTTGCTCGTCGCGGAATTGCTGGTGCAAAGTTCATCGTTTCTCTTGACGCCTTCATGTCGCCATCCACTGCACATGCAGATGTAGTGCTGCCGGTCGCCGCTTATGGCGAAAAAGATGGCACGACAATGAACCTTGAAGGTCGAGTGACCAATGTGGTTCAGAAAATTACTGCTCGTGGAACATCGCGTGCAGATTGGATGATTGCAGCCGAACTAGCAGACATGTTGGGTCACGACCTCGGCGTGACAACAGTGGCAGACGTACAAAAGAAAATGGCCGCAAAGATTGTTGGCTTTGGTGCGACTACAACGTCTGTAGCTATCAAGCGCGATGGTGTCGTAGTGTCAGTGACATCGCCTGTGCGCACACCTCTTGCACCACCACCAGTCGCAGCACGTAGTTCCTACGACTTCCGCGTGGTGATGGGTCGCAAGTTGTACGACAAGGCAATTGGCACCGCAACAAGTCCGGCATTGTCTGCACTTGCATCAGGCGCACGCGTCACCATTCACCCACTCGATCTTGAACGTGTCGGTGCCGCAGAAGGAACCAACGTTCGTGTGTCTAATGCGCACAGTTCAGTGGTGTTACCAGTCTTTGCGTCGGAGTCTGTTGTTCGTGGAACTGCAGTTGTTCCGTTCAATCAGCCTGGCTCAGACATCCGTGAATTGGTACGTCACAACGAATCTGTTGTCGACGTCAGAATTGAGTCCATCTCATGATTTCTTTGATTGCTATCGACCCATTATTAGAAGGCGGTCTGTTGTGGACCCCACTTCTCATTGTTCTTCTCAAGGTTCTTATCGTCTTTGTTGTCGGACTCGTGGCCACCATGTTGATGGTGTGGTTTGAACGCAAAGTCATTGCAGGCATGCAGAACCGCGTGGGGCCAAACAAAGCTGGCCCATGGGGTCTCTTGCAAACATTGGCAGACGGAACCAAGTTGTTCTTCAAAGAAGACCTCTTGCCAGAACGCTCAGATCGTTTGGTGTTCCGACTTGCTCCGTACCTTGCATTGGTTCCCGCATTTCTCGCATTTGCAATTATTCCGTTAGGTGGAGATTTCCGAGACGGAAATGGCGGCATGGTCACCTTGTTCGGTCACCAGACTCGTTTGCAACTTGCTGATCCTCCAGTGGGTGTGCTGTTTGCGTTGGCTATTTCGTCCATTGCTGTGTACGGAATCATGTTGGCCGGTTGGTCAAGTGGCTCGAAGTATCCATTGCTTGGTTCCGTGCGCGCATCTGCACAAATGGTGTCCTACGAAGCAGCGCTCGGCTTATCTCTCGGTGCAGTGCTTTTGGTGTCGGGAACCTTGTCAACAGCAGGAATCGTTGACATGCAATCAACCTTGGGTAACTGGAACTTTGTTGCAACAGGGTTCGTGCCGTTCTTCATCTTCCTTATTGCAGCAACAGCTGAACTGAATCGCCCTCCATTTGACTTGGTGGAAGCAGAACAAGAACTGGTGGGCGGGTTCAACACTGAATACTCGTCAATTCGCTTTGCTTTGTTCTTCTTGGCAGAGTTCATGAACACCATCACCATGTCGGCGTTGATTGTCACGCTGTTCTTTGGTGGTCCGCAACCAATCTCTATTGGCAACACCACTCTCGACATCCCACTACTTCCCAACGCATTGGAAGGAACTGTGTGGCTCTTGTTGAAAGTCCTCGTTTTCCTCTACATCTACGTGTGGTTCCGCGCAACGTTGCCGCGCTTCCGTTACGACCAGTTGATGGATCTTGGTTGGCGCATTCTCATTCCAGCATCACTTGGTTGGTTCATGTTGTTGGCAGCACAGCGTGTTGGTCGTGAAGCTGGCTGGGACCAAGTAGTTGTCACCATTGTCTCGGCACTTGTTCTCATTATCGGATACGCATTGCTTCAGGCCGCTCACGCAGTGAGTAGGCGCAATCGCGAGAAGAACGGAGCAAGCTTCTAATGGGTTACTTCGGCGGATTTCTCGTCACCATGCGTCAGCATGGTGCAAAGAACAAAGTCACCACTGAATATTCAGGTGGTCGAGTCTTCAAGCGCAAAAATCGCGACGACAAGGACGAAAAGATTGAGAAGCCTGAGCGCTTGCATGGTCGTCATGTCTTGAATCGTTACGAAGACGGCATGGAAAAGTGCATCGGTTGTGAGCTGTGTGCCGGCGTGTGTCCAGCAAAGTGCATTTATGTGCGTGGCGCAGACAACGATCCAGATAATCCAACGTCACCAGGTGAGCGTTTTGGTTTCATTTACGAAATCAACTATTTGCGCTGCATTCACTGCGACATGTGCGTGGAAGCGTGTCCAACCGAAGCCATTACGGAAACCAAGTTGTTCGAGTTTTCATTCACCAATCGCAAAGATGCCATCTACACCAAGTCTGAACTTCTCGTTGGAGACGACGGCAAGCCACAGCACATGCCATGGGAAGACTGGCGTGAAGGCGAAGATCTCAACACATCTGGATGGATGCGTGCAACTGCGCCCGCAGGTGACGCCACTTTCGAAGGCGTTGTGAGCTGGAGCGGTGAGTTGGGTTACGGCGTCCGTCAGCCAGAGCCAACACAAGACGTTCGTGATGAACAAGTTGAGGGCGACCACTAATGGAACTCATCGTCTTCGTACTCGCTGCAGCCATGGTGCTAGCAGGTGCACTCGGAGTGATTACTCGTTCAAATCCAGTGCATGCAGCATTGAGCCTGGTGCTCACATTGTTTGGAATTGCTGTCATGTTCGTGTCGCATAATGCGCACTTCCTCGCGGCAGTTCAAGTCATTGTGTATGCCGGAGCAATCGTGGTGTTGTTCTTGTTCGTCATCATGTTGCTGGGCGTTGACCGCGCAGAAGATGTCAACATCGAACCACTAACCATCCAGCGTCCTCTTGCCGCTGTTGTTGGTCTCGGAATGATGGGAATCATCATCGCCGCCATTGTTGCCGCCGACGACGTCCTTGTGAATCGTGGAAGTGGAATCGCCGCCACAACAGTGGACAAGCCAGATGAAAACGTTCGTCAACTTGCCCGTTCCATCTTCAGTGACAATGTGTTTGCGTTTGAACTCACCTCGATTTTGCTCCTGGTAGCGGTTGTGGGCACAGTGCTCATGGCACGCCGCGTCAAGACCAATGGAGAAGGGAAGTGAGCGCAATGATTGCTGCCATTCAACCCACTGACACGTGGTATCTCGTGCTCTCTGCTGTCCTATTTGGCATCGGCACATTCGGAGTCATGGTTCGACGAAACCCCCTTGTGATGTTCATGTGTATCGAACTCATGTTGAATGCAGTCAACCTCACGTTCGTTACATTGGCCACAGCTATCAATGACATCAACGGTCAAGTGGTGGTGTTCTTTGTCATGGTGGTTGCTGCTGCTGAAGTAGTTGTTGGCTTGGGAATTGTTGTTGCAATCATGCGTAAACGAAACGGCATGACTGCCGACGATCTCACGGCGCTGAAGGGATAACGCAAACATGTTGGATCTCATTTGGCTCGTGCCTGCACTTCCGCTTGCCGGATTTCTCATCATTGTGTTGTTCGGACGCAAGCTAGGCGAACCATTTGCTGGTGTCGTTGCCACGGCAATGACCGCATCGTCATTCGTTGTGGTTGCCCTCACGTATTTCGAGTTGCTGTCTCTTCCTGCGGAAGAACGTCGTCACGTATTCACCTTGTTCTCTTGGATTCCGGTTGGATCACTGCAGATTGACATGGCTTGGTTGGTTGACCCTCTCAGCATCACCATGGCCCTCTTCATCACAGGAATTGGCTCGCTCATTCATCTGTACGCCATTGGCTACATGCACGGAGATCCGAAGTTCCCCAAGTTCTTCATGTATCTCAACTTGTTTGTGTTCTCAATGTTGATGCTGGTTCTTGGCGAGAACCTGTTGGTCACGTTCCTTGGTTGGGAAGGTGTGGGTGCATGTTCCTACTTCCTCATCTCTTTCTGGCACACGCGTGATTCAGCAGCTACTGCTGGCAAGAAAGCTTTTGTTACCAACCGCGTTGGCGACTGGGGAATGATGGTCGCCATGTTCCTCGCGTTTACCGCGGTGGGCACATTGTCCTACGAAGGCATTAACCACGCTGCAGAAAACGGCGGACTGGCAACAGTCACCGCAACCGGTATTGCGTTGATGCTCTTTGTGGGTGCATGCGGTAAGAGTGCTCAGCTTCCTTTGTACTTGTGGTTGCCAGATGCCATGGAGGGCCCAACGCCAGTGTCTGCTCTCATTCACGCAGCAACAATGGTGACTTCTGGTGTGTTCTTGCTGACACGTATGGCGCCGGTACTGCACGCGTCATACCCCTGGGCTGGAGACGTCATCGCCACCGTTGGCGCGTTAACTGCCTTGTTTGCAGCAACAATCGCCGTTGCACAAACCGATATCAAAAAGGTTCTCGCGTATTCCACAGTTTCACAACTTGGTTTCATGTTCCTTGCCATCGGGTCTGGCGCATATGTTGCGGCAATCTTCCATATGGTCACTCACGCATTCTTTAAGGCGTTGTTGTTCCTTGGTTCTGGTTCAGTCATTCACGGTATGCATCACGAACAAGACATGCGACGCATGGGCGCATTGCGCAAAGTCATGCCCATCACTGGCTTCACATTCATCATTGGCTGGTTGGCCATTGCAGGTGTTCCACCGTTTGCTGGTTTTTGGTCGAAAGACGAAATCTTGTTGTTCGCCTTTGCAAACAACCGTGCCTTATATGTCATTGGAGTTATCGCAGCTCTTCTCACTGCGTACTACATGACACGTCAAGTCATCATGGTGTTCTTCGGAGAAGCTCGCTGGGATGATCACTCAGAAGAACACGGTGCTCATGGAGATCACACTCCACATGAAAGTCCTTGGACGATGGTGACTCCACTTGTCGTTCTTGCTGGTTTGTCAATTGTTGGCGGTGCCATGCAGTTGCCGTTCTCGAAGGAAACTCATTGGTTAGAGCATTGGCTCGAGCCAGTGGTGCACCACGCAGAAGCAGATATCAAGGGCTCATGGGCCTACGACAACAAGTGGTTGTTGTTGGGTCTTGCTGTGGTGATCGCTGCCGCAGGTATTGCGGCCGCTGTTGCGGTGTACGCAAAGGGCAAGTTCAAGAAGATCGAACCGCAGATTTTGGCCGACGCATGGAAGTACGACTCCTCCATCTCTGCCCTTGTTGGTGGTCCGGGATACAAAGCATTTGACGCAGTCGCTGCATTTGACGCAGTTGTTGTTGATGGCGCAGTGAATGGTGTGGGCAAAGAAGTTCGGGCGACAAGCGGTGTCTTGAGTCGCGTGCAATCAGGCTTCATTCGTTCCTATGCACTGATTATTGGAATCGGAGTTGTTGTCATGCTTGCTTGGTTCCTCTTGAGAGGAGTTCTCTGATGACATCAACAGCATTGTTTGCAGCAGGGGCAGCGCATGAAGTTGCGGCTCCGTTTCCTGTCTTGACGCTTCTCATTCTGTTGCCACTCATTGGTGCAGTGGTGGTTGCGCTGCTCAGCAATCGACGCCCGGAATACATCAAGCTCACTGCTGCTCTCATCAGCGTCGCCACCGGTGCGCTTTCATTGTGGATGCTTGGTCAATTCTCGACTCACGATGGCGGATTCCAATTCGTCTCACAACATGACTGGATTTCTCGTTGGGGTATCTCATGGCATCTTGGAGTAGACGGCATCTCGCTCTTCCTGGTGGTACTCACTGGCATCTTGTTCCCACTTGTCATTTTGGGAATTGATCCGCACCACGACGAGAAGCGTTACCTCTCGTGGATTTTGTTGTTGGAAGCTGGCGTCATGGGCAGTTTCCTCAGCCTTGACCTCTTCTTGTTCTTCATCTTCTTCGAGATTGTTCTCGTGCCCATGTATTTCCTGATTGGTGGATGGGGATACGACAAGCGCATTTATGCCGCAACCAAATTCTTCTTGTACACCATGTTCGGATCTGCCTTCATGTTGGTGGGCATTATTGCCACTGCAGCATTGGCTCGTCGCGACATCGGATATCTCACATTCGATTTGGTCACCATCGCAGAGAAGGCAAGTTTTGCCACAAACACTGGCCGATGGTTGTTCGTGTCGTTTGCCATCGCTTTTGCAGTGAAGGTTCCCATCTTCCCGTTGCACACATGGTTGCCAGACGCACACACTCAAGCGCCCACCGGTGGCTCCGTCATCCTTGCTGGCGTGTTGCTGAAGATGGGTACGTACGGATTCCTGCGATTCGGTTTGTACTTGTTCCCTGAAGCAACAGTGTGGGCAAAGCCAGTTTTTCTCACGTTGGCCACTATCGGAATTCTTTACGGCGCAATTGCTGCAACCATGCAGAAGGACTTGAAGCGACTCGTTGCGTACTCATCGGTTGCTCACCTTGGATTCATCGTGCTCGGCACTTTTGCAATCACGTCGCAGTCATTGACGGGTGGCGTCATGCAAATGGTGAACCATGGAATTTCTACGGGCGCATTATTCCTTCTTGTTGGCATGATTTACGAACGTCGTCACACGCGCGTTATTGCAGAACTGAAGGGCATTCAATCAGTAGCCCCTATTTTTGCTGCGGCCTTTATGGTGGTCATGCTGTCCTCCATCGGTGTGCCGGGCCTCAACGGATTCGTTGGTGAGTTCTTGGTTCTTATCGGATCATTCGAAACAGCTCGTTGGTGGACTGTGGTTGCTGCAACCGGTGTCATTCTGGCGGCTCTGTATTTGTTGTGGGCATATCAGCGTGTCTTCCACGGAGAACCAGACGAAGCCAACGCGTCGTTTGCCGAAATCAATCTGAAGGAAGGCGCACTCATCCTGGTTTTCATTGGATTGATTGGATTCACTGGTTTGTATCCAAAGCCCATGCTGGAGCGAATTGAGCCAGCAGTGAACAACCTCATCACACACGTTGAAGAACATTCAGATTATGAAGCGCCTGCTACGGCGGTTCACAGTTCCTCGACAAATTCTGATCACGAGGGAGGCGAGTGATGTTTGCAGCAGGACTCATTACCCCTGATGTTCAGTGGGCTCAGATACTTCCTCTCTTGGTGCTACTTGGTGGCGCATGTGTGTTGTTGCTCACCACATTGGCTGGTTCTGTGCACCGACTTCTTGCACCAGGAATCACATTCGTCACGGCTGCTGCAGCACTGATTGTCGCGGCTGTCCGATGGAACGAGTTGTATTACAACAAAGGTTCATTTCTGATTGCTGAAGCGATTGTTGAAGATCGTTTTTCAGTATTCGCAACCATTGTCATTTTGATGGGAGTTTTATGCGCAACATTGTTGATGTCTGCACATCACGATGATGCAAACGGTGACAGCCTTGAACAGTTTGCATTGCTCTTAACCTCGGCCATTGGCGCCATCGTCATGGTGGCATCAAACAACCTCATTGTCTTGTTCTTGGGTCTTGAAATTCTCAGCTTGTCCTTGTACCTCTTGGCCGCAAGTGATCGTCGTCGCGAACAAAGCCAAGAAGCTGGTTTGAAGTACTTCATACTCGGTGGATTTGCTTCGGCGTTTCTTCTATATGGAATTGCATTGGTGTACGGAGCAACCGGGTCTATCGCCATTTCAGGAATCTCAGATCGACTCGCTGCTGAATTCACCACTGGCAACAACGACGCACTGCTTCTCATTGGTCTCGGGCTCATGTTGGTTGGTTTCGGTTTCAAAGTGTCGGCCGCGCCATTCCAAGTGTGGACTCCAGATGTGTATGAAGGTGCACCAACATCGGTGACGTCATACATGGCGTCTGCCGGCAAGGTTGCCGCCTTCGCGGCGTTGCTGCGTTTGTTTACTTCTGGTCTCAGCACACGTGTTGACGACTGGCGTCCGGTGATTTGGGTTCTTGCCGCACTCACCATTTTTGTTGGTTCAACAATGGCCGTTGTGCAGACGAACGTGAAGCGAATGTTGGCGTATTCGTCTATCAGCCATGCTGGTTTCATTTTGGTAGGCGTTGAAGCTGCATCACATCGGGGTAGCGACGGTCTTGCTTCGTCAATGGCATACCTTGCCATCTACACCATGTTGGTGATGGGTTCTTTCGCAATTCTCATTTCCGTTGCAGGCAAGGCTGACACGGGAACTTCGCTTGACGCATTTAAGGGTCTCGCAAAGCGCAAGCCATTGTTGGCGTTGAGCTTCAGTGCATTGTTATTTGCACAGGCTGGTGTTCCGTTTACATCTGGTTTTGTTGCCAAGTTTGGCGTCATCAAATCAGCAGTTGAGGCTGAGTCTTATGCAATCGCCATTGTCGCAATGGTGGGTGCCGTCATTGGTGCTTTCCTCTATTTGCGCATCATGGTGAGCATGTGGATGGAAGACGCAACTGATAACAACGACGTTGTTGTTCCCCGTGGAGTTGCAGTAGTGATTGCAGCATCAGTTGCTGCGGCGCTCATCATCGGATTCTTCCCAGATCTCATCATCAATGCATCACGATTGGTTCGCTTCGTACCACTGTGAGTAGCGAGCACTCACAAGTTTTCTAGCGACGCGTTTGACGAATTAGTTCGTTAAACAACCCTTGATTGGGTGCACTCTCGTCGGCTGTGTCTTCTGGATGCCATTGAACACCAACCACCCATGAAGCAGTCTGATGTTCGACCGCCTCGATAGTTCCATCGTGATAGGTGCCCGTCACCACCAACGACGCGGCAAGGTCAGCAATTGCTTGATGATGAAATGAATGGACATCGGGCTCATGGGTTCCCATTGCACGAGCAACTTTGCTTCCAGGAACCAACTGAACATTGTGCATGGTGTCTCGATGTTCATCAGTGGAGTCGAGATGCTGAATCAATGTTCCGCCAAGAGCAACGTTGAGAATTTGATGTCCGCGACAGATAGCCAGAATTGGAAGATCTAGGTCTATTGCGTGTTGAATAGCGATGATTTCAAATGTGTCTAACTCTGCATTAACGCCAAACAACCTCGCGCGTTCAGTGTGACCATACGACGTGGGGCAGACATCGCCACCGCCTAATAACACCATGCCATCGCATCGCTCAACAGACGCGCGAATAATGTTGGAGTCATCAGTTGGTGGGAGCAGCATGGGCAAACCACCAGCGCGTTGAATGGCGTCAACATAGAGACGACCCCCACTCACGACTGGTGTTCGATGTCCTTTTGCTTCGTCGCTACGCCGACCAGGGATAAGGATGAGCGGCGCTGTCATCCGGGAGTTACTTCATCAACGTCGTAACCGCCGTGAGATGCAGCAGCAATCACGGATGCAGCATGTTCACGAGAACGCACTTCAAGAACTACTTGAACTCCTGTTTCACGAACATGGAGGTCAACGCCTTCACGGACATGTTCCACTTCAATCAGATTGGCGCCAGATTCTGCGAACAAAGTGAGAAGTCGTGCAAGACCACCCGGTCGATCTGAAATTCGGACAAATAAAATCAAACGGCGCCCCGCTTGTGTTTCGTGGCGTCGGATGAGGTTTGGTACAAGTCCAAGATCAACGTTTCCACCAGAGAGAACAACGCATGTCGTACCAGTGCTCGTCGGAGCAACTTGTCCGCTTAAAAATGCAGAGACTCCAACGGCACCGCCACCTTCTACATAAAGTTTTGCGCGGTCCATCAGCATCACCATTGCATCGGCGACAACATCTTCTTCCACCACCACAATGTCGTCTACCCATTGTTCAATAATGGGTCGCGTGAAATCGCCAGGTTGTTTCACTGCAATTCCGTCGGCGAGCGTGACGATGGGACCATCTGCCGGAGGTGCGCCAGCAAACGGTGCACATGCCCGTACCTGCACACCAATAACACGAACGTTTGGCTTTATTTGCTTTACGGCAAGAGCTACGCCACCCGTTAGCCCGCCACCACCAAGTGGAACAATCACTGTTGACAGATCGTCAATGTCTTCCAGTAATTCCAACCCGAGTGTTGCTTGGCCAGCGACAACCATGGGGTCATCAAATGGATGACAGAAATTCATGCTGGTGTTTGCTGCATGTTCACGTGCACGTTGCACTGCATCTGTCAAGGTGTCACCACCTTCAATCAACGTGGCTCCGTATGAGCGCACTGCTTCCATTTTTGAAAGTGACGCCCCGCTTGGAACAAAGATCTGACACGGCACGCCAAAATGGCGAGCAGCAAAGGCAAGTGATTGTGCATGATTACCTGCACTGCCAGCAACCACTCCTTTTTCAACATCGCTTCCCAGTGATGTCAATTTGTTCATGGCACCACGAATCTTGAAAGAACCAGTTCGTTGCAAGTTCTCTGCTTTGAACACAATGCTTCCGCCATATCGATCTGAGAGGGCTGATGACTCAGTGATGGGCGTGTGCTTCACCACGCCTGCGCCTGCGGCTCGCGCAGAATGAATGGCAGCAAGATCAAGAGGAAAGTTGGGCATGCATCATCTACCGTAGTTGTCATGCGGGCAGCCCTGATTGCGAATGTTGACGATGCCGACCCAGGTCTCGTTGGTCGGGCACTTCGCCGTCGTGGAGTTTCTTTCGTGGAGTACCTTCGAGAGCAGTGGGAACAGTGGCCCTCATTAGAGGGAATCGACTTGGTGGTGGCCATGGGTTCGTCGTGGAGCGTCTACTGGGAAGACCGGTCTGGCCCCATCTCGGCTGAGCAATCTCTCATGAGATCTGCACAGAAGATGGGTGTTCCCATTTTGGGGATCTGTTTTGGGGCCCAACAGCTGGCGACCACCCTCGGTGGGGTAGTCACAAATGCACAAAGTCCTGAAATTGGGTGGTTTTCGGTACAAAATGTGCCAGAAACGGCCAATATCGCCCCAGATTGCCTGACTGAAGGCCGCTGGATGCAGTGGCATTACGACAAATTCTCGGTTCCCTCAGGCGCCACCGTGTTGGCCGACTCGCCGGTCGGGCCCCAGGCAATTGTGTGCGGGACCTCTCTTGGGCTGCAGTTCCACCCGGAAGCCACCGAGTCAATTGTTCGTCATTGGTCCTCGGGTGACGGGGCAGCCGAGTTAGAGAAGCAACAGATCAGCCGCGATTCACTGCTTGCTGAGACGTCCGCCACAGTGGTGGATGCAGAGCGTCGTTGCGACGAGTTAGTGGCCTGGTTTCTGCGGGATATCGCACAAAAGCACATTCCCGTCACCTGAATTCAGTCGATGAAGTTGGGGCGGTAATGGGCGCCCGTAGTAGTTTCGGTAGCGATGTCTCCGTTCCTACGGTCCTATCTCACTGTTGTGTGGTTTGGACTTGCCGCATTTCTAGTCGCTGGCTTGTTGCTGGGTATCTCTGCGCTTGTCCGGCCGAACAAACCCACCGCTGAAAAACTCATCACATATGAAAGTGGTGTAGATCCCGTTGGCGAAGGTTGGTCACAAAGCCAGATTCGTTATTACGTATTCGCATTGCTCTTCGTCATCTTCGACGTTGAAGCAGTCTTTATCTTCCCGTGGGCAACACAACTCGAGCGTTACGCAGGGTTTGGTTTAGTTGAAATGGGCATCTTCGTCGGAGTTCTTCTACTCGGACTTGTCTACGCGTGGCGCAAAGGCGTCCTTCGCTGGGTGTAGGGAAAAGGATTTCAGTCTTATGGGTCTTGTAGATCGTGGTCGCCTTCCAAAGCCACTGACATCTCTCTTTAACCTTGGTCGTTCATACAGCTTGTGGGTGTACCAGTGGGGTCTTGCATGTTGCGCCATTGAAATGGGTGCTGCATTCGGGTCACCTCGTTACGACGTGATGCGTTTGGGAGTTATTCCTTTGCCAGCATCTCCTCGTCAAGCCGACCTTGTTGTTATTTCGGGAACTGTGACAGACAAGATGGCGCCAGCCATCAAGCGTTTGTATGAACAAATGCCAGAACCTAAGTACGTCATCTCCATGGGTAGCTGTGCAAACTGTGGTGGCCCATATTGGGATAGCTACTCGGTTACAAAAGGTGTCGACCAAATCATTCCAGTAGATGTCTACGTGCCAGGTTGTCCTCCACGTCCGGAGGCATTGCTGGAAGGAATTGTTCTGTTGCAACAACGCATTAAGAACGAAGACATGGGTGCACGTTGGCGGGGAGAAGGAACCAAGCCAATGAATGTGGTTGATGGTGAATCAGCCGAAAAGGGAGGTGTTCCCGTTGTCGTCAACTGAGACCTCCGCTGAAGCACCACGTGATGAACGTCGTGATGCAGAACTAACTCGCATTGTCGCCGCACTCGGATCCGGTGTTGTTGACTCACTTGTCAAGCCACATGACGACATGTGGATTCGCGTGTCTGCAGACGCATGGCGCACAACAGGTGAAACGCTGAAATCACTTGGTTACACCTATTTCTGTTTCTTGTCTGCAATCGACTGGTTACCTTCTCCTTTTGGCAAGGGCGAAGAGGACCCAACAGAGCCAGCACCGGAACGTGACTCCACCATTAAGCAGGGCTACACCGGTGGCAGCACGCGTTTCCAAGTCATTGCTCGCGTCATGCAGCCGTTCACTTCTCTTGGTGTCAATATCAAAGTTGATATCGACGATTCGCTTGCTCTCGATTCATGGTGTTCGGTATACGCCGGCGCTAATTGGCACGAGCGCGAAACTCACGAGATGTTCGGAATTGGTTTCCACGGACACCCAGATCTTCGCAACATGTACTTGCCTACAGATTTCGAAGGTTTCCCACTTCGCAAAGACTTCCCATTGCTCGCACGAATTGTGAAGCCATGGCCAGGAATTGTCGATGTTGAACCACTCCCCGGCGACGACGAAGAGGAAGGCGACGCATCATGACCATGCTCGGCGACCGTCAACAACTTGCGTACATCGCAGCACAAGCTGCTGATGCGCGAGTCAATGTTGAACTTGAAACAGAGGGCATGACCCTCAACATTGGGCCTCAGCACCCAGCAACGCACGGAACACTTCGCATCATTGCTCGCCTCGACGGTGAACAAGTGGTGTGGGCTGAACCATCTGCTGGATACATGCACCGTGGTTACGAAAAGCTCACCGAAGTTCGTACGTACCCGCAAGTGACCGCGCTTGTGAACCGCATTGACTGGCTTGGCTCGTTCGCAAACGAAGTTCCATTTATTCTCGCTGCAGAAAAACTGATGGGTGTTGAAGCACCAGCGCGCGCGCAACACATTCGCACCATCTTGTTTGAGTTGTCTCGTATCGCAAACGTGTCACTTTTCTTGGGCGACCTCGGAGTTCAACTTGGTGCAGTCACGCCGGTGTTCTTTGCATTCCGCGACCGTGAATATGTTCTCAACTTGATTGAAGCTGCAACTGGTGGACGTTTCCATCCAAACTTCGACCGCATTGGTGGATTGAAAGATGACTTGCCCGCAGGCTTCATTGACGAAACACGCAATGTCATGAAGAAGTTGCGTACGTTCTGCGATCAAATTGAAGACTTGCTCTTCGGAAACGAAATTTTCCAATCACGTACACGTGGCATTGGTGTGATTCCAAAAGATGTTGCACTCCAGTACGGATTGTCTGGCGCAAACTTGCGTGCAAGCGGAGTTGATTGGGATCTTCGTCGCGACCAAGACCTTCCAATGGCATGGAACAAGGCAGATTGGAAAGTCTGGACTCACCCAGACGGCGACTCATTCGCACGTTGTTGGGTACGTCTGCAGGAAGTTCGTGAATCAACAAAGATTGTTGACCAACTTCTCGACACCATTCCTGCTGGTCCGGTCATGGCCAAGGTTCCCAAAATCATCAAGGTGCCAGAGGGTGAAGCATGGGTCTCCACCGAAAACCCACTCGGTGAGATGGGTTACTACGTTGTCTCGCAAGGCGACCAAGGGCCATTCCGCGTCAAGATTCGCAGTGCATCGTTCAACAACATTTCAATTGTGCCTTGGGTATTGAAGGGTGTGTATGTCCCCGACATCATCACCATCCTTGCATCGCTGTACTTCATTCTCGGAGACATTGATCGCTGATGAATAGTGCACTTATCGCTGCAGATCTTGCGTACTGGGCGCAATCGCTTCTTCGAGTTCTTGGTGGACTCGTGGCAGTGCTGTTGCCTGCCGGCACCGTGGTGTATCTGTTCCTTTTCAAAATGATGTCGTTTATGCAGTCACGACTCGGACCTATGGAAGCTGGTCCATACGGCTCCATGCAGTTGTTTGCCGAAGTCGGCAAGTGGTTGCAAAAAGAAGACATTGTTCCTGCCAATGCCTTACCAGAGGCACGAATCTTCAAGATGGCTCCATTGATTGTGTTGGCCAGCACTTTCCTTCTTGTTGTAGTTGTTCCATTCGGACCAGATGCATGGTTCACAGATTTTGAAGCGGGAATCTTCTACGCACTTGCAGTGTCATCTGTATCCGTATTGGGAATTCTCATTGCCGGTTGGTCAAGTGCGAACAAGTATTCGTTACTTGGTGGTTTGCGCGCTGCTGGTCAGTTGATCGCATATGAATTGCCGATGGTGTTGGCAGTTGTTGGTGTGGTCATTCAGGCCGGCACCATGAACCTGCAGCAAATTGTTGTTGCACAAAACGCTGGGTCAATGTTTGGTTGGGACGGCGTGGGCAACCCATATGTTCTCACGCAGTTTGTGGCATTCATCATTTTCATGATTGCTGTGCAGGCCGAACTCACTCAGACACCATTCGACATGCCAATTGCTGAATCAGAACTTGTGTCCGGTTACATGACCGAATACTCAGGATTCCGATTCCTCATCTTCTTTATTGGTGAATTCGCAACCGCTGGTGTCTTCGCAATGATTGCCTCTGTTCTGTTCCTTGGCGGTTGGGGTATCCCATTCGCATGGTTCGGCTGGACCGACATTGACAGCATCGATAACTGGATGAATGTCGCCGGACCATTGATTCTCTTCACGAAGATGATTGTTCTCGTGTTCTTCATCATGTGGGTGCGTTTCTCGTTCCCACGTTTCCGTGAAGATCAATTGCAGCGATTTGCGTGGAAAGTTCTTATTCCTGTCTCGCTCGTCAACATCATGGTGACGGCAGTGCTGAAGGTGGCGTTCTGATGGCTAAGCCCAAAGTTCCTGGTTTATTCAAGGGTCTCGGTGTCACTTTCGGCACCCTCATGCGCACTGCTACTGAAGGGTCAAACACCATTCAGTATCCGCATGAAAAAGAGACTCCACCAATCCGTGCGCGCGGTGTTATCGCATTGCACGAAGGCAACTGCACGTCGTGCATGTTGTGTGCGCGTTCATGCCCAGACTGGTGTATCTACATTGAGGGCCACAAAGAATTGGCACCTCCACGTCGTGCCGGAGGCGCACCACGAAAGGTGAACAAACTCGATCGCTTCGACATCGACTACGCACTGTGCATGTACTGCGGTATCTGCGTGGAAGTGTGTCAGTTTGACGCATTGTTCTGGAGCCCTGAATACGAATATT
>JBMTEX010000022.1:0-23236 GCA_049433485.1 Ilumatobacteraceae bacterium | reverse complement strand
ACCCAGACCGCCATCGAATTGCATTTGGGCAATTTGGAGACTGGGACAAAACATTCCGAACTGCCCGTCATGCAGAACCGTTGTTCATTGAAACTGGAACACGTGCCGATTTTCCAATTCACTCCGGATACGTGTGTATTCAGAACTAATCCGAAACAGTTTTACGGATCTCCACAATCTTTGAGCCCGCATCGTTTGCGTCGTCGCCTTTTTCGTCCAACAACTGTGAACGATCTCGCGCAGCTTCGCGTTCTGCCAACTTGGTATCAGCACGTGCAATTGCGGCATCTGTTCCATGTTCGTTGATGAACTCCGCCCACTCAACAAGCGCATCCACCATCTCGCGTTCTGGAACTACGGCAACGTTGCGTCCCTTCACAAACAAGTGACCGCGCTTGTTACCGGCTGCAATTCCAAGATCTGCCTCGCGAGCCTCTCCCGGACCATTTACCACGCAACCCATCACAGCAATTTGTAGAGGAAGCTTCTTGTCTTCGAATGCTTTCATGGCGCGATTGGCAACATCAATGACATCAATCTCTGCACGACCGCAACTTGGGCATGCAATGAGGTCTACATTCTTACGTTCGCGAAGGCCGAGTGCTTCCAGCAGTTGGCGCCCAGCGCGAGCTTCTTCTACTGGGTCTGCAGTGAGGCTGTACCGAATGGTGTCGCCAATTCCTTCCAACAGCAATGTTGAAATTCCTGCGGTGGCCTTTACGAGACCTGCAGGCGGTGGACCAGCCTCTGTAACACCGAGGTGCAACGGATACTTCACAGCGTCTGCAAGCAATCTGTATGCGTCTACCATGAGGGGAACATTGCTTGCCTTGACTGAAATCTTGATGAGATCAAAATCAACTTCGTGGAAGTAGGCAATTTCTTGCAATGCAGATTCCACCATTGCCTCTGCAGTGAGACCGCCGTGCTTTTCATACAACGACGGATCAAGCGAACCACCGTTCACGCCGATTCGAATAGGCAGACCACGGTCGCGTGCTTCAGAGGCAACTGCCTTAATGTGCTCTGGTTTTCGAATGTTGCCCGGGTTTAGTCGCAGACCGTGAACGCCCGCTTCCATTGCTGCCAACGCCATCTTGTACTGATGATGAATGTCAGCGATGATGGGAATTGGAGAACGAGGCACAATTTGCGCCAAACCTTCCGCTGCTTCTTGTTCGTTACATGTGCAACGAACTATGTCGCAACCAGCTGCAGCTAACGCATAAATCTGCTGGAGCGTACCCTCAACGTCAGCAGTCTTCGTTGTTGTCATTGACTGCACCGTGATGGGCGCGCCACCACCCACGAGGACTTTGCCAACGGAGATTTGTTGAGTAGTGCGGCGCTCGAACATCAGATACCAGTGTGGCAGTTTCTACGCCGTTTTACCCGAGTGGCTGTGTGATGTCCAACCACAAACCAGTCACCAACAGCAGACCAAGCAAGCCCACCACCACCGTGGCAACGGGGACCATCTTGTTGATGTCGGCCTGATACGGGTGGCCTCGCCGTGACCGAATGCGCTCATATGTGGCGATAGCGGCGTGCCCACCATCGAAGGGAAGAAGCGGGAACATGTTAAAGATTCCAACGAAAACATTCACGCTGGCTAATAACAGCAAGATTCCCTTCAGTCCATCTGACTCCCCCACAACTCCACCAACTTGGCTCACACCCACAACAGTGGTTGGCCTGGTTTCCAGAGAATCATCGTCGCCAGTGAGATGGCGGATGGAGTTCATCGGATTCAATGCCGTAAACACACCCTTCACCGAGCCCGTCACCGTTTCACCAATGTCGCCAACAGCACGACCGGCAGCAGCAATGGGACTCAATTGCTTCCAGCCCCAATCGTCTGCCCACACGCCGAGATATGCGCGATTGGCTTCAGTGGGATGTTCTGCCAATGTGACCACGGCAGTCTTCGCAACTTCGTCACCACGTTGATACTGAATAGACACCTCATCACCTGGAGAGTGAGACGTGATGGCCGCAACCACCGAGTCGTAGGTGGTGACTTTTGTGCCATCAATTGAGATGATGGCGTCACCATTATTCAGGCCAGCTTTTGCTGCGGGCCCAGCCGCCGTATCTAAACCGCGAATGGTGGCGATACCCGTTGATTGTTCGCGTCCCGCTGCTGCGTACACGCCGAAGAAAAGAACAAACGCAATGATCATGTGCATTAACGAACCGGCAGTGATGACCAGCATTCGTCGCGGATAAGACTTTGAACGATACGCATGCTGCTCGTCTACTGGATCTACCTCGTCGATGTTGTTCATACCGATAATGCGTACGAACGCACCAAGAGGCAATGCGCGAACACCGTATTCCACTTCACCTTTTGTGCGACTCCACACTCGAGGACCAAACCCCATAAAAAATTGTGTGGCTTTCATGCCGGTCCAGCGGGCCGTAGAGAAATGTCCCACTTCGTGTAGGAACACAGAAATTAATAAGCCAAGAACGAAGACGAACGTCCATGTATTTGCAAACGCCAACCACACCAGAAGTGCCAACATGACAACACCCGTTGCAGCACCAGATTTTGTTGCCTCTGGTTCAGACTGTTCTTCAACCGCACCACCAGCTGCCATCTCTGCTCGGAAGCGATGATAAAAGTTGGTCATTGTGCAATCTCCTTTTGTGCGAGTCTGCGACCCTCTGCGTCTGCGGCCAATACATCATCAACTGTGGATGGCGTAAAGACCGAATGTTGATGCAACACTTTCTCCAGCACGACAGCAATGTCTGCCCACTTCAATTGACCAGACAAAAACGCATCGACCACCACTTCGTTTGCGGCAGACAACACAGCTGGGGCTGAACCACCCAAACGACCTGCGATGTACGCAAGATCTAAACAACGAAATGTCCCGCGATCTGGCGCTTCAAAATCGAGACGTGACAACGACGTCCAGTCAATGCGCCCAAACGGCGTGGAAATTCGAGAGGGATAACCCAACGCATAACCAATGGGAAGTCTCATGTCTGGCATTGACAATTGTGCAATGGTGGAACCGTCCGTGAACTCCACCATTGAATGCACCACTGACTGTGGATGCACCACAACGTCAATGTTGTCGTACGACGTGCCATATAGCTCGTGCGCTTCAATCACTTCAAGACCTTTGTTCATGAGAGTGGATGAATCGATAGTGATTTTGGGGCCCATCTTCCACGTGGGGTGATGAAGCGCCTCTTCTACTGTGACTGCAGCCAGCGACTCTGCGCTTCGCCCACGAAACGGTCCCCCGCTCGCCGTGAGGATGAGACGCGACAATTCTGCGCCAGCATCTATTGATGAGCGAAGGCACTGATGTAGCGCACAGTGCTCAGAATCCACGGGAACTAACTGGGCGCCGGGGGTGTTTCGCAATGGCTGCACAATTGGGCCCGCTGCAATCAAACTTTCTTTATTCGCAAGACCAAGTGTCTTACCTGCGCGCAGCGTTTCTAGCGTGACCGATAGACCCGCAAACCCGATGACTCCGTTAATAACAACGTCGGCAACGTCGACAATGTCGGCGAGATTGCCGCTAACAGTGACCTCGGGAAGCGCGTCCGCGACTCGCTGACGATGTGATTCATTGGTGACCACTACAAGTTCTGGACGCAATGCCTTGGCTTGTTCAATGACGACGTCTGACGATGAACCGACAGCAAGAGCCGATACGACGTACTTGTGGGACTCCGCATTGACAACGTCGATTGTTTGCACACCAATAGATCCAGAGGATCCAGCGATAGCAACGCGCTTAAGAGTCACGGTGTCAGTTTGTCAGCGTTGTGTGTCATTGTGGCGTCGCAACGCCTGTGGCTTATGCCCAGGGCTGGATGACCAACATGAGGTAGTACGTGGCGGGCAGAACGAAGAGGAACCCGTCGAAGCGATCGAGTACTCCGCCATGACCAGCAACGATTGTTCCGAAATCCTTCACATCGAGATTGCGCTTGAACATTGATTCCACCAAGTCGCCGAGCGGCGCCATGACCGCAACGACAAGGGCCAACGCCAACCATTCACCCATGGTGTTCCATGTTCCGTTCTGTGAACCGATGACGACGAGTGCAATAACGCTTGCCAGTGCGCCACCGATTGCGCCTTCGACGGTCTTGTTTGGACTGACCCATTCGCGAAGTGGTGTGCGCCCCACTGATGCACCAACGAACAATGCACCAACATCGTTAGCGACAACAGCGACGACCACCATGAACAACGTGTCTGTGCCTACATGCTCGCCTACTCCATTGACCGAGTAACGCAACATGAGCGCAGCGAATGAACCCATGAGTCCAATCCATGTCATTGCCATTGTTGTAATTGCGACGTTTGGCATTGGGCCACTTTGAACACTGGTGGCGCCAATGAAACCAATGGACATCGCCATGAAGCCAAATACCAACACAAGCGGCAATGCTTCATCACCAATCCAGTAGGCAGCAAGAGGCGCTGCAACGCATGTCAAGAGACCAGCAAATGTTGCGGGGCGATAACCCTTTTCCGTGACCTTGCTGAAGAACTCCACCGCGGCGAGCCCGACGACTGCAAGAACAATGAGCATCACCGCTGCTGGCCGCCACATGATGGCACCGATAAACGCTGCTACAAGAATGAGCGCAGTAGTAACTGCGGTGGGCATGTCGCGACCAACGCCACCAGTACGCGGACCACGTGGACCAACGCGACGAACAGGTTGTTGGCGTCCACCGCGAGGTACACCACCGGTGATGTCGCGTGATGGGTCGCGGTCATATCCGCCAGTGACGTCACGTCGTGCTCCGCCGGTGGGATCCGTACCAATGGTGAGACGTTCTGGGCGGGATGTTGGCGTGCTGGGTTCGTCAAATGCTCCCCACACATCGTCCTCATCAACAACAGGAATCTCTCCCGTTGCTGGTTCAGTCCAGTGAGGCAAGTTTCCTGTATCACCATCACCAAAGCTGAGCGCTGGCTCTGCTGTTGGGTCGTCGGCAAACTGCACGGTTCCGAAGTCGGAACCGAAATCGGTGCCGTATGAATCTTCGGTGGTGTCGTCCTTACGGCGCCAAATGTCGTCACTCATATTTCTCCCCTTTCGGGTTCCTGAGACAACCGTAGTTGCCCAAGTTGCTATACCTCGAGCAGCTCTTGTTCCTTACGGACAAAAGCTTTATCGATCTGTTCGATGTGATCTTGAGTGAATTTGTCGAGCTCTTTTTCTGCTCGCTCAAGATCGTCTTTTGAAAACTCTGAGTTCTTCTCCGCTGTTTCAAGCTGCTTTCGCGCGTCACGGCGAATGTTGCGCACTGCGATTCGACCGTCTTCTGCCATGTTCTTGACAACTTTGACGTATTCCTTGCGGCGTTCTTCGGTGAGAACCGGGAACGACAAACGAATGACCACACCATCGTTTGATGGCTGTAGACCAAGATCGCTCTCGCGAATGGCCTTTTCAATGGCATTCATAGAACCGCGGTCGTGCGGCTTCACCACCAGGGTGCGGGCTTCGGGCACCTGGAACCCAGCCAATTGCTGAAGGGGCACCGTTGAGCCGTAGTACTCCACGAGAAGTTTTTCAACGAGAGCCGGATTTGCCCGACCAGTTCGGACAGATGAGAACTGTGCTTGCACGTGGGCAACCGCCCGCTCCATCTTGTCGACGGCCTCAAGCAGGGTCTCTTCAATCACCCGACCAGCGTACCTACTGGCTCACCTCTGAGAATGGACTTCACGTTGCCTTGCGCCAAAAGGTCGAACACCACGATGGGCAATTGCTTGTCCATACAGAAGGTAATAGCCGTGGCATCCATGACTTTTAGACCTTTGGTGATGACATCCATATGGCTGATGCGGTCGTATCGCGTAGCGGTTTTGTCCAGCTTCGGATCTGCCGTATACACCCCATCTACGCCGGAGTGGGTGCCCTTCAAGATTGCCTGTGCTTCAATTTCGGCTGCGCGCAATGCTGCCGCAGTATCTGTGGTGAAGAACGGGTTCCCCGTACCGCCAGCCAAAATTACAACACGACCCTTTTCCATGTGTCGCTCTGCACGGCGACGAATGTAGGGCTCAGCAACCTTTGGCATCTCGATAGCCGACATAACGCGGGACTGTTGACCCACACGCTCTAAGGCATCTTGCAACGCAAGACCGTTCATGACTGTTGCCAACATTCCCATGAAGTCAGCTTGTGCTTGATCCATACCTTGGCCAGCACCCTTGAGGCCTCGCCAGAAGTTTCCGCCACCCACCACAATTGCGATGTCGGTTCCGAGTTCTTCACGAGCCTCTCGAACCTCAGTGGCAACTTGCGTGAGGATGTTGTTGTCAAGACCAAAACCACTTGGCTCTGCAAGTGCCTCACCCGAAAGTTTCAGCACAACGCGGGACCACTGTGGTCGAGAAGTCATATCAGCCGATTTCTACCTGTGCGAAACGAATGATTTTTGCATCGCCAATGAGTTGTTTGATGGTGACTTTGTCATCTTTTGCATACGGCTGCTCGAGAAGGCACACGTCTTTGAAGAATCCACCGATACGACCATCAACAATTTTTGCGATGGCTTGCTCTGGCTTGCCCTCGTTGCGGGTGATTGTTTCAAGAGTCTCACGCTCTTTCGCAACAACATCTGCTGGCACTTCGTCTGGGGTGAGGTACTTCGGACGTGCAAACGCAATGTGCACTGCAATGTCGTGGGCCAACTCTGCTGTTGCGCCACTCATTTCAACGATGACGCCGTTCACGCCGCGACCGCCCTGAATGTGTGCGTAGGACTCGATGATGTTTCCAGCAGCAGCTTCAAAACGAACTGTTTCGCCGACTTCAATTTTTTCCTTCAGGAGAATCTTGAGGTCGTCGATTTGTGAGGTGCGATCAGCAACTCCAGCTTCACCCTTTTCCAGCACTGCTGCAGCAAGAGCTTCGCCCTCTGCTTTAAAGCTGTCAGATGATGCAACGAAGTCTGTTTCGCACTTCAACTTCACAATGGAAGCGCGCGCACCGTCAACAATGATGGACACAACACCTTGAGCGTTGTCGCGATCGTCACGCTTTGCACTTGCAGCGAGACCCTTTTCGCGCAACCACTGCTTGGCTGCTTCGATGTCGCCGCCACTCTCTTCGAGAGCTTTCTTGCAGTCCATCATTCCTGCACCAGTTGACTGGCGCAGACTTGCTACGTCTTTTGCTGTGTATGACATGAGAGTTACTCCGCTGCGGGGGCTTCGGTGGACTTCTGTGCAGCGAGACGAGCTTCGCGCTCGGCCTGTGCTGCTGCTGCTTGCGCACGAGCTGCTGCTTGCTGCTCTGCAAACGCTGCTTCTTCTTCAGGTGTGCGAACTGCAGGCGCAGCAGCTGCCGCGCCTGCTGGGTTGCGCTTCTGATGAATGAAACGTCCTTCAATAACTGCCTCAGCGATAACGCGTGTCAACAGATCGTTTGCGCGGATGGCGTCGTCGTTACCTGGAATTGGGTACTGGATGACGTCTGGATCCACGTTTGAGTCGACGACTGCAACCACAGGAATCTTGAGCTTGTTTGCTTCGGTGACAGCAATGTGCTCTTTCATTGTGTCCAACACGAAGATGGCGTCTGGACGACGGCTCAAGTGAGCCATACCGGACAAGTTCTTCTGCAGTTTTTCAAGTTCGCGTGTGAGAAGCAGTGCTTCCTTCTTTGGCATGGCGTCGAATTCGCCAGAAGCCTTCATGCGCTCGTATTCCTGCATTTTACCGACGCGCTTTGAGATGGTCTCAAAGTTGGTGAGCATGCCACCGAGCCAACGCTCGTTGACGTAATGCATGCCACACTTCTCTGCGTAATTGCGAATGGGGTCTTGTGCCTGCTTCTTGGTGCCGACGAACAAGATGGTGCCGCCGTTTGCGACAAGGTCACGCACGAATGCGTATGCAACTTCAACGCGCTCGACAGTTTGGTCGAGGTTGAGGATGTGGATTCCGTTGCGCTCGCCAAAGATGAATTGCTTCATCTTTGGATTCCAACGACGTGTCTGGTGTCCGAAGTGAACGCCAGCCTCGAGCATTTGTCGCATTGAGACGACAGCCATGATTTTCTCCTTCTGCGGTTGTCCACACATCGGTCCGACGCCGAAGCGACCGCAGTTGGCCGATGTGCATGATTTCTTGTAGCCACACTGCGCAGATACACAATGAAGCCTCGGAAACTCTATCGGGGAGACCCCGACGACCCCACAATCTGAGTCACCGCAACGGGGCTGGCGACAAGTCGTGGTCGACCCAACCCCAGGGCCCGCAGGGGCTCCACGTGCGTCTCACCGACTCGAACACTGAGATATGTGGTCTCGCCAGCCGCGCCAAGAGGCTCGCCGGCCGACAGCCGAACCCCCTGCCTAATTAACACGGTGGCCAGATGCCCGTAGGTCACCCGAATAGTGGGGGCTACCCGTTGCACCACATACAAGGTGCCGCCCACCTCGCCGACAAAGTCCACTTCCCCATTGGCGACTGCAACCACGCTGTCACCCATCGCGGTGCGCAGTGTGACACCCCGATGCCCTGCACATCTCTCGCATGCTGGAGCCTGAAAGTGCCTGATGAGTGCGCCAGGTACGGGCACCATGACTGCAATGGCAACGGCTATCGGTCTCAACATCATCCACGAATGTGCGCCGCTGAGGCGCAGGCGTGGCTAGCCCATTCCAGCAGCAGCCAATCGAGAACGAAGTTGCAGCACTGCCTTTGTGTGTATTTGCGAGACGCGACTTTCAGTCACACCGAGTGCGTCGCCAATTTCAGCCAATGTCAATCCATCTTCGTAATACAAGATCAAGATCGCCTGTTCTCGTTCGGGTAATCGAGAGATCTCCGAGCGCATTGCATCACGGAGCTCCCCCTCTTCCATTGCTCGACCTGGTTGCAAGTGAGCGTCTGCTTCAGCTGGCGCATTGTCCATGGCCACATGATCCAACGGACCAACCGAACCAGCAGCAATATCGGCGAGCCATTTCTCTAACTCTTCAGCGGAGATTTTTAGCTCTGCTGCAATTTCTTCATCCGTTGGTGTTCTGCCGAGTTCATGTTCAAGTTGCGCGATTGCATCCTGCACAGAGCGAGACCGAGACCTGACGGAACGTGGCACCCAATCGAGCGCGCGTAATCCGTCCAAGATTGCTCCACGAATACGAGGCACGGCATACGTCTCAAATTTGAAACCTTGTGAGGGATCGAACTTGTCGATGGCATTCATCAAACCAAAAACACCAGCGCTCACAAGATCACCAGTGTCAACACTCTTTGGTAGGCCAGCAGCCAAACGACCTGCGACGAACTTCACCAATGATGCGTAGTGCACTACTAACCATTCGCGTGCCGTCACTTCTTGAGATGCATGCCACGCTTCCCATGCGCTGTCAATGGTGTACCGAATTGGACGCGCGTTCATGCTCGAGGGTGCGTCTCTGTGTACGCCAGCCGTAGACGTTCTTTGCTGACATGTGTATAGCGCTGCGTTGTTGCTGCATCGCTGTGTCCGAGTAGTTCTTGAATAGAACGCGTGTCTGCCCCGTTATCCATGAGGTGCGTGGCAAACGAATGGCGCAACGCGTGCGGATGAGTACCACCCGAAATACCTGCGCGAGCACATGCCTCATCGAGAAGACGTGCGACATCTCTACGACCCACCGCTTTTCCACGGGCACTCAGAAACAACGCGCTTCCTGACATTTCATCTGCGACCTCGTGCCTGACAGATATCCAGTGCTTCAGCGCATCGCGCGCCGGATCACTGAGCGGAACAATCCGTTCCTTCGAACCTTTACCAATCACCCGCATGGTGATGCCATTGGACGCGATGCTTCCCAACTGCAACGCACATACTTCCGAAACTCGCAAACCACTCCCATAGAGAATTTCAAGAATCGCTCTATCTCGAACACGACGCCACTCTGGTGCATCTGGATCCTCACAAGTGATGAGAGACACCACCGTCTGTTCATCAAGTGGTCTGGGTAGACGACCTTTTGTCTTTGGGGTGTGCATCGCCTCCGTTGGGTCATTGTGTGCAATGCCTTTTCGTATCGCCCAGAGGAAGTAGCGACGTAGTGCTGCAATGCGACGCGCAACCGTGCGAGACGTTGCCCCACACTCATGCAAATACGCCAAGTACCCACGAACAATTTCTTTCGTTACGTCTTGTGGGCTCATGTCCTGGTCGGCATCAAGAAGCCATTCGGCAAAAAGTTCAACATCACGTCTGTATGCGGCACGAGTATTTGCAGCCGATGCAGTGAGTGACGCTTCAAATGCTGCAGGCATCCACAACGGCAAGCGACCGTTGCGAATGGAACAGTCACCTTTCAATGTGGTGTTTGAATTCGCCCCACACATCGCACACGATGCGGTGTGAGAAGGAACGACACCTTTCACTGGATGAACAAGACCGTTCTCGCCACGTCCTGGTTTGTGGGTTCGAATAAACCACGAAAAGTACGACGACAAGGTAGCGAGCCTTTGCTCCACCGTCTCCACGGAGTACGCGCGCTGTTCCAAACTTGCCACATACAACTCCACGAAGTCACGAGTGGTGTCTCGCGGCCCAGAGACTCCCAATGCGATCACATCGTCGCATGCAAGCGATAAATCTCGGCGGCGTGTCTCACGGAGCACATCACCACAGCTTATGGAACGAATGAATTTGTCTACTTCAAAGACAGAGCGGTCGGCTTGCTTCACACGAGACTTCACTCCACCGCTCATGTCTCTACGGTATCTCTCACGAGCTACCGGACAAGTGCCTCCCACCATCCATCACTGTGTGCCACCCATCCCTGTTGCTCTAGACGACCCAATGCCACTGCACAATCAACCAGCGACAGACCCGCAAGAAGTGCAACTTCATCGGCGGTTCGTGGTTGACCTTTCATTGCGTCAACGACTCCGAGATGAAAAGAATCAAGGAGAGGGCGAACGTCGTTTGTTCCACCCATTCGTTGCGTCTCTAGCCCCAAAGCAATCAGAACATCCTCGACATTGGTGACAGGAGAGCAGCCATCTCGCAGCAAATTGTTCGTTCCCTCGCTTGGCTTCACGTGTGGCGACCCTGGAACTGCCATCACCGTGATTCCACGCGAGATTGCTTCGTTCACCGTCAACATAGAACCACCAGCAGCACGCGACTCCACCACCACAACAATTTCGCTCAGGGCAGCGAGGATTCGATTTCGTAGTGGAAACTTGTATGGCTCTGGCGCCGCACCGGGTGGATACTCACTAAGGATTGTTCCGTGAAGACACATCTCTGTCCACATGTGTTTGTGTTCCCGCGGATACACAACGTCAGGGCCACCAGCAACAACTGCGACTGGTGCAGCTCCTGTCGTTGCACTTAATGCTCCACTGTGGGCTTCCACATCAATGCCGCGTGCCAACCCAGACACAACACACACGTTGTGCTTCGCCAATTCTCGACCGAGCGTGTGAGCAAAATGTTTTCCAAACTGCGTGGAATGTCGTGTTCCAACAATGGCTACATGCCGTACTGCAGGAAACTGGCTGATTCCTTTCATGAAGAGCACGGCAGGTGCCACAGGGTCTAACAACAGTTGACGCGGGTACCCCACATCTTCACGAGTGACGACGGAAACGTGTGATGCGAGACAACTGTGATGAATCTTCTCAACGAACTGTGAATCAACGGATCGCCATACCTCCAGAACATGATGAGGAATTCCCACGACCATTGGCGAACCAGTCATGACGTTGTGCCATGCTTCGCTTGCACTCACACCACTGAGGACGCGACGTAGACGGTGATGGGTTTGTAGCGGTAAGGCAGCTAGTGCGCCAGCATAAGCCCATTCGGGAAATGAGTTCATTAGTGCGGAACAATTCCTGATTCCAGACGAGCACGAAATTGAAGCGCAAGATGCACCCACTTCTCTTCAATGATGCCGCTTTCATGATTGATATCCGCCAAGGTGCGCGCCACTCGCCGAACACGGTGATATCCCCTACCAGTTAGAACTCCGTCGTCAAGTTTGTTACGAAGCAACTGGAGCGCGGACTCAGACAATGGCGCAACATCATTCAACATGTCACCTGTCATTCGTGCATTTACACAGCCCTGCCGTTGAAGAGACAATTCATGAACACGAGCGACGCGCTCTGCGATGTGTTCGGTGGATTCCCCCACCATCTCACCCGTGAGTTCGGCCGTACTTGGGCGCGCGAGATGAACGCGAATATCAAAACGATCAAGCAATGGGCCACTAAACCGTCGCAAGTAGCGTTGACGAGCCACTGCTGAGCATTCACAGTTGGCTCGTACGGACACGCCACATGGACACGGATTAGTGGCAGCAACTAACAGAAAATCGGCAGGCATCTCTACTGATGCATGAGCGCGAGAGATTCTGACAGTGCGATCTTCTAGTGGTTGCCGCAACGCATCTAACACGCTTGGCGCGAACTCCCCCATTTCGTCGAGAAATAACACACCATGTGACGCAAGCGAAATTTCACCTGGTCTCACAATTGACGTTCCACCGCCCACCATGCCCATCATGGAGATGCTGTGATGCGGTGCGCGATACGGAGGCAGCCTTGTTAACCGCGACTCCACTGGTTGACCAGCAGCGCTTCGGATCATGGCAACGTCAAATGCCTGTTCATGCGACAAGCGTGGTAACAAACCAGGCAAACGACGGGCCAGCATTGATTTACCTGCCCCGGGCGGACCAATCATCAACATGTGATGCATTCCCGCCGCCGCAACCTCAAGAGCGAGTCGTGCCATTGGTTGCCCTCGCACATCAGACATGTTGGGAATGTCTTGAAACATCTCATGAGTAGGTGGCGCGCAGTTACCCACGGGCCACGGTTCGTCACCACGAAGAACGCGCACCAACTGAGCCAACGAGGAGATTGCGCGAACAGATTTCGGTTGCGCAATGGACGCTTCATGTGCAGATGACTCAGCAACAACAACATCAAGATGTTCCAATGCCGCCACCAATGGCGCAATGCCCGCAGTGGGACGCAAAGATCCGTCCAAACCAAGTTCAGCCAAAAATGCGATGTCGTGCACCGACTCTGGCGTGACAACACCTGTGGCAATAAGAATTCCCACAGCAATTGCAAGGTCTAGGCCAGCACCACCACGACGCTCTCCTTTTCCAGAAACATTGATGGTGATTCGGCGTTGTGGCCACTCGAGCCCGCTCGACAACATGGCGGCACGCACTCGATCCCGAGATTCCCGACATCCCTCGTCTGGCAGACCCACAACCGTGAAGCCAGGAATACCAGGACCAACGTGGGCCTCCACCATGATGTGCGACCCCACCGTTCCAGCCAATGTTGCAGATGCAATCGCTGCATACATGTGCAGTCCCTCCTGATGCTCCGTCTGAGATAATCGAAGGAATGTGTACGAAGAGAATGACCCGCATGGCATCCGTTCTCTCGCTTGCACTGGTCATCGCAGCGTGCGGAGGTTCAGAGCGCACTGGCAGTGCATTTTGTGCGCAAATGGGCAGGGAGATACCCGCGATTGCCACACCACCTCAAACTCCAGATGAAGTGCGCAACATGGTGGATCGCTACGAGCGACTCTTGAAGAAGGCTCCTCTGTCGATAGAGAAAGATTTTGTCGTACTCACCGATGTCTTACGTCTGGCAGAAAAACTTGATGCCAGCAACCCAGACAAAGTGCAAGAACTTGCTGATGCAACGTATGCGGCCAATCAATCCGCACTAAGCGTCCGTGACTGGGTGATGAGTACGTGCGCGGTTGACATCAGTACGGGTCTCAATATTGAGCCACCTCGTCAACCCACCACAACGACAATGGCGCCGTCCACAACTCTTGTATCAACCACGATCGCAACAACTGTTGCGCCGTAAGAGCAATTAACGAATTTCGCCGCGGCGAACAATGACCTTGTCGACGAGGCCGTAGTCCTTCGCTTCTTCAGCAGTGAACCAACGGTCGCGTTCACTGTCGGCCTGGATGTCTTCCAATGCGCGGCCTGAGTGATGCGAGATGAGTTCTGCCATACGACGCTTTGTGAAACGAAGTTGCTCGGCTTGAATTGCAATATCGGCAGCCTGACCACGAAGCCCTGCTAAAGGTTGGTGCATCATGATTCGTGCGTTTGGAAGCGTGTAACGCTTTCCTGCGGCTCCAGCAGTTAACAAGAATTGCCCCATTGATGCGGCAAGCCCCATGCACACTGTTGCAACATCACAACTAACGAATTGCATGGTGTCGTAGATAGCCATACCAGCAGTGACGGAACCACCTGGGCTGTTGATGTACAACCAGATGTCTGCATTTGGATCTTCACCCTCGAGGTACAACAACTGTGCGCACAAGCTGTTGGCGATGTCGTCGTTGACGTCAGTTCCCAACATGATGACTCGGTTCTTCAACAAGCGAGTGAAGATGTCTGCGCGAGGATCTCCCGCAGAATCAAGTGCAACAGGGGAAACAGGAAGACCAGAGGTGCTCATACCTTCTGAAGGCTACCTGCTCAGGCAGAATGTACGGGTGCCCACTTCGCCCGACTTCTCCCCCAATGCCGATGAACTTCTCGCAAACAACGCCGAGTTTGTCCGCGGATTTGCAGATGTCGGTCTGGCGCTCACCCCGCAGCGACACCTTGCAATCGTCACCTGCATGGACAGCCGTATGGACATTTTCCAAATGCTCGGATTGGCCCATGGCGACGCCCACATCATTCGAAATGCAGGTGGCGTTGTCACCGACGACGTGGTGCGTTCCCTCGTGGTGTCACAACGACTGTTGAAGACGCAAGAGATCATCTTGGTGCACCACACCAACTGCGGGTTGCAATCCATCACTGAAGATGGTTTTAAGCACGAAATTGAAGAAGATTGTGGCATCAAACCATGGTGGGCTATCGAAGCTTTTCAAGACCCGTACCAAGACGTTCGTCAATCAATGGCGCGACTACATCACAGTCCATTTATTTTGTACAAATCACATATTCGCGGATTCGTCTACAACGTAGACAATGGTGAACTTGTTGAAGTATCGGCGGACTAACGCCGCACACCGCTAAACACCACAACAATTTTCTCGTTGTCGTCAATGTGTTCGCGATGTTCTAACACGCCAGCTAATCCTGCACTGCCAGTGGGGCTCACATTGATAGATGTGAGTCGATGCGCCATATTAAATGCAGCTACAACTGACATCTCTGAGGCAACTATTGGCGAGCCTCCGGTGTCGGCCATGCCCTCGATTGCACCAATCCAGTCGTAGGTTTCATCGTCCAAAATGCCATCAGCAAGCGAATGTGGTTCCGTTTCCCACGGCCACATCAATTCGCTCCACCGTTGTGCCACGTTGTGGGTTCCACCAGTCTCCATGGCGCGCTGCCATGCTCTCGCCAGCGGTGCACATCCTTCTGTTTGAACGGTGTGAAGTTTTGGATGTGCTCCAACATTTTTGAAACTACTTGCAACACACGACGCGAATGCACCGCCACCCACTTGGATAAAGACTCGGTCGAGACGATTCTCCATTTGCTCCAGAATCTCCCATCCGATGGTGCGTCCACCGTCTAAACACCAAGCGTTCTCCGTTCCTTGCACTCCAAATGGAATAGCCCCCTCTGCTACCAGTTCTCGAAAGCGAAAAACACAAGGGTCGCCGGGCGGATCTGAATCTTGACGTGGACACACGCGAACGTCGGCATGGAGAGATGTCAGCGTGGCGACAACTTCTGGCGACGCAGCCTCTGGAACATGTACCGAAATTGGCCAGCCCACTGCAGCCGCAATGGTGGAAGCCGCAATAGCCGCGTTTCCACATGATGCAATAGCCAGTGCGGGCCGATCACTTGGGCGTCCCCATGAAACCAGTCCAGCATGTTCTGCCATCAAGAGATGAATCATCTCTGTCATGAGATGTCGAGCCTTGTGCGAACCCGCCACATGACCTGTTTCATCTTTGATCCAGATGCCACCGTCTGACGTAAATCCGAGATGGTCAGATAGATCGTTGGCGCGTAGCAATGGCGTGCGATGAAAACCGACACCACCGATAGATGCAATCTGCGCGTTCAGTTCTTCGATGATGTGAACGCGCTCGGCATCCGCCAGCCCAATTGCCTCACCGAAAGAATCAACCGCAAGCCATTTGCGGTATGCGAGGAATGGATTGTTGTCGTCAGCCGGGCGAAACGGCACCAACGAACTGGAGAATTTTAAAACATGCTGACGCTGCGTAGAAGTCGAATGAGGGCAACGCCAACTAAACGGCTGACCAATTGGTACGACAGCTCCGCAAACAGAACATTCAAGTCCTGTGACAACTCCCGTCATGGCATCAACTATGAAACGTGCGCAACTCGTGCATTGAACTCAGTGATGAGTTCATCCCACACAGGCGCATACGCACGCACCGATTTCCAGAACGACTGCGAACGCCGTGCTTCGAACACTTCAAGTGGTGTGCCCTGCTGTTCGACCCATGTGTAGTACCCAAGGTTGAAAATTCTGTTGCGATCCCGCTCCGTGCAATCAATCATTGCGTCGGTGCTGACTGAACCGAGATGCTCACTGAATACTTCTGCCGCATCAATCTCAGTGAAGTTGTTATTGAAGCGCGATGCCAAGGTTTTCACGCGCTCACTTGGGTACAGAGCGCTGCCGTCTGTAGCAACCGTGACAATTGCATCCTTCGCGGTGAAACCAAGAAGTTTGGCTGTCTTAATGGCAGCCAACACATTGCAAATGGACGAGAAACCAAAGTGAGTGAGAGCATCAATCAATTGCGGCGATGCACCATGTCGTGCAGCCAAATACTTCTGACCAGCTGGAGTGTTGAACAGGACATCCAACTCATCGGTGGCGCGGTCGGACACACCCACTACAACGTCGGTGTTCATGACGTTGTGAATGAGCGGAATGTGCTTGTCGCCAATTCCTTGAATGTTGTGCTCACCGAATCCGTTTTCCAACATGGTGGGACATTCCAAAGCTTCAACGGCAACAATCTTTGTTCCGTAAATGTCTTTCAAACGATCACCAGCCGAGATGGTGCCTGCAGAACCGGTAGCTGATGTGAAAGCGGCAAGGCGAATGTCTGAATAACCGTTCGCTTTCACGTGTTCAAATGCGTGGGCCAATGCGCGACCTGTGACTTCGTAATGGCCGACTGGATTTCCAAATTCACAGAATTGGTTCAAGATGAAGTTGCCGGGATCTTTTGCCATCTCGTTGCACGCATCGTAAATCTCTTTGACGTTGCTTTCAGTTCCAGGTGTGCGGACAATGTCTGCAGGATCTGCAACCCACTTGTCCAGCCAATCAAATCGTTCTTGCGACATGCCAGCAGGAAGAACCGCGACACCCCGCGAACTCATGAGACGACTAATGGCGATACCGCCACGTGCGTAGTTACCAGTGGATGGCCAGACCGCACGATGACGTGTGGGATCGAACTGACCAGTGATGACTCGTGGCGCAAAACATGAATAGGCCGCCAACACCTTGTGGGCGGTGATCATGGGGAATCGGTCGCCGAACACCACGATGATGGGCGATTCAATTCCAGTAATAGACGATGGCAACACCACATGGTCCGGTACTTCCACTCGATCACCATTCAGATCGTTGTACCAATGCACTCGGAACAAGTTGCGCGGGTCTGCGGCGTTTTTGTCCACCCCCTGTGTCACAGATGTGGGGATTCGATGTGGTTCAGCCAATTCCATGAATGTGGGCAACACAATCTTTTGTTCAGCGAACCGACGAATGCTGTTCTCGAGGGACGCTGAATCAATCACATGGTCGGCTAGACCGAGTTGTTCCTGAAGTGCCGTGGCGTCAAGTCTTGATTCAAGGGCTGAAGTTGCAGTCACCTCTCTAGTTTGCCACCAATGGCGTCAACGGCACGTCTACGCAGGTACCCTCACTGGGTCGCCGGTGTAGCCCAATTGGCAGAGGCAGCAGGTTTAGGTCCTGCGTGTTGGGGGTTCGAGTCCCTTCACCGGCACAGTGCATATTTACGACTTACCCACACCTGCGGTCGTGATCGACATCACCGCCTTGCGCAAGAACATTGCCGCCATGGCCGATATTCACCCTGGTCGCCGACTTCGACCTCACATCAAAGCGCACAAGTGCACCGGGTTGGCCGCAGAGCTAGAGGCAGTTGGACACACTTCATTTACGTGCGCCACCCCACGAGAAATTCTGGGAATGATCGATGCAGGAGTAGGAAACGATTTCCTACTTGCCAACGAAACAATTGATCCGAGACGCCTTGAAGCACTATCTCTGGCCCAAGACCACGCACTCATTACCGTGGCAATTGATTCAGAAGAAACATTGAAGGCAGCCGAAAGAGCAGGCATCCAGAACGTCATGATCGACGTGAATGTCGGACTTCCACGATGTGGTTGCGACCCAAAGAATGCTGGACGTTTAGCCGATGCTGCTCGCGTGCGCGGAATGACAGTGCGTGGAGTCATGGGTTACGAGGGACATCTCATGATGATTGCAGATCGCGACGAAAAGAAACAGCGCGTCCATCAAGCGATGTCTGTGCTCGCAAGTGCACATGAAGATGTTGGAGGCGACATCGTGTCAGCTGGTGGCACCGGTACATACGACATGTTTGCGGGCACCACGGTCAATGAAGTGCAAGCCGGCAGTTATGCACTCATGGACACGCAATACGCACAACTTGGACTTCCTTTCGTTCAAGCGATGTGGGTAGTAGGAACTGTCATTTCTACAAATGAACGCTGGTCGGTTGTTGATGTGGGCTTGAAATCTCTTGGAATGGACCACGGCAATCCCAGCATCACCAATCACTCGGTGTGGTTCTGTTCCGACGAACACATCACGTTCTCTGCCAACGAAGGCACTCCGGCTCCCGTGGTGGGCGACAGAGCATTTGTCACGCCATCACACATAGACCCAACAATGGCAATGCATGAAACGGCATACGTGGCGAATCAGTTTGGAGAAATCCTGGCCGAGTGGCCAATTGATTTACGCGGGTGGTAAACCCACAATTCGGGACAACAGTTCCGGAAGTTTTTTCAACGCTTTTCCACGATGCGACATCGCGTCTTTCTCTGAAGAACTCATCTCGGCGAACGTCCGACCATCTCCGTCATCAGGGATGAACAGGTTGTCGTATCCAAAACCATTGCTTCCTCGCTCCTCTTGTGCGATGGTTCCCGCACATTCGCCAGAAACGAAATGCATTTCGCCGGACGGATGAACAACTGCCAACACAGTTTTAAAGTGAGCGCGTCTGTTGGCGATTCCGCTCAGCCTCGTAAGCAACAGGTCTCGATTTGCTGCATCTGTTGCGTCGTCACCAGCAAAACGCGCACTGCGCACGCCTGGTTCGCCATCTAATGCATCCACCAAAAGCCCTGTGTCATCAGCAAGAGCCCAGTCGCCTGCTGCGTGAGCAATCTCTACTGCTTTGATAGTGGCATTACCTTCAAGCGTCGGTGCCGTTTCCTCTACATCTGGAATACCCGATGGCCGTGGCAACATCTGCACCCACGACGGCAACATTCGTGAGAGTTCTTCTACCTTTTTCGGATTTGCGCTGGCACACACCAACCGCATGACTTATCGCTCTGGAAGTCGTTGTGGCGGAGCTTCTGTCAGGAGGCCTGATTGCAGATCAAAAATTCTGTTGAGTCCAGTGTCTGCGAGAACTAACAGCTCATCTAACTCACCGCGCGTGAACGCCATCCCCTCCGCAGTTCCTTGCACTTCTACAAATCGAGATTCGCCGCCACTCATGGGGCGCAACATCACCACGTTCATGTCAACTTCAGCCGTGGAATCCTCAATATATGGAAGGTCGAGAACTGGCGTTCCGCCACACACACCAACAGAAATTGCTGCACAAAGCGAATGAAGGGGATGCTGATCAATTAATCCGTTTTGCATCAAGCGTGTGAGCGCATCATGCAAAGCCAGATAGCCGCCACAAATGCTTGCAGTACGGGTACCACCATCTGCCTGCAAGACATCGCAGTCAACCACTACTTGTCGTTCGCCTAACGCACGCATATCGCACGCAGCGCGCAATGAGCGACCAATCAAACGTTGAATCTCCACCGTACGACCACTTTGTTTACCTTTCGCGGCCTCACGATCTACCCGCTCTGGAGATGAACCAGGAAGCATGGAATATTCAGCGGTGACCCAGCCCTTGCCAGAGCCTTTCATCCAACGTGGAACATCTTCATCAATTGATGCAGTGCACAGCACTCGTGTCCGACCAAAAGTGACCAGCACAGACCCCGCAGACATCTCGGTGAAGTCTCGTTGAAAAGACATGGGTCGTAGTTGGTCTGGTGTGCGTCCGTCAGGGCGAGTCATTGTGTTTCCTCCACTGCGCCGAGGGTCGGCAACTGTGCAGAGCCAACAATACGCAACGCGACCCCCGAACAGGCGTAGCGTCACTCACCGTGCTCTCTGCAACACTTCTCGCCCTTGCCGCCGCCGTGTTACACGCGGCGTGGAATTTGTGGGTGAAGCAAAGTGGCGATCGATGGATTGCGTTGTGGGGCCAGACGTTCGCTGGCGCAATCGTGAGTGGAACCATTTTGTTGTTCACCGGTTGGCCAACACATCTGGTGTGGTGGCCAGTGATCGCAAGTGCAGCTATTCACGTTGCATACGTTGCATCTCTTGCCCATGCCTACAACGTTGGCGATTTTTCTGTGACGTATCCCATCGCCCGTGGAACTGGCGCGTTACTGGCGGCAATTGCTGGCGTGCTGTTTGTTAACGATTCCTTTTCAACGCTGTCAGCAATCGGCATCGCCATCGCCATTGTTGGCATTTACGTGTTAGCCGGACGTGCCGACATTCAACATGTTCGCGCTGGACTGATGGTCGCGGTCACTATCGGGGCGTATTCAGTGGTTGATGGATACGGTTCGCGAGAGACAGGCGGAAACTTGTATCCGCTAGTTCTCTTCCTTGGTGTCGGGACATTTCTCACCGTTGCAGGAATTATTCAAGGACAATCGTCCAACATGATGCATGCAATGCGCACACGCGCGCACAAGTTTGTCCTGGCGGGAAGTGCCTCAGTTCTCACTTACTGGATGGTGTTGCTGGCAATGCAACGTGCCCCAGTGGGTTACGTCACTGCGTTGCGCGAATCAAGCGTGGTGATTGTTGCCTTAGTTGGCACGCGCTATCTCGGAGAATCTGACGCTAAACGCCGAATTACTGCGGCAGGAATCGTTGTTGCGGGTCTCGTTGTCCTGATTGCAGGACGATAAGAACTAGAAGTAAATGATCTTCTCTGCGTTTGCTTCGGCTTGATCGAGATCGTCTGTGTATGCACCAGTGGAGAGATACTTCCATCCGCCATCACACACAATGAACACCACAACACCTTCATCAATCTCGCCAGCAACCTTTGCAGCGCCGGCAAGTGATGCACCGGAAGAAATTCCTGCAAAGATGCCGCACTCTTGCACCAAACGACGTGTCCACTCAAGAGACTCGCGTGGACGAACAACACGCTTTCTGTCGAGCAGGTCGCGACCATGCCAGTTATCGAACACAGGGGGGATGTAGCCGTCGTCGAGGTTGCGCAGACCTTCCACTCGTTCACCAAGTGGTGGTTCAATAGCGACAATCTTGATGTCTGGGTTCTGTTCTTTTAGATACTTGCCCGTTCCCATCAGGGTTCCACTAGTACCAAGACCAGCAACAAAGTGGGTAATTTCGGGGCAGTCACGATAAATCTCCGGGCCCGTGCCTTCATAGTGCGCACGTGGGTTTGCATCGTTGGCGTACTGATATAAGAAACACCATTCAGGATGCTGTGCGGCCAATTCTTGTGCACGGCGTACGGCGCCGTTTGAACCTTCTTCGCCAGGCGTGAGAATGATTTCTGCACCGAAGACTTCCAACATTTGGCGCCGTTCGATGCTGACCGATGTTGGCATCAAGATGGTGATGGGATACCCCTTCATCTTTGCAATGGCAGCCAAGGCGATGCCCGTGTTGCCAGACGATGGCTCAACGATTCGCTGACCAGGAACTAGGCGACCGGTGCGCTCTGCATCTTCAATCATTGCCTTCGCAATGCGATCTTTCACCGAACCAAATGGGTTTTGGCTTTCCAATTTCGCCACAATGCGAACTTTGGGGTTAGGAGACAAGTGCGAGACGTCGACCATGGGCGTATTGCCCACAAGCTCAAGAGCATTCTGAAGTACGAACACTGAGCCTCCATTCCGTTTCACATCTGCGATTGACATGTTTCTCCTTCGCGACTTTTCAGAAAAGCCACATCAGAACAACCAACTGGGCTCTGGCGGTATTCCCGATAAATCCAGTCGGAATTGTAACCCTTGCCACAGCCAATGTCACCCCCCTCGGACGTCGAGGGGTCGTTATGCCACGGACAGGGTTTCTTCAGTAATGGAGCCGCCGTTGATAAGGAACGAACGAGGGCGTGGGTCGCCAGTTTTCAAACTGACGATGATGTAGTGCCAATTTGGGTCTGGCGCCTGATCGACATCGGTCTTACTGGGATAGGCCTCTGTATGGGTATGGCTATGCGCACACCCGAGAATCTCTAGTCCTTCAGCTTCAGCGGCAAGCTCGGCTCGCAAATGCTCTTTCGGATCAATGGTGTACACAAGGGCACTGTGAGCAATGTTGGTGCAGGGCACAAAACGCACAATCTCGTTCGTGCCAGGCTTCCCCACCAATAACCCACACATCTCTTCCGGGTAACAGGCGATGGCATGTTGACCCATTGCCGCCACAGCATCGGCTGGGACAGAAAGACTCAATGGTGCAGACTCGGACATCGCCACGCAGGCTAGCGGTACGCTCGGTTTCCCCTATGGCAAAGTCACCGAACACCGTGCTGGCGAGCAATCGCAAGGCTCGACACGATTACGAGATTCTCGACGTGTTCGAAGCCGGCATTGTGCTGGTGGGAAGTGAAGTGAAAAGCCTTCGCGCTGGACAGGTGCAGCTGGTGGATGCCTACGCACGAGTACTAGACGGCGAAGTATGGCTAGATGGCGTGCACATCTCGCCGTATTCATTCGCCGTTGGAGTTGGCGCCCACGACCCAGATCGTCCACGGAAACTTTTGCTGCACCGCGACGAAATCAATCGCTTACACGATCGCATTGCCCGAGAACGACTCTCACTTGTGCCACTTGCATTCAAATTGATTGACGGGCGCGTGAAAGTTGAACTTGCTCTTGGGCGTGGTCG
>JBMTEX010000021.1:0-23758 GCA_049433485.1 Ilumatobacteraceae bacterium | reverse complement strand
AGAAATGATGTTGACGTTCAGACGACCATGCAACGTTTGATTCAGAGTTGCCAACTGGCGGGCGAGTTGAGGGACCCACACTTCTCCACAGCGCACTGCTACCAAGAGTTTCATCGAAGTGATTGACGGTGCGATGGAGGAGGCAAATGAAACGGTGTCTATCCCCAGGTCGTATCCCGACGGTAGAAGAATATTGTCAAATCCAGATTCTTGTGCGACCTGAACAATCGATGAACAATGTTCCCAACTGCTCTGCAGTTCAGGCTCCACCACACCTAACTGCCGGTAGTCATCATCGCAGAGCGCACCAAACCAAGAAATCTCTATTGGTGTCATGGGAGTGGTACGCCGTCGCTTGCTTGAACAATGTTGTACACATCTTCCCTACTGAGAGAGACCGTTAAGGCGGTGGCACAATCAGTGAGACGATGTGGTTGTTGGCTACCAATCAATGCGATTGGTCGTGATGGGTGTGATAACACGAATGCAATTGCAATCGCTTCGCGACTGACTTCGTGTTCTGTTGCCAATGTGTCAAGAGTGGACAAGAGCTCAGGCGAAACACCGTCACCAGATGAAATGCGGCCACCAGCAAGTGGGCTCCAAGCCAACGGAGTGAGTTTTTCTTGTTGACACACATCAAGCGTTCCATCACGTAGTGGATGTAGATGAAGAGCTGAAAATTCTGGCTGAATGGTCACTAGTGCATCGCCTAGATATTTCTGTAATGCCAACGTTTGAGATGCTGAGTAATTTGAGACTCCACATGCGCGGATGAGTCCTCGTTGTTGAAGTTGCAACAGAGCTGATGCCACTTCTTCTGGGTGAGTGAAGACATCGGGGCGATGAATTTGAAAAAGGTCTATGTGGTCAACACCAAGGCGATGAAGCGAGGCTTCGCATGCCTCAATCAAATATGACGCCGACGAGTTGTAAGGCACACCTGGCACAATTCCAGCCTTAGTCGCAAGGATGATGTCGTTTCGAAGTCCAGGCACATCGGCAAGTACTTGCCCCAGTGCTTCCTCGCATGCACCAAAGTGAGAGCCACCCCAATCCAGGCCGTACACGTCCGCATTGTCAATGAATGTGATGCCTAGGTCGCGCGCGTGTGTGAGCAGTGCAACATTGTTGGAATGTGCGCCCGTGAGTCGCCAGCATCCAAGTCCCACTGGAGAGGTTGTGCCAACACCAGGGATGATGCGCTGAGTCGATACACACAACTCATCTGGTGGCGGCACGGGAAACCGAAGATCGCTCATGGTGTTGAGGGTAGCGAGGCGGGGTCTACTCGTTCGAAACGGCTCACCCGATGGATTCCAAAGTTGGAGTCCTCGTGCGGAGCACTCACGAGTTCAATGGGGTAGGGGAAACGTTCATTGAATGTATTTTGCAAAGCCTCTTGAAAGGCCCTTTCACCTACGACATCCCACTGTTGCAGTGTGTCCCATACAAATACCAAGGTGACCTCGCCAGGTTTACTGTCGTCCAGCCACACTTCTTTGGAGAGAAAGGGAATGGTAGATAGTCCTGGCATAAACGCTTCACCGAGCGTCCACACCTCGTGGTCTACTTGGATGAATTCTTCAACATGTTCTGGATCGATGCGAAAGACGAGTACTTCGACTGGTCGTCGTTCGTTGGAGACGTAGAGATACTTCATGATGGAAAATTGTGTGTCACGGTCGATGTGGTGAGGTCGGATACTCGTTGAGCCCCAAGTAATTGCATAGTGCGCGTCATTTCTGAAGTGAGCATCGTGAGCGCCCTCTCCACGCCAACTTCACCGGCGGCGCCAAGGCCGTACAAATATGAGCGACCCATGGTGCAAGCGTGCGCTCCAAGTGCAAGCGCCTTCACAATGTCACTACCGCGTCGAATGCCACCATCACAGATCAACGGAAGTTCACCGTTCGTGGCGTCGGCGACAGGGCTCAATAAGTCAAGTGGGGTTGGTGCGCCATCTAGTTGACGCCCTCCATGATTCGACAGCGCAATTGCATCGACACCGGATTGCTGCGCTAGTGCTGCATCCTCTGTGCTTTGAATTCCCTTGATAATGATGTGGCCACTCCAATGAGCGCGGAACCACTCAATATCGCTCCATGACAATGCTGGATCGAATTGGTCTGAGATGAAGTCCGACAATGTCACCGCAGTGCCAGCGGATGTGCCGCCATACCCACTGACGTTTGCAAATGTGATCGGGTCATGGCGCACAAAATCCCACGTCCAACTTGGATGTCGGATGCCATCAACAATTGTTCCTAGTCCAAGCGTGGGAGGAAGTGTGAAGCCTCGTCGTACATCACGTTCACGGCGACCAAGCACCGCCGTATCAACGGTCAACATGATGGCGGTGTATCCCTGTTGATGGGCGCGTGCCAACATGTCTTTCACCAATTCGCGATCGCGCCACACATACACCTGGAACCACTTGTGACCATTGCTGACTTGTGCCACTTCTTCAATGGAGCGAGTGGACAAAGTGGAGAGGCAATAGGGAAGACCGTGTCGGTCTGCAACGCGTGCGACCGCTAGTTCTCCATCTGAATGGGCGATGCGTGTGAACCCAGTGGGAGAAAAGATGATGGGATAGGGCAGACGTTGACCGAGAAACGTTGTAGATGTATCTACAGCTGACACATCTCGTAGAACGCGAGGGCTAAAGGAGTAGTTGTGAAATGCAGCAGAGTTGCGGGCCATGGTGACTTCGTCTTCAGCTCCGCCGTCGATGTAGTCAAAGATCCCGCGCGGCAGGCGGCGTTTGGCCAATACGCGCAGGTCGCCAATGTTTGCGGCACGTTCTAGTTGACGCGTCCGGCGAGAGATTGTGAGGGGAGAGAAACGTGCGACGGATCGAACCGTTCTGAAGATTCCCATTTATTTTCCTGACAATGCCGCAACTATTGGTGCGCATTCATCGATGTTCTCTGCGCCAACAATGGTGTAGCTAAAGCCCCACTTTTCGCGACGCTCCAGCAGTTGCTCAATACATGATTCCACGGAACCGATAAGTGCGAATGGGGACGAGTCAATCATCTCGCGGGATACGCCAAACATTTGTGAGATGCCATCCACAGTCTTATTGCGATCATCTGTGACTTTCACGAAGAACGTGCGAATGTTCATTTCAATGTCGTTGAGGCGACCAGCTTTCTTTGCAACATCGGCGACAATATTCACCTTTTCATCAACGGACTCTGCGGTCATGGTGGACAAAGCTTCTGGTCCAACGACTCCTGCGGTGAGAGTGCCATTGATTCCAATGATGTCGGCTTCGCGTGCGGCAAACGAGAGGACACGCTTTCCGCCGCCACCAATCAAGATGGGTGGCACTGGACGCTGCACTGGCTTTGGGTGGCCTTCGTAATTGGTGATGGTGTAGTGGTCTCCAGAGAACGAAAAGGGGCCGTCTTTCATGACACCTTTGATGATGGCAAGACCTTCAATGAATCGATCAATGCGAACTTTCGGTGAGTCGTATTGAATGCCAGCTTCTTCGTAGTCGCTGATCATCCAACCAGCACCAAGTCCAATTTCTGTGCGGCCATTGCTCAACACATCCATGGTGGCTAGTTCTTTCGCCATGACAACAGGGTGTTTGTAGTCGTTGTCAAAAACAAGAGCACCGACTCGAAGAGTGGTGGTGGCGCTTGCAGCTGCCATTAGTGCGGGCATTGGTGCAAGTTGATCTGTGAAGTGATCGGGCATGGTGAGCACGTCGTATCCGGCGCCCTCAACACGTCGAGCAAGTTCTGCCCAATCATGTGCTGTTGGGGCCTTGGAGACTTGAACACCGAAACGAAAACCACGATGGGGAAAGTGAGACATGAACACACCGTAGCAATAAGGGTGCCGAAAGGAGATTGTGGTGGGGAAGTACGGTGGTCGGTGTTGTGAAGCCGTCTGGAATGTGGTTTGTGCGCCTCTGTGTGGCGCTATTGGCGGGGGCTTTGTTGTTGTCTGCCGTCATTGTGGGTGCAGCGCCCCAGGTGTGGAGTGCTCTTCACGCCCATGAGGAAGAGCCCGTCACTCTTTTTGCATATGGCGGTCTCACGTCTCGTACGCGAATTATTGATGCGGGTGGTCAGCAGATTGGTGTGTTTGAGTTTGAGAACAGTCAGCCAATTTCTATCGACAACATTCCAGACCATGTGGTTGGAGCTTTGCTCGCCGTAGAAGATTCAGGCTTCTACCAACATAAAGGGGTGAACTTACGTGCACTGGTGCGCGCCACATTGTCGAACTTTCAATATTCATCCGGTCGACAAGGTGCATCCACAATTACGCAACAGGTTGTTAAGAATGAGTATCTTGCAGGTTTGCCTCGCGATGGTCGCTACAAAATTTTGCAGGCGCGATACGCCGCCATGTTGGAAAAGACAACTCCGAAGAAACTCATTGTGGAGCGGTATCTCAACACTGTTTTCTTCGGAAATAACGCGTATGGAATTCAGGCCGCGTCAGAGGTGTACTTCGGCAAGACGGTTGCTGAACTCACACTCGAGGAGGCTGCATTCCTTGTCGGTCTAGTTCAAGCGCCATCGTCATATGACCCTTTTAATAGGCCCGCCGCCTCAAAGCGCCGCTTTGTTGAAGTGCTTGATCGTCTTGTGCAGACAGGGTTAATGACGAAGGAAGCGGCAGTCATACAACAGGCTGACGATGGCTTCCAGGTGCCAGAAAATAGGCGTGAAGTGCCGCTGCAAAACACCAACCGCACGTACTTCACGGAAATGGTACGCGATTATTTATTGAACAAATCGAATCTGTTGGGCACCACGTACTCCGAGAGATTTACCAAGTTGTACCGCGGCGGCATCACTATTCACACCACACTCGATTCAACGGCTCAAGCGAAGGCTGAAGTAGCAGCAAAGAAGAGTATGCCCGCCAACAAAACGGGCATTCAGTCGTCGTTAGTTTCGTTGGATACCGCAACTGGTGCAGTGCGTGCGATTGTCGGTGGTCCAGGTTTTGTTGCTGGTCGAACAGAAGTGAATCTTGCATTACGAAGAAGGCAAACTGGGTCTTCCATCAAGATGTTTGTTCTTACTGCGGCGTTAGAAGCTGGTGTGCAGGCGAGCGACTTGATTGATGGAACCTTGCCATGCACACTTCCTAATCCGGGCAAACCTTCTGAACCATTCAAGATCACACAGGGCGTGAGTAGGCCAGTGCGGCCTCTTGATGAACAAACATGGTTATCTATCAACTGTGCATATGCGCGCTTGGCGCAGATTGTTGGATTGAACAGAGTGGTGAACACCACGTATCGACTGACCTCGTCTATGTACCTCACGCGTGACAACTACAAGATTCAGCCGTATGCAAGTTTCTCTACTGGTGCCAATGAATTCAGTCCTATGGACATGGCTGCGGGCGCACAAACAATTGCAAACGGTGGCCTGCATGCAGAGCCGTATTTCATTGAGAAGATCGAAATACCGAACTCGGCAGCTCCTGGGGGTGTGGAGGTGCTGACGCCAGAGCGACCCGCGCCAATACAAGTGATCTCAAAAGAGATTGCCGACAAACAAGTGGACATTCTGAAAAAGACAATGACCCTTGGAACCGCTCGGCGTTCACCGCTTGCAAATAAGCGCCCTTCAGCTGGAAAGACTGGCACCCAAGATGAGAACACGAATGCGTGGTTTGTTGGCTTCACCAAGCAACTGACCACCGCCGTGTGGGTGGGGGACCCCAAGGCATATACGCCCATGGTGCGAATTCCAGAGTTCGTGGCCGACGGTGTCGCGAAAGTAACGGGAAATACCTATCCCGTTGGAATTTGGAAAGCGTTTATGGATGCTGCCCATGAAGGACTTCCCAATGTTGATTGGGACGTTCCTGTTGCGCCGATTCGTAATCAGCAACGTTTATATCTGCCCGGTGTTGATTGCATCGCAACTCTTGTATCGGGTCGTCTGCCGCAAACAGCGACTGGGCCTGTCAGTACGGTGATTCCTACATCAACGTCGTCCACAGTGCCGGTGTCCTCGACCGCTGCAACGACACCCACCACGTTGCCGGCTGGAGTAACCACCACCACCGCATATCGCGGCGCCGTTGTCAGAGTGGTTGACCCTGGCACCACCATTGCGCCCACTGACACAAATCCCGCAACTCCAGTCTTTGGCGTAGACCCGCAACGCACGCTGGTGTACAACTGTGCCAAGGGGCTTCCATCATCAGTGCGCCCGGGCTAGCCAATAGCCTTCACGTCATGTTCTTCTGGTTTCTCGGAACATCGTTCATTGCGGTGTGGTTTGTGTTTCGAGACGATCGATTCGACTATCGCGTTTTGGCATTGGGAGCGTTGCTGCCAGATGTCGTCGACATCTTGAGTGGTGGTGTCTGGGTGATGCATTCAGTGGTGGCGAGTGTGTTGGTTCTTGGAGTTGTCATGGCGGGGGCACGCCGGGGCTCCGTTCGTCGGCGCAGATGGCTTGCATTGCCCATTGGCATGTTGCTGCATTTGGTTTTCGATGGCGCGTTCAACAGCACCGAAGCATTCTGGTGGCCTTTTGCAGGGCATAACTTTGTTGATGAATCAATCCCAAGCCTTAATCGCATGAGCCTCAACATTGTCCTTGAAGTAGTGGGCTTGGCGATGTTGGCGTGGATGTGGAAAATCAATGAAATGTCTGTTCGTGCTAATCGCTTGCGCTTCATTTCCACCGGGCGGCTTGTCGGTGCAACATCAACGGATGTGGGTCAATGTTGATTTTGTTGCGCCATGGCCAAACCACGGCAAACGCGCAGTCGCTACTGCAGGGTCGCATTGACTTGTCACTTGATGACATTGGCAAAGTTCAAGCACAAAGGTGCGGTGAATTCATTCGTCGTAACTTTCCACAGGCACATGTCGTATCAAGTCCACTGCTTCGAGCAGTACAGACGGCTCAACACATCAGTGACCACATCGATATTGATGACAGATTTATTGAACTTGACTACGGAGACTGGGACGGTCTTGCGCTCACCGAGGTTCCAGTTGATCAATGGGCCACATGGCGCACTTCTCCTGAATTTCGACCACCAGGTGGAGAATCGCTTGTCGAACTTGATGCGCGGGTTCGACCAGCACTTGAAGAGTTGTCGCATCGGGCTCAGCATGAAGACGTCGTGGTGGTCAGCCACGTTTCACCGATCAAAAGTGCGGTCACATGGGCGCTCGGTGTGGGGCCACACGCAACGTGGCGATGCCATCTTGATCGAGCATCCATTTGTCGCATTACCATCAGTCCGCGCGGACCATCACTCACATCGTTAAACGAAACCGCACATCTTCACTGAGGGTGGGGGGTGACGGTGAGTCATCCTGTAAGCGGGGTTCTGTACTCGCAGTTGCGAGCGATGACCATCCCTCTATGCGGCCTACCCGAAGGTTCCCTTGCGGGCGGGCGGGCAGCCCTCCTTCTGCTTGGCCTTGCTTCGAAAGGGGTTTACCAAGCCGTACAAATCGCTCTGCACGCTGGTGCGCTCTTACCGCACCGTTTCACCCTTACCTGTGATGCTGTTGCATCCATCGGCGGTCTGTTCTCTGTTGCACTTTCCGTTAGGTCGCCCCAACCTGACTCTCGTCAGCTTTCTGCCCTGTGAAGCCCCGACTTTCCTCAGCAATATTCATTGCCGCGGTCATCCGGATAACTCACCGTCTCTCATGAGTGTACGGAGGTGTGTTGGGTTCGCCTAGAACAATTTGTCCTGCAACGTGCTGACGAATGTCAGTAGAGCATGCTGTTCAAGCTTGGCGTATCCATTGCCAGCGGTGAACGTGTTCCAATCTCATTGAGTGGTCCGAGAAGAACCTGGACTGCGCTCAATGATCCAAATGCTGATGGAAGAGTTGCGGTGAGTTCTTCCCCGTTTTCATTGACGGCTGGTGAGAAGCCCGCTGTTCCGCCACGGATCAACTGTGCAGCAACAGCTGCACGACGCGAAGACGTTGCTGCAAGGCGCATCATGCTGGCGCGCAAGGTTGCTTCGTTCGTGAGGCCCACAAAGTATTGGTACGTGGCGGCCACCAGGGTTTCAAGTCCGAGAATCAAGTTCAGGACGTCTCCCGGTGTCTTGCCTGCTTCCACCAATTCGAGTGCAGTGTTGCCGTATGCGGTCATCAATTTTTCGTTTGGTTCAGATACAACGGCACCACCGCGTGCCGTGACGAGCGGAGCAATGGCTGCCATGTTTGTCTCGTGAGCGGCCGCATACTTCGAAAGGAATGGGGACACATTTGATTCAGCAAGCGAGGTGACGCGCGAATCGCTCAGCATTGTGGCAACCATTTTCTCAACAGACATTGCGGTGCGAAGTAATGCCAGGTCGGTGACGTGGACGCTTTCAAGTTCTGCCTTTTCTGGAGCTTCGCCAATACGTGCGATAGATCCTGAATGGCTGGCGCCACCGCATGCAGCGAGCACTGCTCCGCCTGCAAGTACTGCGCCACTGGAACGCAACATGTTTCGGCGTGAGATGGGTGAAGAAGTCGTGTCGTTCATGAGAAGTCCTTACAGTTTCTTATGCCGCAGCAATCGGGGAAGTTCCAGCAATGACATTGAGCGCAGCAACGTGGCGTGCTTCAACCGTGATGATGGAAGCAACAAGTGATGCAGCATTAATTCCACGCAACGACTCGAGAGAGTTGGTGTGGATTGTGACGGTCTCTTCTTCCAGCGTGGCCATCTGGCCAGCAATTGCTGCGATGGAACCCGATGGAGTTGCAAGAGCTTGAGTTGATGTATCGCCTGCTTCAGTGGCCAAATAGCCCTTCAATGCTTGTACGTATGCAACGTGGTGATCGTGAATGAGAAGAAGAGCAGCTTTGTCGTCGCCAGTTGTCATGCCAACTGCAAGTGCATAGGTAGCGGCCATTCGTGATTCGCGAACGAGCGCTGAGTTGAGTGCAGCGTTGTCGGCGGCATCGCGATGAGGCGGAGCAGTTGTTGATGGACCAGATTCGCCCTCAGCTGACGCTTGTGATGCCAAGAATGGAGCAGTTGCAGCAACGGCACCACCGGCAAGAAGCGATGCAATGAGCTTGCGTCGCGAGGTGGTTCCTTCGGGGAGGTCAACTTGGTGATTTACCACGTGGGTCATCCTTTGTCGTAGTGGCGAAAACTCGCCCCCCAACACTAGAAGTCCAGCGCCGAGAGGTCAGGTATCCAAGAGCGGCTTCGTGACACCGCCTCGCTCCATTGTTGTCGCGAAACCCCTGGATTACCTAATGGGTGGACGGTGGCGGCCCACGAAAGGGTAGAAGACGCCTCTGACAGGTGTGACCATTGACCTGACGCAGTGCCAGCCAGGAAGCCAGCTCCGAGGGTGGTGGCTTCGGTCATCTTGGATACCCGAACGGGGCGTTGGGCGGCATCTGCAAGAGCCTGAACAAACGTTGGGTTCCTGCTCATCCCACCGTCAATACGAATGTCCGAGATGGCAATCCCAGAATCGGCTTCTGCGGCTTCAATGAGGTCGACACCTCGATGTGCAACACCTTCGAGGACTGCGCGAACTAAGTGAGCTCGAGTAGTGCCACGTGTGATGCCAAAGAATGCACCGCGCGCGCCATAGTCCCACGCTGGTGTTCCAAGTCCGAGGAGTGCGGGAACATAGACGGCGCCATCTGTTGTTGCTACCGATGATGCGATGGTGTGTGATTCCTCTGCGGAGGAAATGAGGCCCATGTCGTCGCGCAACCATTCAATGTTGGTTCCAGCCGACAACATGATGGCTTCTGTTCCGTAATGGATGGAGTCCTTGTCGCTGAAGGAAACGATGGGAAATGTTCCATGTGAATTGCGCTGTGCGTGTGAAGGTGCTGCATGTCCGGTGTACATGTCCAGCATGCCGCCAGTTCCAAATGTGATTTTTGCAAGACCCGGTGAAATACAACCCTGACCAACGAGTGATGCTTGCTGATCACCAGCTAACGCCATGATGGGCGGCGCACCCGGAAGATCTGTGGCAATTCCGCACATGCCAGCACTGGGAACGATGCGTGGGAGGCACTCACGCGGAATATTCAAAAGCGTGAGAGCTTTGTCGTTCCATTCAGTGCCGGTGGAAATGGTTAATCCTGTGACCGCCGCATTGGTGTGGTCGGTGACATGAGATTCTCCGTGAGTGAGCTTCCACACCAACCATGTTTCTACTGTGCCGAAACGAAGTGTCGAGGCATCGACTCCGGTTGCCGCGTTTTTCAGAATCCATGACAACTTCGTTGCAGATTGATTCGGAGCAAATGCCATGCCGTGTTCAAGTCGCGCCATGATGCAGTCGCCCACAGTGCGCAGGTCTTGCCATCCAATCCCGGGCGCAATGGGTTCGCCAGTGGAGCTATTCCACACAATTGTTGATGCGCGTTGGTTGGTGATACCCACCGCATCAATGGTGTGTGAACCAATAGATGCAATACACACACGTTTGACGGCGTCGTACATTGCTGATGCGTCAAACTCCACCATTCCTGCGGCAGGAGTGGACGGCGGGAATGCTTCGTAGTGAAGATCTGAAACAGTGCCGTCGTCATGTACTAGCGCGGAACGAAGGCCACTGGTGCCAACGTCAATGACGAGAGTTTTCACAGACCCAATTTCCCTGGGTTCAAAATGTTGTTGGGATCAAGAGCTTTCTTCACACTCCGTAAGACATTCATGGATGCTCCGAGTGCTTCTTCCATATATTGGCCACGGCTGTAGCCAATTCCATGATGATGGGAAAGGTTTGCCCCGGACGCAATGGCTGCGCGTTGTCCCGCATCCCACATTGCCAAGTACGTTGACTCAAATCCTTCTGGCGGAGGAGTAGCCGCAAACGTGAAGTAAATGCACGCACCTTCGATGTAACTGTGCGACAAATGGCAAGTGGAGCTTCGTGCATGGGGAACCGCCAGCATTGCTGATTCGACATTTTCAACAACGGTGTCTAATTGAGACCAGTTGGCCGCAACTTCCATGGTGTCCACTACGTAACCCTTGCGTGTGAGGGCTTGCAGACCGCTGGTGTCATTGCGATGGTGTGTCCACTGTTCGACCAACTGAACATCACCGACTTCTGCGCCCATGGACATGCATGTGTCATGCACAATTGCCATGGTTGCATCCACAAGTTGTTCATGTCCTTCATCGAGGACAAGAAGTGTTGCTGTGGTGCCGTCGCCACCGTGTGAGCGCTTGCTCTCTGCACCGTCATACAAACGCAGTACTGCGGGTGTTGCGCCAGCACGAATGAGTCGGCGGCATGCCTCAAAACCATCGCTCAGTGATGGGAACACATATGCGCCACGTCGTTCTACTTCGGGTAGTGGATGCGCGCGAAGCCACACACGAGTGATAACTGCAAGAGTTCCTTCGCTGCCCAACAACAACTGACTGAGATCTGGACCAACGGCGCCCGCTGGGGCTCCGCCTGTTCGAATAATGGTTCCATCTGCCAGCACTGCTTCCAATGCGTGCACCATGTCTTCAATTTTTCCGTAACGAGTGGAGTATTGCCCTGCACCACGACATGCCACCCAGCCACCCACTGTGGCTAGCGCGAACGACTGCGGATAATGGCCAATGGTGAGCCCATATGTGCGCACTGCATCTTCAAGGTCTGGACCAAATGTGCCGGCAAGTGTCTCAACAATGCCAGACACTTCGTCAACAGATTCGAGTCCTTGCATCAATGTCATGTCGAGCGACACGCCAGCACGAAGCGGAATGGCTGCGCCGCAGACTCCACTGCGACCGCCAGACGGCGTGACGGCGATGTTGTGAGAGTTGCAGTAGGACAACAGACGCGACACTTCATCAGTGGATTGTGGTCGACACACCACATGCGGGAGTTGCGGAACTTCATCTTTCAGTGACCATGCCAATGACAGTGGCCACCAATCACGGCCATGTTCGGCACGAATGGCGTGATCGGTGGTGGTGTCGCATATTGCGGCAATTGCCGCCACGTTCTCTGCGGTCAAAGTTGGTGCATCGGTAGAGAGACGAGCCTGAGCGTTCGCAGCACTGGAACCAAATTCAATTGGTGGCGTTGCGGCTGTTGAGAATTTCTTGAGGCTCATTATTTTTCCGTTCCTTGTGTTGATGCGGCGATGAATTCTGACTCGGTGACGAGCCCAGCTGCATCTTCTCTGGCGCATTCGTCAATGAAGTGAGCTATTTGTTGTTCCTTCATGGCGTCGCTCCAGCCAAGATGTGGCGCTACTAGCGCAGCAACTGCTGCTGCAACATGGCGAGTGGAACGGCGATCTAGCAATCGTGCGCGCGTGCGACGAGTGAGGATGTCGTCTAGTGAGGTGGCCATCTCGTGAGTGGCGGCATACACGGCTTCACATTTCAAATAGGGCAGTCCTGGTATCAGCTCTTCACCGAGTGAGGAATCGGAGGCGATGAGTTCTTTCAGATGAACTGCATCGCTGCCGTAACGGCCATCTAAATGCTTGTCAATGTTTGTTGACTGCTGGCGCTTGCCGGTTGCTCCACGAAGAGAGAGCCGCTTCGTTTTGCATGATTTCTTCATGCCCAGCAGTGCGCACGCTTCATCGACTGCATCTTCCGCCATCTCGCGATAGGTGGTGAGTTTTCCGCCAGTGACGGTGATGACGCCATTGTCTGACGTGAACACTTTGTGACGACGGCTGAGGTCTGCCGTACGGCCGGCTTTCTTTGAAGAGTCGTCGGTCTTGACCAAGGGGCGCAATCCAGACCACACCGCAGTGACATCATCAATCGTGACGTTGGTGGTGACACTGGCGTTCAATGCGGCCAGTACATACTCAATGTCGTCTTTTGTGCATTGCGGATCATCCACGGGACCCTTGTAATCGGTATCTGTGGTGCCGATGTAGGTGAAGCGGTACGTGCCATCGTTGTTTGAAATCCAGGGCACCACGAACAAGCTGCGTCGATCCTTAGGAACTGGGATGACAACCGCGATGTCGTTTCGCACTTTCTCCCATGGAACCGTGAGGTGAACGCCTTTTGCTGGGCGAATGGTGTCTGGGTGAACGTTTTCATCAAGCGAGCGAATGTCGTCGGCCCACACGCCTGTTGCACTGATAACGCACTTTGCGCGAACGATGATTGTCTCGCCGGAGATGGTGTCGGTCAGAGTGGCTTCGTGCGAGGTGCGTGAGTGCGACGCGAGTGAATCAACACGACATCGGTTTGCAATGGTCGCACCGTAATCTGCGGCAGTTTTCAAAACAGTGAGGCAGAGTCGTGCATCGTCTGCCTCTGCGTCGTAATACAAGTAGGCAGACGCGAGTTTGCGTTGTTCCATTGTTGGTAGATGCGCGAACGCTTTCTTCGCTGACAGTCGACGGTGAATTCTTCCAATTCGCCAACCTCCGGTGAGGTCGTACATCCACATTGCAGACCCAAGTGCTCGAGAAATCTTGCGCGAGACCACACCGTCTTTCGTGAGGATGGGAATCATGAATGGAAGGACTTGCACGAGATGCGGTGCATTTCGACGAAGGCGCTTGCGTTCATGCAATGCCTCGTAGACCAGTCGTACATCTCCCTGTTGCAGGTAGCGCAAGCCACCATGAATCAACTTTGAGGATTTGGACGAGGTGCCTGATGCAAAGTCATCGCGCTCAACGAGCGCGACAGAAAAACCGCGTGATGCCGCGTCGAGTGCGACGCCTGCGCCTGTGATGCCACCACCGATGACAAGAACATCAAATTCTTCAGATGTCAAGCGAGCAAGCGATGCGGAGCGGGAGAAAGAAGACTGTGCCATTAGGGGAGAGCCTAGGTGAGGGGCTACCGATTGGAAGAAGGGGGGTGTCGAAGGTTCTGATTGACGGCAGGATATGAAATAACGAGTTGCCGTCTTCCCGGCTGGGCTGCTCCGTGTTTCGCTTCAATTTCTAAGAACTCAATGACCATGACGTATCACCTATCTCTTTCTCTCTTCGTCGATGAGGTTGATGTTCGCCACGAGATGACACGGGTGTTCAATCAGTGTTCACAATGTCGTCAATGTCTGGCGTTGTGCTCGTCGTTCGATGTGTTGTTTGGTTATCTCGACAACCTCAGAGTTCACGACGCTGGTCTGTTGACTCCTGAACAGCAGGACAATATTTCTGCCGAGTGCGTCCAATGCAATCGCTGCGTTGATGCGTGCCCGTACAGTCCGCAACTCAGCACGGTTGCTATTGATGTCCCGCGCCTGGTTGTCCGGCATCGTGCAATGCGTCTTGCAACAGGGCAGGTGTCGCTGCGCCACAGGGTCGCCATGTTTGTGTTTGGCCGCACCGTGCTCGTGGGGAAGTTGGCAACAACATTGCCGACACTGTCTAATTGGCTACTTCGCCGCACTGCAGGCTCACTTGTTCGATTGTTGTTGCAGTGGATTATTGGGCTTTCATCGCGCTGTCCCGTGCCTCTATTTGCAACGCAGCGATTTAGTGCGTGGTGGAACTCGCGCCGCGGTTCCACTCTGGGGATGACGAAGCAGACATCCGTTGCTGTTTTTCCAACATGCATTGTTGAATTTCAGATCCCTGAGATTGGTCACGATGTTGTGAATGTTCTCGAACGAAACGGTGTGGAGTGCTCGGTGGTTGGTGAATCGCTGTGTTGCGGGGCACCTCATTTATACGCAGGAGACGTGCGGAAGTTTGCCGCACATGCATCACGTGTCGTGTCAGCTCTTGCATCAGTCATTCGCGATGGGGCAGACGTGGTTGTTCCACAATCGAACTGCGTGTCCGTCATGCAACGCGAATATCAGCACTATGTCGGCGGAGAAGACGCAGATCTTGTGGCGAGTCACGCTTTCGGTGCCTCCGACTACCTCGTGGTCATGCGGGACCGGGGGAACGAGGTGGATACCTCGTTTGCTCGTCGTACGGCGTCAACCATTGCGTATTGCATGCCCGCTCAATCTGTCGAGCGACCTCGCGAGAACGTCCGTGTGGACATTCTCAGTCTCACTGGCGCGGACGTGCACTATGTAGAACAGCACCGAGGATCAGATGGCGTATGGGCATACGCGGCCGAAAATCACGATCGCTCTCTGCAGTTGGGGGAGGCTCTGGCGGAAGCATTGGGTCACGCCGCATGTGAGATTGTTGTGAGTGACTCCCACTTTGTGAACAGTGCCGTCTCCGAGGTGTCCGGCAGAGAAGCGCTACACCCGCTCCAGGTGGTGGCCAGGGCCTACGGCATCCCACAAGAGTTCGATTAGACATCTGTGACACCCGACACATACGATGCAGGCATGGGGGCGACCCCGGCATCGAGGGGGGAATCCGATGTCAGCAATAGAAATCTCATGGAGACAACGCGGGGCCTGCAATGGGCTAGACCCAGCGGTGTTTTTCCCTGATTCAGAAGAGAACGCTGAAGAAGCAAAAGCAATTTGCGGTATCTGTCCAGTGAGGCTGTCATGTCTCGAGCACGCGTTGGCGATGCGTGAGCGCGATGGCGTGTGGGGTGGCATGACCGAGAGAGAAAGACGGAGAATCATTCGTCAACGACGCCGCTCGGCGTAGATACTTAATACATGTCTCATTCCGCAGAGTTCGTTGGTTGGCCAACGTTGCTGGCACAACTCATCGAACACCGCGACCTTGGGTCCGACCAAGCGGAAGCCGCAATTACCGAAATCTTGAATGGCGTGGCGACGCCTTCTCAGATGACGGCATTCATTGTTGCGTTGCGTGCAAAAGGTGAGACGGCAGACGAACTAGAGGGAATGTTGCGCGCTGTTCGCGCAGCGGGAAACCGAGTAGCTCTCACGCCAGACGTTGCGTCACGAACAATTGACATTGTTGGTACTGGCGGCGACAAGAGCAACTCAGTCAATGTGTCAACAATGTCCGCACTCGTGGTGTCTGCTGCGGGAGTTCCAGTGTGTAAACACGGCAATCGCGCTGCATCATCAAAGTGCGGCTCTGCGGACCTGTTGGAGATTGCAGGCGTGGCCATTGAGTTAGATCCCGCAGGTGTTCAATCGTGTGTGGAAGAAGTGGGTTTTGGTTTCTGTCTTGCAGCACGTTTTCATCCAGCCTTTCGATACACCGGCCCGTCTCGTCGAGAGATTGGAATTCCCACTGCGTTCAACCTGTTGGGACCGATGGCAAACCCGGCACCCATCTCGCACATGTTGGTCGGCGTTGCGCTTCCCAACATGATGGACCGCATGGCCGAAGCGTTGTCCTCTCGCGGAGTCACCAGTGCATGGGTTGTTCATGGTCATGGCGGTCTTGATGAGTTGGCCGTGAGCGGACCAAACATTGTCTATGAGTTGCGCAACGGTGAGGTGCGTCAGTTTGAGGTGAATCCCGCCGATTATGGAATTGTTCCGTCAACATTGGACGACATTCGCGGTGGAGAAGCGTCAGACAACCTTGCAATTTTGGAACGAACATTTTCGGGAGAACACAGCGCAGTGCGAGACATCGTGCTGCTGAATGCTGGTTGTGCATTGCATATCGCAGGCGTTGCAATCGATGTTGCAGAGGGCATTGCTACCGCTGCGGGCATCATCGATTCGGGGGCAGCTTTTGCAAAATTGAAAGACGTCGTTCGTGTGTCACAACGTGAACGTGAGCGAATGGAAGCACAACCATGATTGTTCGGGTGCCAGCAACATCGGCAAATTTGGGTCCTGGTTTCGATGTCATGGGTCTTGCATTGTCGTTGTATGCAGAAATTGGAGTTGTTGGCGTCGACGAATTGCCAGACGGCGCACACGAAGGTGAAGACACTCATCCGGCGCAAATTGCATTTGTTCGTGCAGGTGGCGACGGGCGCGTGTGGGTCAAGAACTCCATTCCCATGGGTCGGGGTATGGGATTTAGTGGCGCTGTCCGAGTGGGCGGAATAGTTGCCGCAGAAGTTCAACGTGACGGCGCATCGTGGAGCCAATCATCGTCACGTGCTCTCGAGTTGGGAACCGAATTAGAAGGTCACGCAGACAATGTGGCGCCCTCCCTGTTTGGCGGAGTAGTCATTGCAAGTGGTTCGTTGGTGCTTCCAGTCCCCGTGGTGTTAGACCCGATGTTTGTGATGTGGGTGCCAGACTTCACGACATCGACGAACGAATCACGCGGAAAAATTGGCCCTTCCATCGCATTGTCCGACGCTGTCTTCAACATTTCGCGTACGGCCATGTTTGTGACCGCACTTCAAACTGGAAATGTGTCGGTACTACGCGAGGCAACCCAAGACCGCATTCACCAGAGCATTCGCTTGGCGGCATCCCCGCCATGTGCGGCGGCACTGCAAGCGGGACTTGATGCGGGCGCATGGTGTGGTTGGCTATCTGGCTCTGGTCCGACCGTTGCGCTGATGTGTGATCCATCGCATGCTCAGGCGGTAGCAACGGCACTCCCGGCGGTCGGTCATGCGAAATTGTTGACGTTGGACACCGCCGGAACAGTGGTTCTCTGAGAAAACTCTGTAACACCCGTTCGTCAGAGTGGGTATATGGAAGAAAGTCAGCAACTGCCACAGCCAGAGTCACAGCCTGTCCTCATGATTTCGTGCGATACGTGCATCATGCGAAACACAGATGCCTGCGGTGACTGCATGATGAGTGTTCTGTGTGATTCTGAGGAATCTGGGGCAGTCGTGCTCAATTTGCAAGAACTTCGTGACATTCGCCTGCTCGCTCAGGCCGGTTTGGTGCCTACGCTTCGGCACCGTGCCGTCGGTTAGTCGAGTTCCCAAGAATCCAAAGATTGTCGCCCCCGATGCGCCATCGGGTGCCGACTATTGGGCACAGCTCACAGTTGTCGGCAAAGATGCTGGCCTCGATGTTCTCGGTGTGGCGCCAGCTGGCGTGATGGAGCGAGCACGACAGCAACTGCAAGACCGGGTCGATCGCAATTTCACCAATGGGTTGAAGTTCACCTATCTACGTCCTGAACGGTCTACACATCCCGCACGTCTTGTTGACGAGGCGCGCACCGTCATCGTGGGAATGCGTTCCTACGCCTATGACGACCCTATTGATGTTTCTACTGGTCGATTACATGCACGCATTGCGCGCTACGCATGGCAAGACCACTACGGAGAATTGAAGAGTTCGCTGTCCCAGGTGGCTGCACAGTTGCGCCGTGATGGGCATCGCGCCACCGTGTTTGCAGATGACAACTCCATTGTTGATCGTGAGATTGCGTGGCTTGCCGGACTTGGGTGGTACGGACGCAATGCAAATTTATTGGTGCCAGGTAAGGGCAGCATGTTCGTCATTGGGTGCATTGTCACCACGGCAAATTTGCCCATCGGCCAGGTTCTTCCAGACGGATGTGGGACATGTTCGCGTTGCATTCCGGCATGTCCAACCGCGGCCATTGTGGAACCAGGCGTCATTGATGCGAATCGGTGCTTGTCGTGGTTACTACAAAAGCCAGGCATCTTCGACGCGCGTTATCGAGAAGCTCTTGATGATCGCATTTATGGATGTGATGAATGCCAAGTGGTGTGTCCGCCCACAAAGAAATTTGGAACAACGCCAGCGCCACAACAAATAGAAGCCAATGTGGATGTATTGCATTTGTTATCGCTTGACGACAACGCGCTCGATGCGGTGTGTGATCGCTGGTATGTGGCTGATCGCGATATGACATGGGTGCGCCGCAACCTGCTCATCGTTCTGGGGAACAAAGGACTTCCATCAGATGTGGAAACGGTGGAGACGCTACGTCGATATCTCTCACACGAACGCGAAGAACTTCGTGCGCATGCTGTGTGGGCGGCAGCACGTCTTGGGTTGACACATTTGCTTCATTTTGATGATCCGTCACCAATAGTTGTGACAGAGCTAGAAAATCTGCCACCCTTACGGGGCGGTTTATGAAGCATCTTCTTGTCACTAATGATTTTCCACCCAAGATCGGTGGCATTCAGTCTTTGCTGTGGGAGTGGTGGCGACGTTTGCCGTCCGATTCGTTTGCAGTACTCACTAGCCCGCACGCCGATGCACGAGAGTTCGATGCGTCGCAGCCGTATCGCATTGAGCGCACGAAGGAACCTGTGTTGTTGCCGCATCCGTGGATGGTGCAACGAATTAACGCAATGGTCGATGACTGTGGTGCAGATTTTGTCGTCCTCGACCCAGCGTTACCTCTCGGGCTTGTGGGTCCATCCTTGAAAGTTCCGTACATGGTGGTGTTGCACGGCGCAGAAGTCACCGTGCCCGGCCGTCTTCCTGTGTCGAAACAAATACTGGGACATGTTCTGCGCGGTGCTGAACATGTCATAGCTGCTGGTGGTTATCCGTCGCGTGAAGGAGACAATGCGGCAGGTTGCGCATTGTCCAACACCATCGTTCCGCCAGGCGTTGATACCAATCGTTTTGTTCCGCTCACACCAGATCAACGGCGTGCAGCACGAAGCAGTTTTGGTTTTGCGGAAGACGACGAAATTGTTCTCGGTATTAGTCGATTGGTGCCACGCAAAGGCTTCGACACAGTCATCCGTGCTGTGGCACAACTAGCACCGCATCGTCCGCGATTGAAACTGGTGATTGCAAGTACAGGACGCGATGAAGATCGACTGAAAAAGTTGGCATCAGAATTAGAGGCGCCGGTCACGTTTCTCGGACGTGTGGCTCATGACGATCTTCCGGCCCTCTACGGATGCGCCGATGTGTTCTCCATGATGTGTCGAAACAGGTGGGGTGGCCTAGAGCAAGAAGGTTTTGGAATTGTTTTTGTCGAAGCTGCTGCGTGTGGCATTCCACAGATTGCGGGCGACAGCGGTGGTGCCGCCGAAGCCGTGGAAGATGGAGTCACTGGGTTTGTCATCAAAGATCCCACCGACGCCGCTGGTTTGGCAGCCCGAATTGTTCACATTCTCGATCATCCAGAGACCTGGCAATCAATGTCCGAGGCGTCACGCCGTCGCGCAGAGAGTGAATTCAATTACGACGTCTTGGCTAAACGACTGGGTGAAGTATTGAAAGTTCAGCCACAATGAACGCCGTGAAGGGCGCATATGTTGTACGGGTCAACGAAATCTTGACGGCGTTGTTTGTTGCCTCCGCGGTGTTGGCGGTTGTGGTCTTTGAGAATCCATGGAAAGTCATTGCTGCATCAATTGCAGTGGGGAGCTTTGTCGTAGGAGTGGTGGTGTTCTTGTGGGGTTATTGGACTGCTGTGCAGCGCAGTCGTTACGACAACATCGCTGTTGCATCAATGTATTTCCTCACGGACAAATGTGCCCCGTCCGCAATCGCACGTCGGATGAACGTGATGCTTGGAATTCAGGTGGTGGTGTCCATCGCTACCGCATTGATACGTTCCTCCACCAATGGCAAACCCGGTAGTACGTTGGCGTTCGGCATTCTTGTTCCCGTGCTTGGCATTGGAATGAACGGCTTGTGGGCGGCCCTGCACGGGGAGTTTTCGCCAAGAAATCAAGGGAAGTCGTCGGGGGTTCCCCCAGAGGGGCCCTCCAGCAGGCAAGATGATAGTCATGACTGATCGCGCTGCTCAGACCACACTCATCAACGCTCCATTGCAACGGTGCATCGACATCGTGCTCGATTTCGAGCGCTATCCAGAGTGGGCAAAAGACGTGAAGGAAGCAACCGTGCGTGCTCGTGATGAGCATGGGCGCATCACGCAAGTGGAATATCGCGCATCGGCCCTTGGTCGCAGCACTCACTACACGTTGGAGTACGACTACTCCGAAGCGCCGACACGTTTGTCATGGCATCTGGTGGAAGGTGACATCATGCGCGCATTAAACGGTGCGTACTCGTTTGTTGAAGTCGATGGTGGTACGCAGGTGTTTTACGAACTCGACATCGAACTTGTTGTTCCGCTTCCCGGATTTGTGAAGCGCCGCGCAGAAGCTCGCATTCTCATTGAAGCGGTGAAAGAGCTGAAGGCACGCGCAGAGTCGTGATTCACGTCGGCATCGATGTCGGCGGCACAAAATGTCAAGGTGTTCGTATTGATCACGACGGAACTGTTCTCGCCGAACTGCGGTCTCCCACGCCACATGCCGACGACTTGATTCCATTACTGGAATCCATGTTTCACGAATTGGGTGGCGAGACCACTCTCGGCATCGGGGTTCCGGGTCTTATTTCCCACGATGGAATCATTCATGCCTCGCCGAATCTTGTCGGCGCACGTGATGTGCCAGTAGGTCCGGAGTTGAGACGCCGAACTGGTGTTGCGGTTCACGTTGAGAACGATGCAACGTCGGCCGCATTTGCTGAATGGCGTGTCGGCGCAGCAGCAGGAACTCGCGACGCAATCATGGTCACTCTGGGAACCGGAATTGGTGGCGGCATTGTGATGGGTGGAGAACTGCATCGCGGTGCACACGGCTTCGCTGGGGAAATTGGCCACATGGTCGTCGAGCGCAACGGAGTTCCGTGTCCGTGCGGATTACGTGGGTGCTGGGAGCGCTACGCATCGGGCTCTGCATTGCGTTTCTTGAGTGGTGGTCTGAGTGGCGAAGAAGTGTTCAAGAACTTCGCCATGGGTGACGCAGTTGCGCAAGTAGTTGTGAACGAGTTTGCGCAGTGGATTGCGGTGGGACTGGCAAGCCTCACGAATATTTGTGACCCAGAAGTCATTGTGTTGGGTGGTGGCGTTGTTGAATCATTCAATGGAGATGTGTCGCTGGTTGAGAAGTACTTGTCGCAGTCGCTGTATTCATCTGCAGCACGTCCACACCCACACTTGTCCACCGCCGCCTTGGGCGAACGAGCCGGTGCAATTGGTGCTGCGTTGTTGGTGGCAGAGAATGTATAACTACTCGGCAGCGTGATCTGCCCAGTGGCGAGACCGTTCCACGGCACGTAGCCATTGAGCATGATGACCCGACTCGGCCATCGGTTCAAAGCGTTGATCGAGTGTCCACATGGACGCAATTTCATCTGTTGATGCCCATACGTCTTCGGCCAAACCAGCAAGATAAGCGGCACCAAGTGCAGTTGTTTCGTGATCGGTGGGGCGTAAGACTGGAACGCCCAATTCGTTTGACTGTCGCTGCAGCATCTCATTCATCACAGATGCTCCACCATCGACGCGCAATTCGTGAAGTGATACTCCGCCTGCAGTTGTCATCGCGTCGATGGCATCGCGCGTTTGAAACACCATGGCATCAACAACAGCGCGAGCAATATGCGCACGTGTGGTACCACGAGTAATTCCTACAATTGTTCCTCGTGCATACGGATCCCACCACGGGCTACCAAGGCCAGTAAATGCAGGAATGACATACACGCCTCCAGAGTCGGGAACTGATTCTGCGAGTGGTCCAATATCAGATGACGCAGAGATGATGCCGAGTCCGTCACGCAACCATTGCACTGCGGCGCCCGTCACGAAGATGGCTCCTTCAAGTGCATATACCGGCGCACCATCACCGAGATCCCAAGCAACAGTGGTCAACATCCCATCGGTTGGCTGCGGGCATGTTGTTCCCACGTTGAGAAGAATGAAGCTTCCCGTTCCATACGTATTCTTGGCCATTCCAGGAGTGGTGCACACTTGGCCAAACAGTGCTGACTGCTGATCTCCTGCGATTCCAGAGATGGGGATGTTGTCGGGAACGCCAGCAACACCAGATGTGGCGCCGTACCGCGCACTAGATGGTCGAACCTCTGGCAGCGCGGCCCTCGGAACTTTCAAGAGAGCACACATCTCGTCGCTCCATGTCATGGAACGAATGTCGAACAACATTGTTCGGCTCGCATTGCTGGGGTCGGTGACAAAGGAAGCACCATTCGTCAGTTTCCACACCAGCCATGAATCTATAGTTCCGATGCGCAAATGTTCAGTGGGTGGGTGGTCGTTGTGTTGCAACAACCATGCAGCTTTCGTGCCGGAGAAATATGGATCCAACACAAGGCCAGTGATGTGGCGAACAGTGTCGAGATGGGGAAGAAGTGATTCACATGTTGCGGCTGTACGACGGTCTTGCCACACAATGGCGCGCGATAGTGGTTGACCCGTTCGCGCATCCCACGCCACAACAGTTTCTCGTTGATTCGTGATTCCGATAGCAGCAATAGGCTGGGACACTCTTGAGACAACATCTGCCAATGTGGCAACTATTGCGTTCCAGATTTCGTTGGCATCATGTTCCACCCACCCTGGCTGGGGGAAATACTGGGGAAACTCCCGATATGACGAGAATGACTCAGTGCCATCGTCGAAGACTGCGCGTGTGCGGACTCCAGTTGTTCCGGCATCCAGTGCAAGTACAACGGTCATGTTTGCCTCCTATGACGACTGTGCAATGAGTTGAATGAGTTGCTGCTGAACTCCAGGTTGAGCAGCCAGAACTTGCGCGGGTGTGACGGATCCACCTGAGTAGTTGGTGACGAGAGCTCCGGCTTCAGTGGCGATGACTTGGCCAGCCACAAGATCCCATGAATGCAGATGCTCTTCGAAATAAGCGTCGTATCGTCCGCATGCCACGAAGCACAAATCGATTGCTGCGGCTCCGAAACGGCGGATGTCGCGAATGTAGGTGATCATGCTGGCAACACGTTGAGCATGTTGCGTGCGTTCGTGTACTCGATAACTAAACCCAGTGCACACTAAAGCGTCGCTCAATTGGGAATTGTCGCGAACATGAATAGGGGAGCCGTTCAAAAATGCCCCCTCGTCACGAATGGCCGTGTACATCTCGCCGAGAGCAGGTGCATACACCGCTCCAATCAGTGGACCATGGCTGTCGACTACGCCAATAGACACCGCCCACATCGGGATGTCGAAATAAAAGTTTGATGTGCCGTCAATGGGGTCGATGTGCCATGTAAT
>JBMTEX010000020.1:0-24173 GCA_049433485.1 Ilumatobacteraceae bacterium | reverse complement strand
ATGGAACAGACTCACCACTCACTCGTGCGGTATCTGCTTGAGGAAACATACGAAGTGATCGATTCCATCGAACGTTTGGATCCCAATAATCCTTCGTCCGACGACGACTTCATTGAAGAACTCGGTGATCTTCTCTACCAAATTGAATTTCATGCAGCCATTGCAGAGGAACAGGGCCGATTCACCATGGCCGACGTTGCTCGAACTGTGCACGACAAACTGGTGGCGCGTCATCCACATGTATTCGGCGATGTTGATGTGTCGTCATCTGCCGAAGTTGAAACCAATTGGGAAGCAATTAAGAAAGCAGAGAAGCCAGAACGCACGGGTCTCTTTGACGGCATTGTCAACAGCGCGCCGTCACTGTCATTTGCAGCAAAGGTGCAGCAACGTGCCGCACGTGCCGGGTTTGACTGGCCAGATGTTGATGGTCCGCTTGCAAAGATCAGTGAAGAGGCCACGGAAGTACGTGACGCGCTGAAGAGTGGCGACCCTGAGGCAACGACCGCAGAGATCGGCGACCTGTTGTTTGCCGTTGTCAACGTTGCTCGCCACCTTGACATTGACCCAGAAAGCGCTCTTCGATCAGCGGTGCACAAATTCCGTGCCCGCGTAGTGGCAGTTGAAATCCTTGCCAAAGAACGAGGTACCAAGATGGCCGAGATGAGCCTTGAACAACTAGATGAACTCTGGGAAGTGGTGAAGCAGTACCCAACTCACTAGCGTTCATGACATGAGTGAAATCGTTGAAGTCGTCGGACGCGAAGTATTGGACTCCCGCGGCAACCCCACAGTTGAAGTTGAGATTGTTCTCGATAGTGGCGCTACTGGTCGAGCAATTGTTCCGTCGGGCGCATCCACCGGCGAACACGAAGCAGTAGAACTACGCGACGGAGGTTCCCGGTATCTCGGCAAAGGAGTCTCGCGCGCAGTAGACAACGTGAACCAACACATTGCTGCCGCCATTACCGGAATGGACGCAACAGATCAGCGCACACTCGATGCCGCACTCATTGACCTTGACGGAACGGAGAACAAGTCGAAACTTGGTGCCAACGCCATGCTGGGAACAAGCCTTGCAGTGGCACATGCTGCGGCCGCAGAGTTAGAACTTCCGCTGTACCGCGCAGTCGGCGGTCCACACGCACATGTTTTGCCAGTGCCGATGATGAATGTCATTAACGGTGGAGCACATGCCGACAACAACGTCGACCTTCAAGAATTCATGATCATGCCAATTGGTGCACCAAGCTTTCGCGAAGCATTGCGCTGGGGCGTGGAGACCTACCACACACTGAAAAAAGTTCTTCACGATCGTGGTTTGTCCACTGCCGTCGGCGACGAAGGCGGATTCGCTCCGAACTTGTCCAGCAACGAAGACGCTGTCGCCGTATTAGTAGAAGCGATTGAGAAGGCCGGTTACGCGCCAGGAAAAGACATAGCCATTGCACTCGACCCTGCAATGAGCGAGCTCTACAAAGACGGTGCGTACCACCTCGCTGGTGAAGGCAAAGTTCTCAGTGCGGGCCAAATGGTGGAATGGTGGTCATCGCTTGTTGACCGCTACCCCATCGTCAGCATTGAAGACGGCATGGCAGAAGACGACTGGGACGGATGGGCTCAACTCACGACTTCTCTCGGCAAGAAAATTCAATTGGTGGGTGACGACCTGTTCGTTACCAATGCACGCCGTCTTCAAATGGGAATTGAGCGCAACGTTGGCAACAGTGTTCTTGTGAAGGTGAACCAAATTGGAACACTCAGCGAAACACTCGACACTGTTGAACTTGCAACACGCCACTCATACACAAGTGTCATGAGCCATCGCAGCGGTGAAACAGAAGACAGCACCATTGCAGATCTTGCCGTGGCAACAAATTGTGGCCAAATTAAGACTGGAGCTCCTGCCCGAAGCGACAGAGTGGCCAAGTACAACCAGTTATTGCGTATTGAAGAAATGCTTGGTGACTCCGCGCGTTTCCGTGGTCGTTCTGCAATCGCACCCCTGCGCTAAACGAACATTCGTTCGTGTGCCACGATTCCGTGGTGCACACACGGCACAATGGAGGTGTGGCTGCTCGTACAAAAACTCCTGCCTTACGCGCAAAAGAGCGCACACGTGAGATCACGCGCGCCATTGCCCGTCCTACTCCCGCAGACGCGCGACTTGCTCAACGCCCTGGCGCTCGCACTGCGCTTCGGCTGGGCGGACTAGTTCTTGCCTTTGCCACCTCGCTCTCGCTGTTTGTTCTCCCTGTGAAGGCATATTTCGACCAACGAGATGTCTTCAACAAAAAGACCGCTGAATTCAACGCTTTGGCAGATGCCAACGAAGAATTACAGAACGAAGTCAACGATTTGTCCACCCCTGAGGGGATCCGTAATGCGGCCCGCACCCAGTTGGGATACGTGTTGCCAGGCGAGCAGAAATTGTCTTTCGCAAAGTCCCCGGCTCTCCCCACCGCACTTCCTCCCCAGTGGCCCTACTCGCTAGTGACCGGAATAGTCGCAGTTCGCAGTCAAGTGGCAGCCAATAGTGGACCCGCGCTTCAATCGCAATTGCCGTAAGCGTCCTTCCCCGCTTGATGACGGAGGGCTCCGTCATAGATAGTGTGCGGAGACAGCATCGTTGAATTGACGAGGGGGAAACACATGGGCGGAAGCATTCTTGGCAATCGAGTTCTCCGTAAGGAAGACCCGAAGTTCTTAACCACTGGTGGCGTCTATGTCGACGACATGTTGGACGAACCGTTGTTGCACGGCGCGGTCCATGTCACTTATGTGCGTAGTTCTGTGGCACACGCAACCATCAACTCCATCGACACCAACGATGCAGCACAGATGCCTGGCGTCATCGCGGTGTTCACTGGAGAAGATCTCGACCTACAACCAGTGCCATCGTCATTTAACCCCATGGCAACGCGCACACTTCTTGCCACAGGAAAGGTTCGCTTCGTTGGTGAACCTGTTGCAGCCATCGTCACCGAAACTCGTGAACAGGGTGAAGATGCCGCCGAAATGGTGATAGTCGATTACGACTTCTTAGAACCACTCATTGACGTTGAACAATCCATGACCAGCAGCACGCTCATTTATGAAGCATGCGGAAGCAACGTTGTTTTCGACACCACCGTGTTGGGAATTCCGGAAAACACTGGCGACTCATACTTCGCAGATTGTGAAGTAGTAGTGAAGGGCCGCTTCATCAATCAGCGCGTTGCTCCATGTCCACTTGAAGTGCGCGGCTCTGCAGCAGCGTGGGGTCAAGATGGCCGTCTCGTGCAGTGGCTGTCTACGCAGCATGCACAAGGCGCACACACTCCCATCGCCACAACTAATGGCGTCGATGTCGCTCAGGTGCGCGTGATGACGCCAGATGTTGGTGGCGGTTTCGGCGCAAAGATTGGCATTTATCCAGAAGAACTTCTCCTCGGTGTCATCGCCAAGAAAGTTGGGCGTCCAGTTCGTTGGCGCGAAACCCGAAGTGAATCCATGGTTGCTCTTGGTCACGGTCGCGCTCAGGTGCAATACGTCACCATCGGTGGCACCAAGCAAGGCAAAGTCACGCACTACCAGTTGCAGGTTCTCCAGGACTCTGGCGCGTGGGTAGATATGGGAACTATCTTGGCTCCGTTCATGACACGCCCCATGTCGTCTGGTGTGTACGACATTCCAAATATTGAATGCCGCACCACATCTGTTGTCACCAACACCACACCAACAGTTGCGTACCGCGGTGCCGGTCGACCCGAAGCAACTGCAGCAATTGAACGCGCAATGGACATGTTCGCAGCAGAACTTGGAATGGACCCGGCGGAAGTTCGTCGCATCAACCTCATTCCAAAGTTTCTGGAACCACACACAACAGTTGTTGGTCAGACATACGACGTGGGCGATTACGAAGAATCACTCAACAAAGTACTTGCAGCTGCTGACTATGCAGGCTGGCGCAAGAAGCAAGCCGACCGTCGAGCAAACAACGATCCAAAACAAATTGGTATCGGCGTCAGCGTGTATGTGGAAATCACAGGCGGCGTTGGCAACGGAGAATCTGCAAAAGTAGAAATTCTCGAAGACGGTCGCGCCATTGTGTACACCGGTACGTCACCACACGGTCAAGGTCACGACACATCGTGGTCAATGCTCACCAGTGAACAAACCGGTATCCCCATTGACCGCATTGAGCTGGTGTGGGGCGACACCGATCGCGTTCCAGTGGGAACTGGCACCATGGGATCCCGTTCGTTGCAGCAAGGTGGGAACGCAGTGTTTGCAGTTGCTGGTCAACTCGTTGACAAGGCAAAGTCGGTTGCAGCACGTCTCTTGGAAGCAAACGAAGCCGACATTGTTCTTGATAAAGACCGTGGAGCATTCCACGTTGCAGGTACGCCAGCAGTGTCGAAGACTTGGGCAGACCTCGCCGTTGCAGAAAAGCAATCAGGTGGTCTTGCTCACTCAGACGTCATTGGCGTTTCTGGTGCAACATTCCCATTTGGCGCTCACATTGCAGTCGTTGAAGTAGACACAGAGACCGGCAAAGTTCGCCACATTGCGCACACCGCATGTGATGATGCCGGCAAAGTGTTGAACCCAATGCTGCTGGAAGGTCAGATTCACGGTGGCGTTGCACAAGGTGCGGCTCAGGCACTTCTTGAAGAAGTGTGTTATGACCCAGATGGAAACCCCATTACGTCGAACCTTGCTGACTATGCGTTCATCTCTGCAGCCGAATTGCCCAGTGTGAATGTGGTTCACATGGAAACTCCAACCCCTGTGAACCTCATTGGCGCAAAGGGAATTGGCGAATCTGGAACCATCGGCGCAACTCCTGCGCTGCAGTCAGCCGTCATCGATGCGGTCTCACATCTTGGTGTCCGCCATATCGACATGCCCACCACCGCGGAACGCGTGTGGTCCGCCATTCAGCAAGCCCGTTAAGACGATTTAGAAAAGAAGAGGAAGAACCATGAAAGTTTCCATCACCGTGAATGGAACCACACACGAAAACGATGTGGAACCACGAACACTTCTCGTGCAATACGTTCGCGAGACGCTAGGTCTCACCGGTACCAACATCGGATGCGACACATCTAGCTGTGGCGCATGCTCACTGCACGTTGATGGTGAGTCAGTGAAGAGCTGCACCATGTTGGCTGTGCAGGCCGATGGTTGCAGCGTGACCACTATTGAAGGTCTTGCGCAAAACGGCGAGATGCACCCCATGCAAAAAGCATTCATGGAGAATCATGGATTGCAGTGTGGCTATTGCACACCAGGAATGGTGATGGCATCCATCAGCTTGTTAAAAGAGAATCCCAACCCCACTGAAGAAGAAGTACGCATTGGGCTTGAAGGCAACCTGTGCCGTTGCACCGGATACCACAACATCGTCAAGTCGGTGCTCGCCGCCGCGAAAGCACAATAGGAGACACCGATGATTCCAGCAGCTTTTGATTACAAGCGCGCATCTTCTGCCGCCGAAGCAATCTCACTTGTGAGTGAATACGGCGATGATGCCAAGTTCCTCGCTGGTGGACACAGTTTGCTTCCGCTGATGAAACTGCGTTTGGCACAGCCAGCAGTTCTCATTGACATCGCACGTATTAAAGACCTGTCCTACATCCGCGATGAAGGCAACTACATCGCCATTGGCGCTCTCACACGCCACATGGATGTAGAGAAGTCCCCCATTGTGTTGCAACACGCACCACTCTTGGCAAATGCAGCAAGCCATGTGGGTGACCCGCAAGTTCGTCACCGCGGAACTATTGGCGGATCCATTGCTCACTCCGACTCTGCATCGGACCTTCCTGCAACAACGTTGGCACTTGGCGCTACATACATTGCACAGGGCCCTAATGGAACTCGCGAGATTGCCGCCAAGGATTTCTATGTTGGATTCTTGGAGTCGGCATTGTCACCAGACGAAATGCTCACGGAGATTCGCGTTCCAAAAATGAACGGGGCAACCTGGGGCTTCCAGAAGTTCAACCGTCGTGCACAAGACTGGGCCATTGTTGGAGTTGCAGCGTGGAAGCGCGGCAATGAATCTGGCGTTGCGCTTGTAAACATGGGTTCCGTACCCATCTTGGCTAGCAGCGTCTCACAAGCAATTGCATCTGGTGCAAGCATCGCCGACGCTGCAGAACTTGCAGCAGCTGAAGCCGAGCCACAGTCTGACTTGAATGCAAGTGCTGAATATCGCGTGCACCTTGCAAAAGTTCTTGTGCGCCGAGCACTCGAATCATCACAGTCATAACATCTCCCCCATGATCGGGGAAGCAGACACATCCACTTCCCTTCGTCGCGCAGGACTTGTTGCGTACTTCGCTGTGTTCTTGTACAGCATCTTTGTGTATGGCATTCCCGTTGACCGCATCGCTGTGTTGTTGTGGATGCTGGGAGCATTTCTTGCGGCATCTATCGGACGCTCACGTGCCGACAATACGCAGATGATTCGTGACTGGCTCGTCCTCGTAGCCATCTACATGGCATACGACTACAGCCGCGGTACAGCAGACCAATGGGGTATTGGCGTCAACTACACACTGCTGCGCGATATTGACCGATTCATTTTCTTCGGGCACGACCCAGGTGTATGGATGCAACAGCATCTCTTGAAGTCAGACCCGCGCTGGTACGACGTAGGTGGCGCAATTGTGTACATGCTGCATTTCGTATTGCCTGTAGTTCCGCTGGCGATGCTACGTGTTCGAGAACGCACAGAGTGGATCCGTTATGTACGCCGTTTCTCGCTCACGCTGGGAATTGCAGTGTCCGTTTTTATTCTTTTCCCCGCGGCCCCACCATGGATGTCCTCCGAGAAGGGTTACTTCCCTCCCATTCAGCGCATTACTGGTCGTGGATGGTGGGAGTTGAACCTCAAGACAGTGTCGAAAACCCTCGACCGCGGTGCTGCAGTCCTCAACACAGTGGCCGCCATGCCGTCGCTACACGCCGGATTGTCATTGCTGGTAGTGCTGTGGTTCACGCGCCGTGCGGCCACATGGATTCGCATTGTTGCGTTGCTGTATCCATTTGCAATGACCGCTGCACTTGTATATTTCGGCGAGCACTACGTCATTGACTGCTTGTTTGGCTTTGCCGTGGCACTTGCAGCCTGGAAAATTGCAGATGTATGGGAATCGAAACGAGCCGTGTCTTCCCCACTAGATCAACTAACGAACTGAATCACTTTTCTTTCGGCCACGTACGGACCAAAGACTTCACGTCGAATTCGATTGTGTTCATCTGCGGTGTCATACGCGTGCCATGCCGCTTCGTTTTCAAAGATGGCAGTGACCGCAAAATCTGCTGCACCCACCGTGAGACCTTCGTTTGGCCCGCAGTAATACGACACTAATCCTGACAAAGTTTCTGCATATTTCTGAAGTTCCTGCTGCGCAAAGACCGGGTGGCCTGCAGGAACCTGATCATTCCAGGTGAAGAGAACAACGTGATGAAACATGGTGTGACGCTACAACAATGCTCCGTATGAGCCGCCATCAATGTGTAACTGCACACCGGTCATGAATTTTGCAGAATCGCTACACATGAATGCTGCGATGCGACCAAAGTCTGCAGCATCACCAATGAAGCCTGCAGGAATGCCAGTGGATGCCGCCTTCACATTGTCCCCGTACAACTGCGTGATGCGATCCGTTGCGTGGATGCCAGGCTGAATGGAGTTCACGGTGACGCCATCAGCTGCAACTTCGCGTGCCAATGTCTTTAAGAAGCCCGTCACACCCGCGCGTGCTGTGTTCGACAAAATCAAATTCGGAATCGGTTGACGCACCGCAACTGATGTGATGGCAAGCACGCGACCCCAGCCGCGCTCTCGCATGCCAGGCACCACTCCCTGACACATTGCAACAACAGATAACAAGTTCTTTTGCAATGCATCGATGTATTGATCTGCTGAAACGTCTGCGAACCCTCCGGGAGGAGGACCGCCACCATTCGCAACAAGAATGTCCACTGTTCCCAACATCTCTGTTGCGGTAGACACAAACCGTGTTCCGCCTGCATCTGTGGAGACATCGCACACAAAGCCTTGTGCACCATGACCAATTTCTTTCAAGGCAGACGACAGTCGCGCTTCATCACGACCGCACACCACAACACGAACGCCTTCATTGGCAAGCGCTTGAGCAGTTCGCAAGCCAAGGCCAGCTGTTCCTGCAGCAACTGCGGCTGTCTTTCCCATCAATCCAAGGTCCATTTCGTCACCATAGCCCCCACCCACCTGCGACACTTCAGCCTTCTCGCCCTACGCTCTAGTCGTGCCCGTTACGCCCTCCAACGCATCTGAAGTCGCCCGCGCTCTCACAGAGCACGGATACCTGCCAGACGACGGCCTCTCCACTGCGGTGTTCTTGTCTCTCTCGCTCAGTCGACCTCTATTTCTGGAAGGCGAGGCTGGTGTTGGCAAAACAGAACTTGCCAAAACTATTGCGCGTTGGCAAGGCGCCGAACTAATTCGTTTGCAGTGCTACGAGGGCATCGACGCATCACAAGCGGTGTACGACTGGGACTACTCGCGTCAATTGCTCCATCTACGCGCCGCTGAAGCCACAGGTGAAGCGCAACAAGCAGATGCGACGCATTTAGAGAATCAGTTGTACAACGAGCGTTTTTTGTTGAAGCGCGCCGTGCTTCGTGCTATCGATTACGGAAGCAGCACGCCACCGGTGCTTCTCATCGACGAAATTGATCGAGCTGATGATGAGTTCGAGGCCTATCTCTTGGAAGTGTTGTCGGACTTTCAAGTAACGGTGCCGGAACTTGGCACATTCCGAGCCGCTACCCCACCCATCGTCATTCTCACGTCGAACAGAACTCGCGATGTACACGATGCATTAAAGCGTCGGTGCCTGTATCACTGGGTAGAACATCCAAGTTTTGAACGTGAAGTCAGCATTGTCACCAGTCGTGTTCCTGACATCAGCAATCAACTGGCCGAACAAGTAGCAGCTGCAGTGGAAGCATTGCGTGGATTAAATCTGTACAAACCACCTGGAGTTGCAGAAACAATCGACTGGGCCACCGCACTGGGTCGACTCGGCGTTACACAAATAGACGAAACCGTTGTAGAGCAAACACTCGGCACCGTGTTGAAATACCGCGAAGATCAAAGTCGCGTTCGAGACCATGGCGTGGCAGCAATTGTTCGTCAGGCCTTCGAACGCGGATTACTACACGGATAGCAATGACGTATTCCGTTGAGTCATCGCCCGACGAAATGGCGGTGGCGTTTGCGCGCATATTGCGCTTGTTAGACATTCCCACCCCGCTCGACTCCGTCCTCACATTCATGAACGCTTTGTCGTTAGTGGGAATGAATGACCGTGACGCGGTGTATTGGGCAGGTCGCTCCACACTCATTCGCCAACCAGAAGACATTGCATCGTACAACGCAGCATTCCGAGTGTTTTGGGATCATCGTGAATCGCCTGATGCACTGCCCGAAGAACTCAGCCACATCACCGTTGCACTTGATACTGAAGAACAAGGCGCAGCAGACGGTTCTGCAACCGCATCGGATGAACCAACAATCACGGTTCGTTTCTCTGGCGTTGAAACTCTTCGAGACAAAGATTTCGCCGAATACTCAGACGACGAGATGCAACTGGCACAGCGATTCATGCACGCGCTTCGAATGGCGGGGCCACCGCGTCCATCACTTCGCACTGTGCCCACGCAAAAGCGCGGCACCCGGCCAGATATGCGTCGCACGGTGCGCGCATCACTCGCTGCTGCTGGTGAACCCATGCGCCGTCGTTGGACGAAGAAGGGAACAAAATCTCGTCGCATTGTGTTCCTTCTCGATGTCAGCGGTTCCATGGAGCCTTATGCGCGCGCGCTTGTGCGATTCGTGCATGCAGGCGTGGCCGGGCGTCAACGCGTGGAGGCGTTCACGCTGGGCACACGTCTCACTCGTATTACGCGAGAGTTGTCTTCTAAAGATCCAGATCGTGCATTGCGAAGCACCGGGGAATCTGTTCGCGACTGGAGTGGTGGAACTCGCCTTGGTGAAACGTTGCGTCTCTTCAATGATGAATGGGGCGTTCGCGGAATGGCCCGCGGGGCCATTATGGTCATCTTGTCCGACGGCTGGGATCGCGGAGAGCCAGCCGTTCTTGCAGAGCAAATGGAACGCCTGAAGCGAGTGGCATTTCGCACTGTGTGGGTGAACCCCCTAAAGGTCACTCCCGGATACGCGCCACTTGCACGTGGAATGGCGGCTGCTTTGCCCTATGTTGATGAATTCGTAGAGGGACATTCCCTCGACGCTCTTGAACAACTCACAAGGGTCATTAATCATGCGTGACTTACTCGACGACATTGACCGCTGGAAAGCAGCAGGAAAGCGCATTGCACTTGCTCGTGTTGTAGACATTCAAGGTTCAGGTCCACGTGATGCGGGGGCTGCGATGGCTGTGAACGAAGACGGTGAAGTCATCGGATCTGTCAGCGGCGGTTGCGTTGAAGGTGCAGTGGTGTCTGAAGCACTTGCCATTCTCTCTGGCGAACAACCAAGTCGCGTAGTCACATTTGGCTACTCAGACGATGAAGCGTTCGCAGTGGGCCTCACATGCGGCGGCATTATTCACTTGTTTATCCAACCTCTCGAGTGGTGACATGAGCGCGTACGACATCTTCTCCGCACATGTTCGCGATAACTCCCCTGTCGCTCTTGCAACAGTGATTGAGGGCCCGCGCATTGGGAGCATCTTGGTGGTCACTCCACAAGGCGTAGAAGCTGGCTCATTGGGTAACGCAGAACTAGATCGAGTTGTTGCACGTGACGCTGCCGGCGAACTAGAAGCAGGACGCACCATTGTTCGTCATTACGGCCCAGACGGACAATCAACTCCTGAAGATCTCATTGACACAGACACAGTGCGCGTGTTTATTGAAAGCTTCTCGCCGCCACCGTTGATGTGGATCTTCGGAGCAGTTGATTTCACCGCCGCACTTGCACGCGTTGCAAAAGTTCTTGGCTACCACGTCACCGTGTGTGATGCGCGAGAAATTTTTGCTACCAAGCGTCGCTTCCCCATGGCAGACGAAGTGCGCGTCACATGGCCCACTCCAATGTTCACTGAACGTGGCAGCAGACTTGGCACACGAGACGCAGTGTGCATTCTCACCCACGACCCAAAGTTTGATGTTCCTGCAATTCAAGGCGCGCTGGCAACAAAAGTTGGATACATCGGCGTCATGGGAAGTCGTAAAACGCATGCAAAACGCTTGGAGCGTTTGGCTGAAGTAGGAATTACCGATGCACAAGATCTAGCGCGACTGCACTCTCCTATCGGGCTAGACCTTGGTGGTCGCACTCCAGAAGAGACGGCTATCTCCATTGTGGGAGAAATTATTGCGGCTCGCACAGGTCGTGAAGCCCGCTCGCTATCGGCAACCGACGGCGCAATTCACTAAAGAATTACAAGCGATACGTCGCAATGTTGCTGGGGTTTGCCCACACAACACGGTTGTACTGCTCTTCAGACATCATCTTCAGACGCACACTCTTGCCATTAAATGGTGCGTGCACCATGGCACGCCCGACGCCGAGATAAATGTGAACGTGAGTTCCTTCACCAACTATGTCGCCTGCGACTGCTTTGCTGCGCTCCACTCGCATGCGCGCATCCATTTGTGACACGGCTTGGCGTGGCATGTCGACACCTGCAGCACGCCATGACAACCACAACAAACCAGAGCAGTCCACGTATACGTACGGAGATTCTTTTCCAACGACGTAACGAACACCAAGTTGACTGAGCGCCGTGAGAACTGCAATTTGATGATCTCTTGGTGCGCGTGACCATGCTTTGTGCAACTGCGCTGCATCTAGAGACAACTGAACCGCCACCAAGTCGGAGACGTTCTTTCGCATGGTGAGATACGTGGGGTCTTCAATGTTCTCGGTACGCATGATGATGTTCAGTGCCGTGACTGCTCGAACTGAAATGGGGTTGCGCTTGCGAAACGCCTGACCTGGCATTTGGAGAACGTCGACGCGTCCATCGGTTGTGCCGTTAGTGGCTGATACCGCTGAAACCGGAAGAGCCGACACCGCCACGAGACTCGCCGCAACAAGTGCGCGCCGGAGCGTGGCAGAACAAACCATTTCAGGCAGGCTATTACTTATGTCCTCGCCCCGTAGAACACTGCTGGCCGTTCTGTTGGCCGCAGGTGCCGGGCGACGCTTTTCTGGCCCTACCCACAAGCTGCTGGCACCTTTGCGGGGCGCCCCGCTGGTCTCTCACGCCCTCTCAGCCATGCGAAACGCCGATATTGGCGATTCTGCGGTAATCACGGGTTCTACAGACCTCTCTGGGCTCTTAGACGGCCTCACAGAGCTCCACAACCCCCACTGGGAGTCTGGACAGCATTCATCGGTGGCCACGGCAGTGAGGTTTGCCCAGGAGCACGGATACGAGGCCTTGGTCATTGGTCTGGGAGATCAACCGTTTGTCACGTCAGAAGCGTGGAAGGCTGTGGCAGAAACTGAGGGCGACATTGTGGTGGCCACCTATGACGGCAAACGCGGAAATCCGGTGAAGTTGTCCCGCTCGGTGTGGGATGAGTTTCTTAGCCTCACAAAAGACCCAGATGCCGGTGCACGGACATTGATGCACATACGCCCAGAACTCGTTCGGGAAGTAGCCTGCAATGGCGTTTCCGCAGACATCGATACCCCGGAGGATCTTGCGCAATGGACCTGAACCACGAATTCACAGTGCCCGTTCCAGTTGGCGATGCGTGGCGCATCCTGACCGATGTGGAGCGCATTGCGCCATGTCTTCCTGGCGCGAAGCTTGAAGAATCCGCTGGCGATACCTACAGCGGTTTCGTGAAGGTGAAAGTGGGCCCCATTCAGGCGCAATTCAAAGGTCAAGCAAGCTTCGTTGAGCGTGATGATGTTGCGTACAAAGCAGTTCTCAAGGGCGAAGGTCGCGACACAACCGGCAAGGGCAACGCCTCTGCACTCATCACTGCGCAGTTGTTGGAAGAGTCACCAACATCAACAAAGGTCACTGTCACCACAGACCTGAACATCACAGGAAAAGTTGCACAGTTTGGCCGTGGCGCCATGGCCGATATTTCTAACAAGTTGCTCGATCAGTTTGTTGAGAACTTGAACGGACTGATCGCAGCCGGCGAGACCGCAGCCACTGCAACCAGCGACAATGCAACATCTACTGGTGCACCATCTGCGCCAGCTGCAGAAAAAGAAGTGGAAGCACTCGACTTGTTGTCCGTCAGCAGTGGTGCAATTTTGAAGCGTGCACTTCCAGTCGTTGTGGTTGTGGCAGCCGTCATCATTTGGCTCATCGCGAAATAACTCATGCGACTTGCGGGTGAACCGCCATCTGAAGCAGACATCGCCGATGTCACGCGACTCATCGGACGCACTCCTCAAGGAGATTTTCGCGTCGTGGTCCGATCATCCTCTGGCGAACCAGTTGTTGTGATGAATGCGCCTCTATTGGACGACGGAACACCAATGCCTACGCTGTATTGGTTGGTGGGAAGTGCTGAGGTGTACGCAGTCAGCAAACTAGAAGCAGAGGGCGCAGTAGACGAAGTAGAAGCCATCATTGGCCTAGAAACCATTGATGCCATTCATGCCTCATATGGCGCACGCCGAGATGGACTCATCCCACATGATTACGCGGGACATCGCCCAAGCGCTGGCGTTGGTGGAACCCGACGTGGCGTGAAGTGCCTGCATGCGCACTTCGCGCATTGGTTAGCTGGTGGCGACGATGCTGTGGGCGAATGGGTGGCCACGCAACTTGACGCCCGCGGAATTGAAAGAGCACAACGAATATGACCATTGCAGTCATCGATGTCGGAACAAACTCCACGAACCTGTTGGTCCAAGACAGCAACGGACAAGACCTTGCGCGCATTGTTGCCACCACACGTTTAGGCGACACTCTTCATACGCATGGCACGTTGTCCGAAGAAGCCATTCACCGCACAGTTGCAACTATTCAGTCGCATATCGCAGTTGCACGGCAACACGGAGCAGAACGCGTCACCATCACTGGTACAGCTGCGTGTCGGCGCGCAACAAACACCGCAGATTTCGTGAACGCTGTTCAAACAGCAACAGGGCTCACCGTTGAAGTTCTCAGCGAAAAAGATGAAGCAACATTTGCATTTCGTGGCGCCCTCAGTGGTTTACCCGAGGTGCTGGGTCCAACACTTGTCATCGACATCGGCGGCGGAAGCACTGAATACACGGTGGGAGTTCTGGATGCTGAAATGTCTGCCAGCATTCCATTTGGTGCTGTCACTGCCACTGCGTCGCACACTGGTTCTCAACGACCAAAGCCCGAAGATCTCACCAACCTCATTGGCGCCGTTGCTGATGAATTGGAAGAACTAGGGCGCGAGATGCCCGCCCTTGCATCGCCCGCGCGAGTGATTGGAATTGCTGGAACAATCGTCACGATTGCTGCAGTAGAAATTGGACTTGCAGAATTCAATACAAATGCACTTCACGGATTTGAACTCACTCGTGACGCTGCCGAAGATGTGTTTCGTACCTTGGCCACGGAAACACTCGATGAGCGCATTCTCAACCCAGGTCTCCCCCGCGATCGAGCAGACATCATCGTGGCAGGCTGCTGCATCTTGGTGGCCACCATGCGACGCTTGCACCTCGACTCCATCATTGTGTCCACTCGCAGCCTTCTCGATGGCATTGCTGAGCGTGACAGACTGAAGCCATGACGGCCATGCATCCAGCTCGCCCCACAAGCGTCGGACTTCGCTTGTATGGACGACGCGTTGTATTGCGTCCGCTTGTGCCCCAAGATTTCACTGGCTGGAGCGAAGTGCGCCGTCGAAATGGCGATTGGTTAACAGTGTGGGAACCACTCAAGCTTCCGCATCATCCAGACCCAGAAACAAACCGCGAAGTATTTGCCGCCCGCTGTGGTGCGCGCGACCGTGAGCGACTGGCCGGCACTCAATATGCATTCGGAATTTTTGTCGATGGCGCATTCGCTGGTGAGATCAACTTAAACAACGTGGTGCGTGGTGCTTTTCAATCAGCAACTATTGGGTACTGGATAGACAAAGCACGCGCTGGCCGTTCGTTCATGTCTGAGGCCGTCGTGGTGTTAGCGCAGTTCGCGTTCGAAGAACTCGGTCTGCACCGAATTGAAGTGTGCATCATTCCGCGCAACAGCAATTCACGTCGCGTCATGGAGAAACTTCATGTTCGCGAAGAAGGAATCGCAGAACGTTTCTTAGAAATCAACGGCGTGTGGGAAGACCACGTGCGCTACGGATTCACACGCGAAGAGTGGGACAATCGTCGTGACGCACTCTTTGCCGATTGGCTGAACTAAAGAATTAGCCCAGTGAATTCCACGCAATTGCGCGTTGACGACGCATGGCGGTGCGGCGTTTCCAGTCTTTTGTCTTCCAATGCTTCATTGGACGACGTCGGCTCTTTTCTTTGCCGCGTTCTGCATCGTGATGATGCACTGGCTTCCATGCCGGACCTGGCTCGATCACATCAAGTGGTTCAGTTCCGTGTTGAACGGCCTCCACCACAAGATGCAACTCGCTGTTGACTCGGTGCCGCTCGTTATGGGCGTGTGCCCGTACGTCGGCGCGCGGTACAGGAGCTTGGTCCTGATTGCGATGGCGTTGACTCATCGCTGCCTCCTTCCGGAGCCCGTGGGCTCCAAATGGTTCCCTTAACGGCACGGTACTCCTACACGCTGCTGATGTGAAGTCAATTCGGACAGATTTTTGTCCACAGAAAATTGTTCTACGATATGCGCAAACTGCGAGCAACTCGTGGACCATCTGTAATGGTTCGCAGTGCAACTCGACATGTTCCCGATCGCAAGAACGCCACCTTGGTGCCACCAGATGTGAGGCGACAAATTCGTGAACTTCCAGACGATACGCGCCACTTCAACGTAAGGTCACCACCAAATTTTGCCACCGATGTCACCGCCACTGTTTGGCCACGACGCAATGAGCGCACTGTTGGTGCGGCGTATCGAGGTGTTGCAACTCCTTCACCCACAGCGTTGATGGCCTTCACCACAACGCTGTAGCGAGACCCGTTCACCAAGTTTGAAAAACGAGCACTCGTGATGCCTGGCCCCACCGTGATCTTTTTTGCAACGCGACCATTTTTTATTAAAGCAACTCGTGTTGCAGTGATAGGCAAACCACCATCGCATGGCGCATCCCATGACACACCAAGTGAGCCATTGGTTGTTGACATCACCACATTCGACGGCATTCCTGGAGCACCCACGGGAACTGGTGTTGTATCCAGATACAACAATCTGTTTGCGGTTTGTGTATCAAGTGCAGTGACAACACCAGTTGTTGCACGAGACACAATTGCGCTTGATATTTGATCTGTGCACAGCCCCGGTTGTTGCTGCAATAGTTGTGCCGCGTAGCCAGCAACTAGTGGAGATGCCATAGATGTTCCCGCATCAATGTCATATGCGCTAGGGCCACCGATCCATGCGGATTCAATTCCTGTTGACGTTGTTCCACCAGGTGCGAGAATGTCAACACAAGGACCAAAACCTGAATACGTGGTGAAAGAATCATTCACCGCAACAGCACCAACAGTGAGTGCACCATCAACGTGTGCTGGCGCAATGTCGCATGAGTTGTAGCGCCCATATGCATCGCCGTTGCCGGCAGCAATGGTGACAACAATTCCTTCAGCCAATAGCGCTTTCACTTGCGTATCAATCGCTGCACCTTCATCACCAATGTCTACGCCTAAAGACAAATTCACAACCGCTGGAGTGTTCCCTACATGATGCCCACGTATCCACTTCAGTGCGGCCACAACATCGGACACTCGCCCTTCACCATCACAATCAAGCACACGTACTGACACCACCGTGGCACCAGGTGCAACACCAACGGTGGAACCGCCAGCTAACGCCGCAACATGTGTGCCATGCCCATTGCAATCTGACGTTGCTGGATTCACAGGATCGTCATTAGCGGAGGTGAGTGGGTCGACTCCTGCAATGATGCGTGGACCAAATTGTTCGTGCGAAAGGTTGACGCCAGAATCCACCACATACACAGTGACTCCTTGGCCAGTGAGAGGACCAACGGAGCTATTCCCGTCTAACGGCAACGTGCGCTGGTTAATACGGTCAAGGTGCCACGGTTGGCTCACAGGTGCCGATGAAACAGATGTTGTCGTGATGCCAACCAATGAAAGTGCGCCAACTCCAATCGCAGACAGAAGTTTTCGCATCACGACTGAAATGGTATCTGTCGTGCTCAGCTGCGCACCTGCAGCACGAAGGACATGATTACTTCTTCGAGATCTTCTTCTGTAATGCGGCCAGACGTTCTGCAAACCATGGCTGCTTCGTGCTCCACAATTGCGGTTCCAATTCACGCTTCACCGCATCTGGATGATTGTCGACATTCGGCATGTCTTGAATGGTCTTCTTCACACTCTCCAAGAGTGGGCGGGGAATATCTGCTGCGCGTGCTGCAAGTTTTTGTGCTTCTGCCAACAACTGATCGTCACCAACGCACTTCCACACCAATCCGACACGTTCCGCTTCTTCACCAGACAAAATCTCACCAAAGACAACGGTGGCAAATGTTGTTTGAGGGCCGGTGATGCGCCGCAGCATCCATGTGTGACCGCCGCCTGGGTGAATACCAATCTGCAAGAAACGGGTATCGAACTTTGCACGACGTGCCGCAATACGAATATCGCACCCCAGCGCCAAGTTCATGCCTGCACCAACCGCTGCGCCATTCACTGCTGCAATGGTTGGCAGTGGGCTTCGAGCAATGCGCAAAAATCCTTCATAAATAACACCAAGGCTCTCCCCTGTTGCTGTTGCAAGATTTCCCAAGTTTGCTCCTGCACAAAACGCTGGTGCCGCCCCGGTAACAACGAGCGCACCAATAGAGGGATCCCCTTCAATACGATCCATTGCAGCGGTGATCTCATCCACCATGGGCTGAGTGAGTGTGTTGCGTTCATCTGGATTGTTCAACGTCAGTGTGGCAACACCATCGGCAATGGAAACTAAAACAAGGCTCATACTCTTAGTTTCGCACACAGAGTTCGGAGCCCACTTGCCCAATCGCCTACGGTGTCTCGCATGTCAGATGTCATCCTCTACGAAGTGAGCGACCGCATTGCCACTATTACGTTTAATCGGCCCGCCGCACGAAATGCCCTCTCCAGCGAGGTCCTGCGCCTTCTCCCCCAACTCATGCAACGTGCAGATGCAGACCCAGAGGTAGATGTACTCATCCTCACCGGAACCGACCCAGCCTTCTGCGCCGGATTAGATCTGAAAGAGCTTGGCGATACAGCAGGAAACCTTGGTGGCACAGGAGCTGATGGCGGAGTGAATTCCACCGGCGTTCGCGGACCATTTCCAAAAATCTCAAAGCCACTTATTGGTGCCGTCAACGGCGTTGCCATCACCGGTGGATTCGAACTAGCGCTGAACTGCGACTTTCTCATTGCATCCGAACACGCAAAGTTTGGCGACACGCACTCTCGCGTTGGCATCATGCCTGGCTGGGGACTCACCGTGTTGTTGCCACAAGCCATTGGTGTGCGTCGTGCTCGCGAGATGAGCTTCACCGGCAATTTCATGTTGGCCGATGAAGCGTTGGCGTTCGGATTGGTGAATCATGTTGTTCCGCACGAACAACTCATTCCATTCACGCGTCAAATCGCACTTGACATCATCGGCAACGAACAAGACGGTGTTCGCCAGATTCGCTCTACGTATGCAAGCCATGCACAAGAGATGGATAAATGGGAACACGAATCTGCAGTTGGTGCCGAATGGCGAAAAGCGCAATTCGATCCGAAGAAGGTGGCAGAGCGCCGCGCCAAAATTATGGAACGCGGCCGCAAGCAGTAACTACGACTTCAACTCACTCACTGCAGTGATAGTGATGCCGCCACGTGGATGCTGAGTGAGAGTGACACGCACACGATGCGGCTTGGCAGTTGCCATCACTTCGCCGGCGATTTCTGCAGCGAGTGCCTCGGCGAACACGGCGCGATTACGGAAACTCCAGAAGTACAGCTTCAAACTTTTTGACTCAATGCAATATTGATTCGGTTCATACTCAATGACAACGCTTGAGATGTCTGGCTGATTTGTTACTGGACAGATGGATTGCACTTCATCTGTTGAAAACGTAACGGTAGAGACATTCTTCGGCGCAGGAAACACTTCAACATGCTCAATGGCGTGTTGCACGGTTTGGCCAAGGACGGTAAGTCCGGATGTATCGCTCATGACGCTGAAGCCTACAAATCAGCGCAGGTCATCTGGCAGAAGGCTGACCAAGGGCACGAGAGGTCGTGGTCCCACATGCGAAATCACTTCTGCAGCTGCAATTGCGCCAATTCGTGCACAAGTGGTGAGGTCTTTGCCTTGCGTTAAGCCACGTAAGAATCCAGCCGCAAACAAGTCGCCTGCGCCGGTGGTATCAACAACCGCAGACACGGGTGCCGCAGGAACTGCGTGCACATCGTCGCGCGTCACAATGACAGCGCCCTTTTCACTTCGAGTAACTGCGGCGATGTGACAATCACGACGCAACAACTCAATTGCATCGTCAAACTCGTCGACTTCATAGAGCGACTTCAATTCGTCTTCGTTAGCAAACAACAAGTCAATCTCGTCGCGAACAAGTGCTTGGAAATCTGCACGATGGCGATCTACACAGAACGAGTCAGACAAGGTCAAGCTCACAACACGACCATGCTCGTGAGCAATTGCTGCGGCGCGACGAAATGCTGCCTTGGCTTCGTCACGATCGAACAAATATCCCTCTAAATACAACACGGCGCCAGCACCAATAACAGAAGGGTCCAAATCGCTTGACGACAACTGCGTGGAAATTCCCAAGAACGTATTCATAGTGCGTTGCGCATCAGGTGTCACCGCAATAATGCAGCGGCCCGTTGGGGCATCGCCAGCTGGCGCGCCACTTCGGAAATCAACTCCCACGGTGTTCATGTCGCCAGCAAACTCGCGACCCAAATCGTCGTTCGCTACCTTCCCAATGAAGGCAACTTCTCCACCAAGACTTGCAATGCCTGCCAACGTGTTAGCTCCCGAACCGCCACTTGTGCGCGTTGACTCACCAACAGCAGCTGTGAGTTCTAAGGCGCGATCGGTCTCGATCAGAGCCATGGAGCCCTTAATCATGTTGTTCGACTGCAAGAACGCGTCGTCCACCATGGCAATCATGTCGACAAGTGCATTACCTACACCGACAACGTCGTAGAGAATTCCCTCTTTATTGGTGAGGGCAGGAATATGGGCGGTGAATGGATGGCTACGTGGCACGGTTCTCTACGGTAGTCCCCGCGCAGTGGGCGTTAGCCTTTCTTCCGTGAGCCACCTTGAATCTCCATACCGTTTGCCCCGCACCGTTCTCCCCTCGCGATATGCGGTGTCTCTCTCCCCAGACCTCGATGACGCCAACTTCACTGGCTCCGTCTCCATTTCGGCCACCGCTACCGGCACCGCCGGTGAAATTGTGTTGAACGCCATCGAGTTAGACATTCATTCCGTCTCCGTTAATGGCAACGCGGCAACGTTCTCACTCAATGAAGAACTAGAACGTCTTGTCATTGATCATTCTCTGACTCCGGGTGACCTCACCATTGACATCACATTCACAGGAACCCTGAACGATAAGTTGCGCGGTTTCTATCGCTCCACATTCGTTGACAGCAATGGTGACACGCGCACCATTGCCACCACACAAATGCAATCAACGGACTGCCGCCGTGCATTCCCCTGCTTTGACGAGCCAGATTTCAAGGCCACATTTGCCATTGATCTCACCTTCAACAACGACTTGCTCGCTGTCTCAAACGGAAAAGAAATTCGTCGCGAGGAACTACCCAATCACCAAGTGCGTGTGTGGTTCTCAGAGACAATGCAGATGTCCACATACCTTGTGGCATTCGTTGTTGGCCCGCTTGAAGCAACTCAACCAGTCATGGTGGGCAACTTGCCATTGCGGGTCATTCATGTGCCGGGCAAAGCTCATCTCACCGATTTTGGCTTGAAAGTAGGCGCATTCTGTATCGAGTGGTTCCAGAACTACTACGGCATCCCCTACCCCAGCGATAAATGCGATCTCCTTGCGCTCCCAGACTTCGCCGCCGGAGCAATGGAAAATCTGGGGTGCATCACATTCAGAGAAGTACTCCTTCTTGTTGATCCCGCAACATCAACACAAGTAGAACAAGAACTTGTTGCAGCTGTTGTTGCACACGAACTTGCACACATGTGGTTCGGTGACCTTGTCACCATGCGCTGGTGGAATGGCATTTGGCTAAACGAAGCATTTGCGACATTTATGGAAGTTGCTGCCACCGATGCCTTTGCGCCTCAATGGACCATGTGGACATCGTTCGGACTAGACCGCACCGCAGCGTTTGAGGTGGACTCGCTGCATTCCACACGCACGGTGGAGTTCCCCGTTGAATCACCAGCAGATGCGGACGGCATGTTCGATGTGCTCACCTATCAAAAGGGCGGAGCACTACTTCGCATGTTGGAGCAATACCTTGGGCCAGATCGCTTCCGTGCCGGAGTGAGCCACTATCTCACCAAACATTCATATGGCAATACGGAAACCGGCGACCTCTGGGACGCAATTGAACATGTGGTCAGCACCGATGGCGGCGACAATGTTCCTGTTCGCAAATTGATGGATTCATGGATTTGGCAGGCCGGCTATCCATTGGTATCCGCACGAATTGACAAGAACGAACTTGTGCTGTCACAGCGCCAGTTCACTTTCGACAACACGCCAGATGCCACCTTGTGGGTGGTTCCACTCCATGTTCGAATTGGTAACGGCATCACAAAAGTGCTGTTGGAATCAGATGAAATTCGTCTTCCACTCGCCGATACCAACGCAACGATTGTGGTGAATGCCGGTGGACCCGGTTTCTATCGCGTGGAGTATTCGGCTGAACTAATGGCACGCATCACGGGCGACACTCTCGCAACGCTCACCACCTTAGAGCGATACAACTTGGTAGATGACGCATGGAATGCCGTGGTGTCGAATGCAATGTCTGCAGATCGATTCATCGAGTTTGCGCGAGGCTTTACGAACGAAAACGATCTTGCGGTCTGGCAAGCAATGTCGCTTGCACTTCGAGGTCTTGGTCGTCTGTTGCAGCGCGACGAAATGGCGCCATTCAACGCTTTCGTGTCAGAACTTGTGTCTCCTGCATACGTACGACTCGGAGAAGAACCACAAGCAAACGAAGACGACTTGGTGTCAAAGTTGCGTGGGCTTCTGTTGAGCACACTTGCAATTCTGGGCAACCAATCGTCTGCACAACAGCGCTGTCGCGACATTTTGTTCAACAATGCCAGCACAGACCCAGAACTAGTTGCTGCGTCTACCACCGTGGTTGCTTCCACTGGAACAGCCGCCGATTACGACTGGTTCCTGACCAGCTTCCACAACGCACCAACTCCACAGGAGAAGGTGCGAATGCTGTACGCACTGGCAGAGTTTGACGATGCAGAGTTGATGAAGAAAACATGTGCACTCGCCTTCTCTGGTGAAGTCAAGAGCCAAGATGCACCGTTCTTGTTGGCCCGTTGTATTGGCAACAAGTACCACGGCACGATCGCATGGGCAGCCGTGCAAGAGAACTGGGACTACGCCAACAAAACGTTCCCCGGCAACACCATTGTTCGCATGGTGAGCACTATGACCACGCTGAATACACCAGCACTAGAAACCCAGGTCTCGGCGTTCTTCTCAGAACACCCCATCCCACAGGCCACCAAGACTCTGGAACAGGCCTTAGAACGACAGAAAGTCAATGTGGCACTTCGCTCTCGCGAAAGTTCAACATTGCTGTCAGCGTTAAGTTAGAAACATCACTTCACGAGATCTTCTTCGAATCCGCAATGTTCGTTTCATTGTGGTCACGCGCGGTATTCGTGCATTCGTTGATGGCATTGCATTTGTGGTGCTGCCTGCGCACCTCACTCATTTAGGATTCAGCGCCACTCAAATTGGAGCAGTGGTTGGCGCATCCCTGTTGGGATCTGCGCTTCTCACACTCGCGGCGGGATTTCTCTCACGACAAGTCACCCCTCGTACGTTGCTGTTAGCAACATCGTGGATCATGTTGACAACGGGAATTGCGCTCGGCTTAGCTACCACTTTTGTTCCACTACTGCTCATCAGTATTGTCACCACACTCAACCCCAGTGCTGGAGACGTGAGCCCGTTTCTGCCAATTGAACAAGCCCTTCTCAGTAACTCTGTTTCCGCTGAGCAACGCACTTCCCTCTTTGCTGGCTACAACCTCATTGGCAGTTTGGTGGGTGCACTTGGAGCGCTATGTGCTGGCCTGCCGGTTCTCATTGCACGGTCGCTTAACGCGTCAGACCAAACGGGTCGGCAATCAGCATTTGTTTTTTACGGTCTCGCCGGACTTCTTGTCCTGGTTCTGTATTCGCGGTTGCCGCGAGTACCGCTTGAAGCACAAACGTCGCTCCGCGGCGCTCTGTCTCCCGAATCTCGCAAAACCGTTCTGTCCCTGTCTGCGTTATTCAGCCTTGATTCATTCGGCGGCGGATTCGCGACTCAAGCCATTTTTGCGCTGTGGATGCTGAATCGATTTAACGTCTCCATCGAGTCTCTAGGTGCATTGTTCTTCGGCGCCGGAATCATCTCAGCGTGGTCATCACTCGTTGCTGTTCGCATTTCACGTCGTATTGGCCTTGTGCGAACAATGGTGTTCACGCATATTCCTGCCAGCGTTCTTCTCGTGTTAGTGGCACTGTCCCCACACGTGTCTATTGCGATTGCGCTGTTTCTCGTTCGTGCGTTCCTTAGCCAAATGGACGTCCCTGTCCGAACCAGTTATGTGATGGCCGTCGTGAAGCCAGAAGAGCGAGCAGCAGCATCCAGTATCACCAATGTCCCCCGCAGCCTCGCGTCGGCTTTACCGCCACTTGCTGCAGGCTGGATGCTTGATCAAACAACCTTTGCGTGGCCATTGCTTATTTGCGCAGCATGCAAGATCACATACGACTTGTTGCTATTGAAAATGTTCACCGACGTTGCGCCTCACGACACAACACAGG
>JBMTEX010000019.1:0-24422 GCA_049433485.1 Ilumatobacteraceae bacterium | reverse complement strand
TGGGTTCGAGTCCCACCTCGGGCACCCAGGTGATTCATACACTCACACCCATGGGTCAACGATTGCTACATCGGAAGCTCGCACAAACCTCTGGTCGGTTGCGAGAACTTCAAGAGGAATTGCGTGTCGTGGAAGACCAAATGAGCCAGCTTGTCGATGAAGCCGACGAGCTCTCCCTGCGTGCGCTTGTGTCTGAGACTCCAGGTGCAGAATTTGAATATCGAGAAGCAAAAAAGCACGCTGACGCAATTACCAAACACTATTCCCGGATGGTTTCTGAAATTGCTGAATTAGAAGTTCGCATCAACGATCTTCTCGACCGACTGAAAGATTCACGCTCATGAGCATTCGCGTAGTTATTGCAGAAGATGAAGCAATCATCCGTCTCGACCTGAAGGAAACTCTTGAAGAAGAGGGATACATCGTTGTTGGCGAAACAGGTCGTGGAGACAAAGCCGTTGAGCTTGTTCGTGAACTCAGGCCAGACCTTGCAATTTTGGATATCAAGATGCCAGGCATGGATGGTTTGGAAGCGGCGCGTCACATCACAAAAGATCGAATCTGTGGAGTTCTTGTGCTCACAGCGTTTTCACAGCGCGAGGTGATTGAAGAGGCTCGAGATGCAGGTGCGTTGGCGTATCTTGTCAAGCCGTTCCAAAAGAGCGACCTCATTCCAGCAATGGAGGTGGCCATTGGTCGCTTCAGAGAAATGCAGGCCCTAAACGGCGAAGTCGAAGTTCTTGGCGAGCAGTTAGAAGCGCGAAAATCCATTGATCGTGCAAAGGGTGTTCTCATTGATACGCACAGGATGTCTGAATCCGATGCGTACGGCTTTATTCAGCGTGGTGCTATGAATCACCGCACAACTATGAAGGCAGTTGCCGACATGATTGTGTCTGGTGAATTGTCGCCCGAATAGAAAAGAGTGTCGCCATGCTTCTAATGGCCCTTGATGGAAACTCATTGGCGTACCGCGCATTTTTTGCGCTCCCTGAAGACATGTCGAATGCAAGTGGTCAGGTCACTAACGCCGTGTATGGCTTCACCACCATGTTGTTGACGTTGGTGAAAGATCACAAGCCAGACGGAATCGTGGTGGTATTCGATAGGCCAGAGCCAACGTTTCGCCACGAGGCTATTCCTGAGTACAAAGCGCAACGTGAAAAGGCGCCAGAAACGCTGGTTCAGCAGTTGGGGATTATCAGGGAACTACTTGACGCCCTAGGTATCACGTGGTTAGAGAAGTCTGGCTTCGAAGGAGACGACATTATTGCCACGTTGGCAACGCGTGCCGAGAGTGAGTCTCGCGACCTCATTGTTGTAACTGGTGACAGGGACAGCTACCAGCTTGTTCATGATCCACACGTTCGTGTGCTCTACAACAAACGCGGTGTGAGCGATTATGCGCTCTATAACGAAGCGGGCATTTTGGAACGAACAGGCGTGACGCCTTCGTTGTATGCGGACTATGCGGCATTGCGTGGCGACCCGAGCGACAACTTGGCGGGTATTCCCGGCGTCGGTGAGAAGACCGCGGCAAAACTCATGATGCAATACGGAAGCATCGACGCTGTCGTGGCAGCAGCTAACGAGCAGACCCCGAAACTAAAGGCCGGATTACTCGAGCACGGCGAACGCGTTATTCGAAATGCGGAGATGATGGTGTTGCGTCGTGACGTCCCAATTGATGTGGACCTCAATGCTCTGGCGCCACAACCAGATCTTGAGGCATGCGCAAAATTGTTTGACTTCCTTGAATTCAAGACCATGTTGAAACGATTAAAGGACACGTCACAACAGTTGGGTTGGCAGGCACGTGGGTCGTCGTCTGGCACCACAACCGTCGAAGTTAATGATGTGATGGTCGCTGTTTCGGAGATCATTCGATGCGAGTCGTCACAACAATTTCTAGAGTTATTCGCTGGACGTGAACATCTCACCATTGCGCCACGTTTCGAGGGTGAACCGGGACGATCGCCTGTTGTAGGAATCGCAGTTGTTCAAGACCCAACTATCGGTTCGGTTGCCTACGTGCCAGCAGAGGTGCTTGCACGTAACGAAGTGTCGGCAGTATTGGCAAGTGTGGGTGTGATTGCTCATGATGCAAAACCGATGATGCGGTCGTTGCTCATGCAAGGACTAGATATCCGTTACCTTGAACTAGATACTGCAATCGCTTCGTATCTCGCGGACCCCTCAAAGTCATCGTACGCGTTAGCCGATGTAGCACTGCACGCCCTTGGAATGGAGATTGGTCAAGGCGGAGAAACTTCGGGACAATTTGATTTCACTGGCGATGCTGATGCAACGTCTGAATCGGTCTGTGCGGAAAATGCACTTGTGACTTCATGCTTGGCGCCAGTCTTACGAGACCAACTTGAGGCAATTAGAAATGTTTCCCTGTACGAAGACATTGAGAATCCTCTCGTTCGTGTTCTCGCAAAGATGGAACACGTCGGAGTCTCTGTTGATAGGGCCGCGCTTGAAACAATTAAAGAGCGACTCACAAAAGAGACGGTTGATCTGGCGACAACTCTTCATGAAATCGCAGGTCGAGAGTTCAATCTAAATTCTCCGACACAGCTTCGAGAGATTCTCTACACAGAACATGGTTTGACCCCAGGCAAGAAGACAAAGACTGGGTATAGCACCGATGCCGCCACTCTTGAGAAACTTCATGATGAGTGGCCAGAGTTCATTGGGCCACTGTTGCGATACCGAGAAGTTGAAAAGCTTCGATCAACATATGGCGAAGGATTGCTGCATGAGGTGCAGGATGATGGTCGTATCCATGCAACGTTCCACCAAACGGTTGCACGCACCGGCCGTTTAAGTAGCGATAAGCCGAATCTTCACAACATCCCAGTTCGTACTGATGAAGGTCGTGTGTTTAGAACTGCCTTTGTGGCACCAGCGGGTTCCAAGTTGCTCGTGGCGGACTACAATCAAATTGAACTTCGCTGTATTGCGCACCTTGCAAATGACCCGGGTCTTATCTCTGCTTTTGAGGCTGGTGAAGACATCCATCGCGCCACGGCGGCACGGGTTTTCGGTGTGAATCCCAAGGACGTCACGCACGATCAACGGTCAAAGGCAAAGATGGTGTCCTACGGTCTTGCGTACGGCATGGAAGCCTATGGACTCAGCCAGCGTTTAGCGATTCCAGTGGACGAGGCTTCCACCATTTTGAACTCCTATTTCGCAGCGTTCCCAAATGTAAAGAACTACATGGATGAAGCCGTCTTAGAAGCGCGTCGACTTGGCTACACCGAAACGTTGTTTGGTCGTCGTCGCCCCATTGAAGAACTACGAAGCGACAACTTCAGAGTTCGTCAAGCTGGTGAGCGGCAAGCAATGAACGCTGCGATTCAAGGATTAGCCGCCGATATTTTCAAAATTGCTTTGGTAAAGATTGATTCTCTGTTGGATGAACACAAGAGCAATGCACGAGTGGTGCTGCAAGTGCATGACGAAGTCATTCTTGAAGTTCCCGATTCAGAACATGACCACATTGGTCCGCTGGTCTTGGACGCGATGAAGTCTGCGGCATCACTTCGTGTCCCGCTGGAAGTGAATGCTGCGTGGGGCCCTACGTGGGCCGACGCTAAGGGCTAACACTGTGTCATCAGAGATCGGGTCGCATTGGTTCGAGCCAATGGCAGAACATATGGGGTCTGCCTATCTCCGTTATTCGTTCACAAAGGGAACCAAACAAGAAGTCGACCATATTGTTGATGTCCTCAGCCTTGCCTCAGGAATGAGAATTCTCGATGTTGGTTGCGGGCCAGGGCGTCACGCGTACGAATTGGCTGAACGTGGTTTTGAGGTGCATGGAATCGATATCAGCCAAACATTCGTTGACATTGCAACTGCGTCAGCGCCGCGTGGTGCCACTTTTGAACGTATGGATGCACGGGCATTGACCTTCTCCAACGAGTTTGATGCGGCGATTTGTTTGTGTCAGGGCGCCTTCGGACTCATGACGGCCAACGGACACGACATAGATGTGCTGCGTGGAATTCGCAGGTCTCTGAAAGACGGGTCTGGGGTGGCCCTGTCGGCCTTCAACGCTTATTTTGCGGTGAAGTATCACGAGCTGGCCACCTTCAATGCGGACACCGGTGTGGCCCACGAGCACACGGAAATAAAGAACCAAGCGGGCGAGGCTCAAGAGGTGGATTTGTGGACCGGTTGTTATACGCCGCGAGAACTGAGGCTCATGTTGGCATCGTGTGATTTTGAGGTACGGAGCATCTCCAGTGTGAACCCAGGCGAGTATGCGGTGGGGCCAGCCACCACGGAAAGTTCAGAATTTCTGGTGGTAGCGTTCTCTTCGCCTTCTCGCCGAGAGGGTGGCCCATCGGGTCTCCACTGATACCTCTTTATCCAGCTCGAAAGAACAAATTCCTTGTCCGATTCAACACTTACTTCCGCCCCAATGGGAACCTTCGACGCGGAAGGCAATTACACACCACGACAAATCACAGAGCGTGATCTCTCCACCAGCTTTGCAGACGCCATTGAAGGCACCATGGTGGAACTTAAAGACGGTCAACTTGTGACCGGAACCGTTGTCAAGATCGATCGCGACGGGGTGTTGCTTGAATTTGGTTACAAGACGGAAGGTGTCATCCCGACACGCGAGTTGGCAATTAAGAACGACGTCAACCCACACGATGTTGTGAAGTTGGGCGAGAAGATTGAAGCACTTGTTCTCACACTGGAAGACAAAGAAGGTCGCCTAGTTCTTTCCAAGAAGCGCGCACAGTACGAAAAAGCCTGGGGCGAAATCGAGCGCAAGAAGGAAAACGAAGGCGTCGTTCATGGAACCGTCATCGAAGTTGTCAAGGGTGGTCTCATTGTTGACATCGGTCTGCGCGGCTTCTTGCCTGCATCGCTGGTAGAGCTGCGTCGTGTTCGGGATTTGCAGCCATACATCGGCCAGGTCATCGACGCCAAGATCATCGAACTCGATCGCAATCGCAACAACGTTGTGTTGTCACGTCGTGCTTTCCTTGAAGAAAACCAGAAGGAAACACGCGACGACTTCCTCAACAATCTCAAGCCAGGTGATATCCGCCATGGAATTGTGTCGTCGGTTGTTGCATTCGGTGCATTCGTCGATCTCGGTGGCATGGACGGACTCATCCACGTGTCCGAACTCTCTTGGAAGCATGTTGAGCACCCATCACAGGTTGTTCAAATTGGCGATGAAGTCACTGTTCAAGTTCTCGATGTCGACTTCAGCCGTGAGCGCATCAGCTTGTCGCTGAAGGCCACACAGCAAGATCCTTGGCAAGAGTTTGCAAACGGTCACGAAGTGGGTCAACTGGTCTACGGTCGCGTCACGAAGCTGGTTCCATTCGGTGCATTCGTGCAAGTGGGTGACGGTATTGAAGGCCTCGTCCACATCTCTGAAATGTCCGCTCACCACGTGGAAGCTGCAGAGCAAGTTGTTGCGCCAGGTGAAGAGTTGTGGGTCAAGATCATCGACCTCGACCTGGCACGTCGTCGTATTTCCATCTCCATCAAGCAAGCTGCTGAAGGTGGCGAACTGGCAGCTGAGTACCAAGGTCAATTCCAAGTGGACGAACACGGCAACTGGGTGGGCGGAGACGACTCCGAGCGCGAAGCTGCATGGGCCGAGTACTACAAGGAATACGGTCAGCCCACTGAAGGTGACGCTGCCGCTCCTGCTGCTGAATAGCGAGTATCCGTGATTCTCATCGGGCTCACTGGTGGGATTGGCTCCGGAAAATCAACTGTCTCGGCACTCCTTGCCGAGAAGGGTGCTGTCATCATTGATGCCGACGCCATTACCCGTGAGTTGCAACAGCCTGGTAAACCCTTACTTCAAGAACTTGCAGCTCGGTTCGGTGCAGATATTTTGACTCCTTCGGGGGAACTGAATCGTCCTGCGTTGGCGGCTGTTGCGTTTAGTGATGCAGATGCATTGAAAGATCTCAACAAGATCGTTCATCCGGCAGTGGCAAAAGAGATGGACCGCAGAATGAATGAGGTGCGTCACACGGACAAAGTGGTGGTGCTCGACATTCCGTTGTTGGCGGAGAATCCTCGCAAGGGTCTGTGTGGCGTCATTGTTGTAGATGTGCCTGTAGATCTTGCGGTTCATCGTTTGGTCACATTTCGATCAATGAATGAAGCAGACGCTCGTGCCCGGATAGAAAAACAAGCATCCCGTGAGAAGCGTTTAGAAATTGCAGACCAGATCATCGACAATTCCGGCGACATGGATTCTCTAAGCAACCGTGTCAATGAAGTGTGGGAGTGGGCCGTGACATTGCCCCCAGCTTCAGACGATGCGGGTTCACGTACCACTGAATCCTGACTCAGAGTCTCTGTACGCTTCAGTTGTGACTCAATTTCGCGTTGTTTCCGATTTCGCTCCTGCCGGAGACCAGCCGAAAGCAATCGCTGAACTCAGTGCGGGAATTGAAGACGGTGAGCGTTTTCAAACTCTTCTCGGAATTACGGGCTCAGGTAAGTCGGCAACCATTGCGTGGACAATTGAGAAGACCCAACGACCAACATTGATCCTCGCACCGAACAAGAGTTTGGCAGCACAATTAGCGCAAGAGATGAAGGAATTCTTTCCTGACAATCGCGTGGAGTTCTTCGTTAGTTACTACGACTATTACCAGCCGGAGGCCTACATACCTTCTAGCGATACCTACATCGAGAAGGATTCGTCCATCAACGAAGAAATCGATCGGCTTCGCCATTCTGCGACGGCAGCGTTGCTCACCAGGCGCGACACCATTGTTGTTGCGAGTGTGTCGTGTATTTACGGCATGGGCGACCCGGAGGAGTACAAGGGTCAACTATTGGAGTTGCACGTTGGTGTCGATTACGACCAGCGAAGCATTTTGCGTCGCCTGGTAGATCTTCAATACGACAGAAACGATATGACCCTGGGGCGCGGAAACTTTCGAGTCCGTGGGGACACCATTGAAGTTCACCCTGCATACGAGGAGAACGTGGTCCGCATTGAGATGTTTGGTGACACGGTTGATCGCATCACAATGATCGATCCGCTCACAGGTGAAACACTCAGTGAGCCAAGCAGCATCTTCGTCTTCCCGGCAACGCACTATGTCGCTGGAGACGATCGCTTGCGTAAGGCGATTCGAGGAATTGAAGACGAGTTGCAGCAACAATTGGTTCTTTTTGAGAGTCAGGGAAAGTTGTTAGAGGCGCAACGGCTTCGTATGAGAACGCAATATGACCTTGAGATGATTCAAGAGATGGGGTATTGCAACGGTATTGAGAATTACTCCATGCACATTGACGGTCGTCAACCTGGCGAACCACCGTTTACGTTGCTCGACTATTTTCCGAAAGATTTCCTATTGATTATCGACGAGAGCCATGTTGCTGTTCCGCAACTTCATGCGCAATTCGCTGGTGACAGAAGCCGGAAGGACACTTTGGTGGAGCACGGTTTCCGTTTGCCAAGCGCGCGAGATAATCGTCCTCTGCGTTTCGAAGAAACCATTGAACGAATCAACCAGTGTATTTTCATGTCTGCCACGCCGGCTCCATTTGAGCTGAAGCACAGTACAAAAGTGGTGGAACAGATTGTTCGACCAACTGGCCTTGTTGATCCCGAAGTCATCGTGAGGCCAACCAAAGGCCAGATTGACGACATCATCGAAATGGTTCGTGGGCGCGTTGATATTGGAGACCGTGTTCTCATCACCACATTGACAAAGAAGATGGCCGAAGATCTCACCGACTATCTCTTGGAGCAAGGGTTGAACGTTCGTTATCTGCACTCGAATATCGACACATTGCAGCGCATCGAAATCTTGCGTGGGCTTCGATTAGGTGAATTCGATGTTCTTGTTGGCATCAACCTGCTTCGCGAGGGTTTAGACCTTCCCGAAGTGTCATTGGTGGCCATCCTTGACGCCGACAAAGAAGGTTTCTTGCGTAGTGAAACGTCGCTTATTCAGATGATTGGTCGTGCTGCGCGAAATGTTGCAGGTCAAGTTGTGATGTATGCAGACAAGATCACGCCATCTATGGAACGCGCGATTGGCGAAACGAAGCGCCGCCGCGAGAAGCAGATTGCATACAACCTTGAACACAACATCAATCCACAGACCATTCGCAAAGCAGTGGGCGATATTTTGTCGGTGTTGACGGGTGGGGATGGAACAGCGCCAGTACCCGGCAAAGGCCAACGCAAAAATCGCGAGCGTGACAAAGTTCAACGCGAAATTAAGTCAATGCCTCAGCAGGACATTGCCCGTCTCATTCAGACCCTTGAAGATGAGATGAATGAAGCCGCTACAGATTTGAAATTTGAGTACGCAGCACGACTTCGTGACGAAATCAATGACCTGCGACGCGAACTTCGTGACGCCCGCTAAGTAGTCGGTAGCCTCGTAGCGTGGCTGAGAAAATTACGGTTCGGGGTGCCCGCGAGCACAATCTAAAGAACATCAGTCTGGAACTCCCAAGAGACCAACTCATCGTATTCACTGGTTTGTCTGGTAGCGGTAAGAGCTCGTTGGCATTCGACACCATCTATGCAGAAGGTCAACGCCGCTATGTGGAAAGCCTCTCTGCGTACGCACGTCAATTCTTGGGTCAGATGGACAAGCCAGACGTTGATGTCATTGAGGGCCTGTCTCCAGCCATTTCTATTGATCAGAAGTCTGCGTCGCGTAACCCTCGTTCAACGGTGGGCACCATCACCGAGATCTACGACTATTTGAGATTGTTATACGCCCGTATTGGTGTGCAGCATTGTCCAGAAGACGGAACCAAATTGCAACGTCAAACTCCGCAACAAATTGTGGATCGCATTATGAAACTGGAAGAGGGGACCCGGTTTCAAGTGTTATCACCGGTTGTTCGCGGTCGCAAAGGTGAATACGACACATTGTTGGCCGATCTGGCTGGCCAAGGTTTCGTACGTGCGCGTATTGACGGAGAGACCCGAGACATAGCCGAATTTCTTGCGTCGGGCGAAAAGCTCGCCCGTTATGAGAATCACACTATTGACATCATCGTTGACAGACTTGTTCGCCGCGACGACATTGAGCGTCGTCTCACTGATTCACTCGAAACTGCTCTCAAGCTGGCCGAAGGTGTGGCCGGTGTTGAATTGGTGGCTACAAATGGCGGTGAGGGTGAGACACTTACGTTTAGTCAGCACTTGGCATGCCCTAAATGCGGTTCCAGTTTTGAAGAACCTGCACCACGAAATTTTTCATTCAACTCTCCGTATGGGGCTTGTGAGAATTGTGATGGTTTGGGTACAAAGTTTGAGGTAGACGCAGAACTAGTGATCCCCGACATTTCAATGTCGCTGGCTGAAGGCGCTATTGCTCCGTGGAGAAGCGCACATACGGCATATTTCCATCGCATGCTTGGCGCGGTGGCCGAGCAAGAGGGCATCGACATGGATAAACCATGGTCGAAATTGTCTGTAAAGCACCAGAAGCTTGTCTTGCAAGGTAAGAGCGGTGCGATGCAAGTGAAATACCGAAATCGTTTTGGCAAGGTTCGGCAATTCAGCACTCAATATGAAGGTGTTATTCCGTGGATCAAGCGCCGTCACGCAGATGCCGAGAGTGATTGGACTCGAGAGCAGTTCGAAACTTATATGCGAGAAGTGCCGTGTCCATCCTGTAGTGGCGCACGACTGAAGCCGTCAACACTGGCTATCACCATTAACGATCGAAATATTTCTGAAGTCTGTGATATGTCAATTGGCGATGCTGCGCACTTCTTGGGTGGGTTAACGCTCAGTCAGCGAGACGCCATCATCGCTGAGCGTGTCACAAAAGAAATCAATGCGCGTCTTGGCTTCTTGTTGGACGTTGGTCTCGATTACCTCACTCTTTCACGTTCTGCTGGAACATTGGCTGGAGGTGAGGCTCAACGAATTCGTCTCGCTAGCCAGATTGGTTCAGGTCTTGTAGGGACTTTGTATGTATTGGACGAGCCAAGCATTGGTTTGCATCAACGCGATAATCGTCGTCTCATTGAGACACTCTTGCGCCTGCGAGATCTTGGAAACACGGTCATCGTCGTTGAGCACGATGAAGAAACCATTAAAGAGAGCGATTGGATAGTCGATATTGGTCCAGGCGCTGGTGAACATGGCGGCGAAGTTGTCTATAGCGGTCCAGTGCCTGGTATTTCTAAGGCGAAAGATTCCGTCACTGGCCGGTACCTCACAGGTAAGGCATCTATTGATGTTCCGCAGAAGAGGCGTACACCGTCTGGCGGTGTCATAACTGTTCGCGGTGCTCGTGAACACAACCTGCAAGATCTGGATGTCGAGATTCCGCTTGGATGTTTTGTTGCGGTTACTGGAGTGTCTGGAAGTGGCAAGAGCACTCTGATTCGTGACATCTTGTTGCCGGCCATGATGCAGCGCATCTACAAGAGTAAAGAAGCGCCGGGACGTCACCGAACGGTGGAGGGGATTGACGCAATCGACAAAGTGATTGACATGGATCAATCACCTATTGGTCGTACGCCTCGATCCAATCCAGCTACATACACAGGAGTTTTTGATTCCATTCGAAAACTCTTTGCTGCATCGCCCGAAGCAAAAGTTCGTGGATACTTGCCAGGTCGATTCTCGTTTAACGTGCAAGGTGGTCGATGCGAAGCTTGCTCCGGCGATGGAACCATCAAGATTGAAATGCACTTCTTGCCGGATGTGTACGTTCCATGCGAAGTCTGTAAGGGTGCTCGCTACAACCGCGACACTCTCGATATCACCTTCAAAGGAAAGAACATCGCTGAAGTTCTAGATATGCCTATCTCTGAGGCGTTGGACTTCTTCTCTAACCAACCCACCATCGCTCGCCACATGCAAACTCTGGTGGACGTTGGCTTGGGATACGTGCGCCTTGGTCAGTCGGCTCCCACGCTGTCTGGTGGCGAAGCACAGCGTGTGAAATTGGCCAGCGAACTTGCCAAGCGTTCCACAGGTCACACCATGTACTTGCTCGACGAACCAACGACAGGTTTGCACTTTGAAGACGTTCGTCGTTTGCTTACAGTGCTGTCACGCCTGGTGGACCAAGGCAATACAGTTCTTGTGATTGAGCATAATTTGGATGTCATTAAGACAGCTGACTGGTTGATTGATTTGGGCCCAGAAGGCGGTAGCGGCGGCGGTCTCATCGTGGGTACGGGAACCCCCGAAGACATTGCACGAATTCACGGAAGCCATACGGGTCGTTTTCTCGCCCCTCTTTTGGGTATGCCTGAGCCTTCATCGGTGTCATCCAAGAAGACTGCACCTAAGAAGACTGCACCGCAGAAGAGCCCAGCCACAAAGAAGACTGTTGCCAAGAAGACAGCAGTAAAGCCGAAGAAGTAGTCGTGACTGTCGAACGACCTGCCGTGGGTTCAATTCCGACAAAGCCTGGGTCATATCAATTTAAAGATGAGCACGGTCGTGTGATCTACGTGGGCAAGGCCGCCAATCTGCGGTCTCGCCTTCTTAGTTATTTCGTTGATCCTGCGCAATTGCATCCGCGAACTGCATCCATGGTGACCGCAGCGCAAACCGTGGAGTGGATTGAAGTTCGTAACGAGGTGGAAGCCTTGATGTTGGAGTTCTCTCTCATCAAGCAACACCGTCCGCGTTTCAATGTTCGATTACGTGATGACAAGAGCTATCCATTTCTTGCGGTGACGGTCGATGAAGATTGGCCGAGGGCAGTGGTGATGCGCGGTACCAAGCGAAAGGGAACTCGCTATTTCGGCCCGTATCCGCACGCATGGGCTATTCGGGAAACGTTAGATCTTCTGCTTCGAACATTTCCGGTACGTACCTGTTCACAAGGTAAGTTCAACCAACACCAACGTCTTGGTCGCCCTTGTCTCTTGTTTCATATCGAGAAGTGTTCGGGGCCGTGTGTGGGCGAGGTGTCCGCAGATGTATATGCCGACCATGTGAAGAATCTGTTGTCCTTCTTGGACGGTGAGACGGACGACGTTGTGACCCTTCTTGAAGATGAAATGAAGTTGGCTGCTAAAGATCTTGAGTTTGAGAAAGCGGCACGCCTTCGAGATCGTCTGGGTGGCGTCATGCGCGCTATCGAAAAACAGCAGATGGTGGGCGAGCGCGATGAGGATCTCGACATCATTGGAATTGCTGACGATGATTTAGAGGCCGCAATACAAGTGTTCTTCGTTCGTAAAGGGCGTGTTGTTGGTCGTAAAGGATTCATCTTGGACAAGGTGGAAGACCTCACACCGGGCGGTCTCATTGACCGAGTCCTAGAAGAGATGTATGGCGATCAGCCTCCGCTTGGTATTCCTAGCCACGTATTAGTTCCTGTGATGCCCGATCATTCGGAGACGTATGCCGAATGGTTGAAGCATCTGAGAGGTTCAAATGTGACATTCCGAGTTCCCCAAAGGGGCGATAAGCGCGAATTGCATGAAATGGTCACCACCAATGCAAAAGAAGAGTTTGTTCGGCATCGATTAAAGAGAGCGAGCGATCACAATTCACGCAGTCGCGCGTTATCCGAATTACAGGATCTTCTGCAATTGCCTGAGGCGCCACTTCGTATTGAGTGTTACGACATGGCGCATCTACAAGGCACAGATTATGTGGGATCCATGGTGGTCATGGAAGACGGTCTTCCCAATAAACGTGAATACCGACGTTTCAAAGTGAAGGATGTACCTGGAAATGACGATTACGCAGCAATGCGCGAAGTGTTAACGCGTCGACTCTCTGCGTATATCGAAGAACGTGATCAACCCATCGCGGAACGCGGAGAAAAGCCAGGCAAGTTTGCGTATCCGCCACAACTGTTACTTGTTGATGGTGGAAAGGGGCAGTTAGGTGTTGCCCTTGAGGTGGTGTCGGAACTTGGACTGGCGGATGAGATTCCTGTGGCGTCGCTCGCAAAGAAGTTTGAAGAGGTCTACATTCCAGGTCAGCAAGAACCAGTGAGAATTCCTCGCGGCAGTGAAGGTCTCTTCATGTTGCAACGCATCCGCGATGAAGCACACCGTTTTGCAAATACTTTTCACCGAGAGTTACGAGGAAAGCGGATGGTGTCTTCTTCGCTCGACGGGATTCCGGGCTTGGGAGAAGCGAGAGGTAAGCGTCTGGTGAAAGAACTCGGCGGGGTAAATGCCGTGAAGGCTGCGAGCCTCGATGATTTGAAGATGTTGAGTTGGCTACCGGAATCGGTGGCAGAGGCGATTCACAAGAAGTTTCACGAGAACGCTTAGGGTGGGTTAATGGCGGATAACGAATTGTGGGATAAACACGCCCAGTGGTGGATAGATGGTTTCACTGGTGGGGTGGACCCCGAATATGAGGAGCAGATCATTCCTCTTGCCTGTGAAGAATTGACTGGTTTTCAATCGGTTCTTGATGTTGGATGCGGCGATGGTCAAATCGCTCGCGCTTTGGCTGCGCAAGGTTCAGATGTTCTCGGTATCGACTCCACAGAGTTGCACATCAAGATCGCACGAGAGCGCGCTGGTGGTCCGCGATACGAACTGGGTTCTGCATTGTCTCTCCCCGTGGCAGACAGTTCTCAAGATGCTGTTGTGGCGTGTTTGGTTTTCGAACATATTGACGAGGTCGACACCGCATTGGCTGAGGTAGCACGAGTGCTGAAGCCCGGCGGTCAATTCAGTTTTTTCTTGAATCATCCGTTATTGCAGACTCCTGGTAGTGGATGGATTGATGATCACATCATCGACCCACCTGAACAGTATTGGCGCATTGGTCCTTATTTGGTGGAGACTGAATCAATAGAAGAGGTGGAGAAAGACGTGTACATACGCTTTCTTCATCGGCCTTTGAGTCGTTATATCAATTCGCTAATTGCCAACGGTCTGCATCTACAAAGAATGTTGGAACCAAGTCCGCCAGAGGGCTTCTTGGCAAGGGCTCCTGAATATGCCTTGGCTCATACAATCCCACGACTGTTGTATCTACGCTCCGTGAAGAGCGCCGACTAGATAGGTAATCTCAGGTCGTGACGGACATTTTGGTGGTGACAGGGTTATCTGGTGCGGGGCGTTCGCAAGCTGCAGATGATCTTGAGGACTTGGGCTGGTTTGTCGTTGACAATCTTCCAGTAGTTCTCATTGACAAAGTTGTTGAGCTCTCTGGCGAAGCAGGCGGTGAAATTTCAAAGTTGTGTCTAGTGGTTGGTCACGCGCGTCATCAAGCGGCAATTTTGGATGCAGTGGGAAACCTTCGCCAACAAGGTCATAACGTTCGAATTTTGTTTCTTGAAGCGTCTGCTCAAGAATTAGTGCGCCGATATGAAGCAACACGACGCAAACACCCAATGAGCGATGGCGTTCTTGGCTTGGAGTCCGTCATTGAACGTGAGCGCCAACTGATGAATCCAGTTAAGGCCGTCGCCGACTTACTCATCGATACAACTGGACTCAGCGTTCATCAACTTCGTAAACAACTGTTGCACCTATTCGGTCCAGAAAATCCAGGTGATGCATTGCAGGTGTCGCTGATTTCTTTCGGCTTTAAACATGGTGTTCCGCTTGATGTTGACATGGTGTTCGACATGCGGTTTTTGCCAAACCCTCATTGGGTGGAGGAGTTGCGTCCACTCAGTGGATTAGACCAACCCGTGCGTGATTTTGTTGTCCAACAGGACATAGCCGCAGATTTTCTGAACCACGTCGAGGGTCTACTGAAACTGGTGGTTCCCGCCTATGTGTCGGAAGGTCGTAGCTATCTCACCTTGGGAATCGGATGCACCGGGGGCCGTCATCGATCTGTCGCAATAACCGAGGAACTGAGTCACCGCCTTGTGGGTCTTGGGCACCACCCCCGCGTTTCCCATAGGGACATCAATCTTTGACTGAATCTGTGCTCCACCGTGGGGGCGAAGTAGGGTCGTGGGGTGGCGTTGGACCCTCCCGCCCGCTGTGTTCATAGTTGAAAGGACGAACGTCGTGACTGTACGTGTCGGAATTAATGGATTTGGTCGAATTGGCCGCAACTTTTTCCGTGCTATCGCAGCTCGGAACGCAGACATTGAGATTGTTGCTGTTAACGATCTGGGTTCATTGAAGACAATGGCTCACCTGCTGAAATACGACTCGGTGTTGGGGGTCCTCCCGAATGACATTAAGGCCGTGGATGGTGGCATCAGCGTTGACGGAAGAGTCTTGAAGGTATTGGCAGAGCGTGATCCGAAGGCTTTGCCATGGGGTGACTTGGGTGTTGACGTCGTCATTGAGTCCACTGGAATTTTCACTGATCGCGACAAGGCAGCGATGCATCTTGAAGGTGGAGCGCCATTGGTGATTGTGTCTGCACCATCAAACGGTGCTGACGCCACGTTCGTGTACGGAGTGAACCATCAGGATTTCGATCGTTCACAGCACAAGGTGATTTCAAATGCCAGTTGCACCACCAACTGCTTCGTGCCACTCGTAAAAGTTCTCGACGACGCATTCGGTGTCGTTAATGGCCTGATGACCACAGTACACGCCTACACCGGTGATCAATCGTTGGTGGACGGACCACACAGCGATTTGCGTCGTGCTCGCGGAGCAGCCATCAACATCACACCAACCAGTACCGGTGCTGCTCGTGCGACCAGTCTCGTCATGGAATCTATGAAGGGCAAACTTGACGGCACTGCACTTCGAGTTCCTGTGCCAACTGGGTCGATTACGGACTTTGTTGCAAACTTGTCAAAGCCAGCAACTGTTGAAGAGATCAACGCAGCTTTCAAAGCAGCAGCCAATGGTCCACTGAAGGGTGTTCTTGAGTACACCGAAGATCCCATTGTTTCAAGCGACATTGTCACCAATCCGCACTCATGTGTGTTCGACAGCGATCTCACGATGAGCATGGGAACCATGGTGAAGGTACTTGGCTGGTACGACAACGAGTGGGGCTATTCAAACCGATTGGTCGATCTCACATTGCACGTAGCGAAATAGGGGAGGCACAACGTGTCTCGCGTTCCTACTTTGGAAGATCTGGGCGATGTGTCCGGAAAGCGCGTCTTAGTTCGCACGGATTTCAATGTGCCGATGGAAGGGCCCGATGACCATCGTGTCATCACAGATGATTTCCGTATTCGCGCTGCATTGCCCACAATTGAATGGTTAACATCGCGCGGTGCGCACGTGGTGTGCGCTAGCCACTTGGGTCGCCCTAAAGGCGCACCGGTTGATAAGTATTCAATGGAGCCCGTTCGTCAGCGCCTCGCAGAATTAGCTCCTGGTGTTGAATTGCTAGAGAATCTCCGTTTTAATCCGGGTGAAGAAGCGAATTCTCCAGAGTTTGTTCAGTCACTCATAAAGAACATTGACATGTACGTCAATGACGCATTTGGTGCTGCACATCGTGCTCACGCGTCAATTGTGGGTCCTCCAGCAACTTTGCCATCAGCCGCAGGTCGTCTATTGCAACGTGAAGTGGAAGTACTGGGTGGTCTCAGAGAAAAGCCGAAGCGTCCATTCGTGGCTGTTCTCGGTGGCGCCAAGGTCAGCGACAAATTGGGCGTCATTGAATCTCTTCTACAAGTAGTAGATGCATTGGTGATCGGTGGCGGAATGTGTTTCACCTTCCTCGCTGCGCAGGGTTATCCAGTGGGCGCATCTATTTGTGAATTGGATCAAATTGCTACGTGCAAGCGCCTCCTTGATTCTGGAAAGGCTATTCACCTTCCCGAGGATTTAGTTGGCCTAGATGCCGACGGCAACTTTGCAACTTTTGGTATTCGTTTGCCAGATGGTGCCAAAGGTTTAGACATTGGACCAGGAACCGCTGCTGCATTCTCCGATGTCATCATGGATGCTCGCACAGTCTTTTGGAATGGTCCAATGGGAATGTTTGAAGATGAACGCTTCGCCGCAGGCACACGAACAGTTGCAGAAGCTGTCGCCGCAACGAAAGCGTTTACCATCGTCGGCGGGGGAGACAGCGCAGCTGCGTTAGCTCAATTCAAACTCGATGATGAAGTTGATCACGTTTCTACCGGAGGCGGTGCATCACTTGAACTTCTAGAACTTGGTGACTTACCAGGTCTTGCAGCATTGCGAGGTGCACCAAATGTCCGTTAAGCGCAAGCCCATTATTAGTGGCAACTGGAAGATGCATCAAAATCACTTCGAGGCGATTCAGTTTGTGCAGAAGCTTGCATATCTGGTGGGCAAAGATGATTTCGAAGCTGTCGATGTCTCGTTACATGCACCTTTTACAGACATTCGTAGTGTTCAGACTTTGATTGAGGGAGACGACCTCAAATTCATTCTCGGTGCGCAGCATTGCCATTATGAAGAAAAGGGGGCCTTTACCGGCGAGGTAGCGCCCCAGTTTCTTGCCAAGTTGAATGTCAAGTACGTCATTTGTGGGCACAGCGAGCGTCGCGAGATCTTTGGTGAAACTGACGACATGGTGGCGCGTAAGGCCAAAGCGATTCTCGCTAACAAGATGACACCAATTGTTTGTGTTGGGGAAACTTTGGAAGAGCGTGAATCAGGCGCAACGTCAGACAAAGTTCTCGGTCAATTGCGGGCAGCGCTGGCGAAGATGACTCCAGAAGACGTGTCATCACTAGTCATAGCTTATGAACCCATTTGGGCGATCGGTACGGGCCAGACCGCCACTGCGGCCGATGCTCAAGAGGTGTGCTCGCTGATTAGGCGCGAAGTTGGGGTTTTGGCAGGTGCAGATGTAGCACAGGCAATCCGAATTCAATACGGCGGCTCGGTGAAGGCGGCGAACGCTGCTGAATTGATGGCACAGCCCGACATTGACGGTGCATTAGTGGGTGGTGCAAGCCTAGACCCTGACGAGTTCGCGCGAATAGTGCAGTACCGTTTGCACTAGGGGGCATTCATGGGGAGTACACAAACAGACGCCATCGATGACGTAAAAATCTCAGCACAAGTCATCGAAGGAAGGTCACCGAGGCAATTGGCTTGGATGCGTTTTCGACGCGACAGGTTTGCCATGTTTGCGGCTGGTGTCATTGTTTTCTATATCGCTGTTGCTGCACTCGCGCCTGTGATTTGCGCAGTACTTGGTATTAGCCCCTACGAACTCGATGGAGATGCACTCAACGATTTTGGACTCCCTAAAGGTGCGTTCGGTGGAATCTCCTCACAGCATTTGCTAGGGGTCGAGCCAGGCACAGGTCGAGACATTTTGGCGCGGTTGTTGTACGGCGCACGTGTGTCTTTGTTGGTGGGATTTGTAGGCACAATCCTGACTACAACGATTGGTGTTGTTATTGGTGTATTTGCGGGATATCGCAGAGGAAAGGTAGATGCGGTTATCGGACGAGTGATGGATCTCACGTTGGCTTTTCCGTCTTTCCTGTTGATTATCGCATTGACACGACCCTTTACTCAGCGACTCGAATCTCTTGGCGTTCCGGAAGGAAATCCTGCGAGATTGACCTACATAGTTCTTGTGCTCGCCACCTTTGGCTGGGTGTATGTGGCCCGCGTCGTGCGCGGGCAAACACTGTCACTCCGTGAACGAGAATTTGTGGAAGCAGCGAGGGCAAGCGGTGCTAGCACAGCACACATCATCTTCAAACAACTTTTACCGAACCTCTGGGCGCCAGTCATTGTGATTGTGTCGTTGAGCCTCCCGGCGTACGTAGCCACAGAGAGCACGTTGTCCTTCTTGGGGCTGGGTATGTTGCCACCAGCAGCATCGTGGGGCGTCATGTTGGGGGATTCGGTCAAGTACTACCGGGCAGACCCTACCTATTTGTTCATTCCCGGAGTGGCCCTCATTATCTTGGTATTGGCATTCAATATTTTGGGAGACGCTGTACGTGACGCTCTAGACCCCAAAGCCGACCGCCAGAACCTTTCCTAGAGGAACCAACCAGAGTCTCATTGGTTTACCTTTGTCCATTTAACGACTAAGGTGACAATTGTTCAGTAGACCCATCGGGGTCTGGACGGGAGGAAATATGACAAAGCGTCGAATTATCGGTGCTGTCAGTTTTGCGCTTGTTGCTTCTGTAGTTGCCGCTGCATGCGGTGGCGGATCAGATAGTGGCAGTGGGGATGGCACACCAAAAAAGGGCGGAACTATCCGCATTTTGACTAGCGGTGAGCAAATAGCGCACCTTGATCCACAGCGAAACTACACAGGCACAGATTTGGCGTTCGCTGGATCGACCATGCATCGTTCGCTGACCAGTTACAAATACGAAGCCGGCGATGCTGGTTCCGAAATTGCAGGTGACCTTGCAACGGACACTGGTACCGCATCAAACGAAGGTAAGACATGGTCATTTACTCTTCGTGACGGAATTACATTTGAAGATGGTTCGGCCATTACCTGTGCAGACGTTGCGTACGGTGTGTCGCGTTCATTTGCTACAGACGTCATTACAGACGGTCCAACATATGCAATTAGCTACATCGACGCTGGCGACTATCCGGGGCCATACAAGGCCACCGCAGCCCAGCAGGCCGCCTACGACGAGGCCGTGAAGTGTGATGGCAACACCATTACCTTCAACTTGAAAGATCCAGTTGCAGACTTCAACTACACAACAACAATGTTGACCTTTAGTCCTGTTCCAAAGGCGAAGGACAATGGCGAGGGTTACGACATGAACCCAGTGTCTTCTGGACCATACAAGATTGAAAGCTACGAGGTAGGCAAGGCTCTCGTCCTAGTTCGAAATGAGAATTGGAACGAAGAATCTGACGATCTCCGAAAGGCTTATGCAGATTCCATCATTTACGAATTCGGTCTAGAAGAAGCAACGATGGACGAGCGCATGATTGCCGATGCTGGTGATGACCAATACGCGGTGTCGGAAGGTATTCAGCCAGAGAACTTGCAGACGATCTTCGAAGGCGATGAAGCTATCAAGGCCCGCGCGATTGATTATTACGATCCGTTTGTTTCGTACACCAACCTCAATAATGAGAGATTGTCGTGCTACGAAGTTCGCAAAGCTATCTATTTGGCACTCGACCGTGAAGCACTTCGTAAGGCAAGTGGCGGACCATACACAGGAGATTTTGCAGATGGCTTCATTAAGCCCGCTCTTGCTCTGGACTATGCACCCTCCAATATGCCTGAAGGTCTTAATGAAGACGGCAGTGCAAACGTTGAGGCTGCTCAAGCAGCAGCAGACGAAGCAAAGACCAAGTGTCCAGACGTCGCAGCGCGCGCTGCGAGCGGATTGAACTTCTACTATCCAGACACTCCAACTTGGCAAAAGGCCTTGGCTATTTGGCAAGACAATCTTGGAGCAATTGGCTACAAGATCAAACCTGAAGCAGTGGAGTCGAGTCAGTACTGGTCAACAGTGTTGAACCCAGAAACTGAATACGACATTGTTCGTGGCGGATGGGCTCCAGACTGGGCGAATGCATCGACAGTGATTCCTGAATTGTTCACAACAGGTGGCGGTTTCAACCTCACCCGTAACTCACAGGACCCTGACTATGCAGAGTTCGAAGGATTGGTAAATGCCGCAAAGGCAAACTTGGACCGCACAGCACAAGGTAAGCAGTGGCAAGAACTGAACCAGTACGTGGTAGACCGCTTGTGGGCACTTCCTGGAACCTTCCTTAAAGCTCAGAGCATTTGGGGTTCAAAGGTAGGAAACACTTTCCAGTGGGGACCATTTGGAGCTTTCTGTTTCGGCAACCTTTACGTTAAGTAAGAGGTTTCAAACTTCGGAAGAAGGGGGCATCGTCTTCGGCGGTGCCCCCTTTGACCGTTTATTGTTGAATAAGAAGATGGGAGGCTGAGTTAATGTTGTTATTTGTTACGCGACGTTTGATGTTTGCGTTGATGCTCTTGTTAGCTGTTTCGCTTTTCACTTATTTGTTGTTTTCGATGCTCCCCGCTGATCCAGCGGCTCTGACATGTGGGAAAAATTGCAAGCCGGAAATAATCGCTGCCAATCGCGTTCGGTTGGGCTACGACAAGCCAATAATGGAGCAGTATTGGAAATTTCTAAAAGGCATTTTTGTTGGTCGCGAATATGGCACTGGAGCGGCAGCTTTCTCTTGTCCAGCGCCCTCACTTGGTTATTCCTTTAGTCAGCATGAGTGTGTTACCACGCTCATTTCACGTACGTTTCCAGTAACTGCGTATTTATCCATCGGCGCCTTGATTATGTGGATGACTTTAGGAATTGGACTTGGGTCCTTAGCCGCTTTAAAGAAGGGCAAATGGCAAGACAAATTCGCCACTACGTTCAGTGCTGTTGGTGTCAGTTTGCCAACGTTCTACATCGGACTGCTCGTTCTGTTTTCCTTTTGTATTTGGTTACGAATTCTTCCATTTCCGAGGTATGAGTCGCCATTTGTTGATCCAATTGCTTTCCTTAGCACCATGATTCTTCCGTGGACCACATTGGCGGTGTTGTCCGCTGCGGGATACACGCGACTTACGCGTAACGGCATGCTTGAAGCTATGAACGAGGACTTCGTCCGTCTCGGTATTGCGAAAGGCCTTCGTCGTCGAATAATTCTGAGAAAATACGTGTTGCGTTCCGCCCTAGTACCAATTGTCACTATTGCGGGTCTTGACTTTGCCGCACTCCTGGGTGGAGCCATCATTACGGAGAGCGTCTTTTCGCTTCCTGGTATGGGGAGAATGTCTATACGAGCAGTGACTGAATCAGACCTCCCAGTTCTCGTCGGCACCACCATGGTTGCAGCGGTCTTTATCGTCCTCGCCAATGTTGTCGTGGACATTCTTTACGGTGTTCTCGACCCACGTGTAAGGACGAGGTAATGGATCATCCACTCTTAAGTGTTCGCAACCTTCAAGTCTCGTTTGAGACGTCAGATGGTGTTGTTCATGCAGTGAATGACGTTTCCTTCACCATACGTGCAGGCGAGACATTGGGAATAGTGGGCGAGTCTGGTTCTGGAAAATCAGTCACTGCTTCATCTATTTTGAGACTCAATAGCTCTGTCACAGCAACTACTACGGGAAACATCCTGTTTGATGGACGCGATGTGTTGACGGCGGATGACAGTGAAATGCGTCAAATCCGGGGAAAGGACATTGCGATGGTCTTCCAGGATCCGTTGTCGGCGCTGAATCCTTTTTACACCGTCGGTGATCAGATTGCGGAAGCCTTTCTTGTTCATCATCCGCACGCTTCGAAAGATGAAGTTCACACTCGTGTCATCTCCATGTTGGAGAAAGTCGGTATTCCTAATCCAACTAAGAGAATAGACGAGTACCCACACGAATTCTCGGGCGGTATGCGACAGCGAATCGTTATTGCAATAGCGCTCATTAATTCGCCTCGTTTGTTGATTGCAGATGAGCCCACCACAGCACTTGATGTCACGGTGCAAGCACAGATTCTCGACCTTATGAAAGACCTGCAGCAAGAGACAGGGATGGCCATCATTTTGATCACACACGACCTTGGAGTCGTAGCCGAAGTGGCGGACACTGCTCTCGTCATGTATGGCGGCCGAATCGTCGAACGCGCAGACGTGATGTCAATCTTCTCTGTGCCCACGCATCCATATTCATGGGGTTTGCTGGGGGCTGTAGGGAGTCTTGATGCAAGTAGCCGCGGACAATTAGCAACAATTCCTGGCACTCCGCCCTCTCTTATTTCGTTGCCGAGTGGTTGCGCATTCCAGACACGTTGCGCCTTTCAAGAGGGTTCCCATAGCAAATGTGTGTCCGATGTTCCGCAGCTGCGAAACATTGCAGGTACTACTTCTGAATCTGCATGTCACCTCTCAAACGAAAAGTTGCTTTCAATTGGTCGTAGGGAGACATCGCGATGAGCAAAATTTCGCTCGATGCTCGCAACCTTGTGAAGTACTTTCCCACTGGTTCTGCTGGTCTTTTCGCACGGCCAGATAAAGAGGTCAAGGCAGTTGACAATGTTTCGTTCACAATTGAAGACGGTAAAACTCTCGGAATTGTAGGGGAGTCAGGTTGCGGGAAATCGACATTGGCTCGCGTTGTAACTCGACTGATTGACGCAACATCTGGAAAAATCATTCTCGATGGGCAAGACATCACATCGATGTCTGGTCACGACCTTCGCGTTGCTCGGCAAAAAATGCAGATTGTCTTTCAAGATCCCTATGCATCGTTAAATCCTCGTCATAGCGTTGGCCAGATTATTTCAGCCCCGCTTGAAGTTCAGAAGATCAACCCACCTCAAGGCATTAAGTCTCGAGTTCAAGACATGATGGACCTTGTTGGGTTGAATCCAGAGCACTACAACCGCTATCCGCACGAATTCTCTGGCGGACAACGCCAAAGAATTGGTATTGCGCGTGCACTAGTGCTGGAGCCGAAATTGCTGGTGGCAGACGAGCCAGTATCTGCATTAGACGTGAGCATTCAAGCTCAAATTCTCAATCTCCTGGAAAATCTCCAGAAGGATCTTGGCCTTACTTATATGTTCATCGCTCACGACCTTTCGGTGGTGCGTCATATCGCAGACAATGTCGCGGTGATGTATCTGGGCAAAATTGTGGAGACGGGTCCGTCGTCGTCGGTCTACGCATTCCCGCGTCATCCTTACACCACTGCATTGCTATCGGCGGTGCCTGTAGCGGACCCCACTAAGCGGGGGAGAACTGGCCGCATCCGCCTTGTGGGAGACGTGCCATCACCAGTCGATCCGCCCTCAGGATGTCGTTTTCGTACCCGGTGCTGGAAGGCCGCGGACATCTGTGCCACAACAGAGCCAATGCTGGCAGAACTTTCTCCAGGGCACTCCGTGGCATGCCATTTCCCCATGGAGACGCAGACACCTGCCGTCAACGGGGTCCTACAGGGATAGGCTGGAGCACCGTGCGTACCGTGATTCTGTATCTATCGCTTGTCATCAATGTGGTGTCTATGTTGGCCCTCATTGTTGGCGTCCTGCTTCACAGCGGACAGGGCGGTGGCCTGTCAGACATGTTTGGTGGCGGAGGTGCAGGTTTAGGTTCTGCAGCAGCTGAAAAGAACCTCAACAAAATCACCACAGTTTTTGCAACCGTGTGGCTCTTTACAGTTATTGCCCTCGCGTTTCTCCTTCAGAACTGACCTTTGGGTTCTGTCAGGTTCATCGGTAACCTGACACTCCACGTCGAAGTGGCGAAATAGGCAGACGCACCAGCTTGAGGGGCTGGCGCCCGTTAGGGCGTGGGGGTTCAAGTCCCCCCTTCGACACCAAATAAATCACAGCCTATTTTCCTCTAGTGGCACGTGCTGTTCACGATAGTCACTTAGTGTGTCGCTGATGCGTTTGACAAAGATCATTGCCACCTTAGGGCCAGCTACATGTACTCCAGAGGGCATCAGAGGTCTCGTAGACGCCGGTGCTTCTGTCCTTCGTCTGAATTGCTCACATCTCTCCAGTGATGAGTTAGTTTCGACAATCTCATTGATTCGCGAAACGTGCTCTACCGTCGCGATTATTGTCGCTATT
>JBMTEX010000018.1:0-24830 GCA_049433485.1 Ilumatobacteraceae bacterium | reverse complement strand
CAGCAAGTCATGCCGCAACACGAACTTATTCAGTACCTATCTCGCAGTCTCGGCGAGCGTCACCCCCGAAGGACACCACAATGAAATCCACAGCGATGAGAACCCATATGTGTGGAGAACTAAACGAATCTCACATTGGTGACACTGTGTCTGTGTGCGGGTGGGTAGGACGCCGACGTGAGCATGGCGAGAAATTGGCATTCATCGACTTGCGTGATCACTCAGGCATTATCCAGTGTGTTGTTGACAACGACGTCGACGTGCGTAGCGAATATGTAGTTCGTATCTCTGGTGTTGTTCGCGCGCGTCCAGAAGGAACAGTGAATGACGCTTTGTCGACGGGGCGCGTCGAAATAGGTGAATGTGTAGTGGAAGTGCTGAACTCTGCCGAACCTCCACCGTTCCCCGTAGATCAGCGTGCAGATGATGTTGATGAAGGCGTTCGTTTGAAGTATCGATACATCGATATTCGTCGCGAGAGAATGCAACGGAACCTTCGAGTCCGCGCCCGTGTCAACAGTGCCATTCGTCGTGCCATGGAAGAGAACGGTTTCTTGGAAGTGGAAACCCCATTGCTGATGCCGTCAACTCCAGAGGGGGCACGTGAATTTCTCGTTCCATCACGCAAAGATCATGGTTCATTCTTTGCCTTGCCGCAGTCGCCGCAGTTATGGAAGCAGTTGTTGATGGTGTCGGGAGTAGATCGCTACTACCAAATCGCAAAGTGTCTGCGCGACGAAGACCTTCGAGCCGATCGTCAATATGAATTCATGCAGCTAGACGCGGAGATGTCTTTTGTATCGCAAGACGATGTCCTTGAGTTCATTGGTCGCGCTGTTACTGCAGCGGCAGAAGCGGTTACTGGCGAAAAGCCACCAACAATCGAGCGCATTACGTGGCGTGAGGCAATGGAGCGCTTCGGAGTAGACAAGCCAGATCTTCGATTTGGAATGGAACTCGTTGAGTTGACTCATCTGTTCTCATCTACTGAGTTCAAGGCGTTCAGTGGTGCAGAAAGTATTAAGGGTCTGCGTGTTGCTGCACCGGATTTTCCAGAGGCTGCTGCGTATGGTCGCAATAAACTCGATGCACTTACTGACCGAGCAAAGAAAATTGGTGCAAAAGGTCTTGTGTGGATGAAAGTCCAACCAGATGGCTCAGTGGAGTCCCCAGTGGCAAAGTTCTTGTCTGATGCAGAACGATCATCATTAGTCTCCGCACTGGGCGCAATAGCGGGCGACTTGTTGTTATTGGTCGCTGACGAATGGATGACCACATGTGAAGTGTTGGGTCAGTTGAGAAATGACATCGGGCGTCCGCCAGTGCATGAAGGTCCATATCGCTATGTGTGGGTCACGGAATTCCCTCTGTTTGTTGGTGCCGACCCGGTCACGGGCCGCCCACGTCCGGGACATCATCCGTTCTGTCATCCGCACCCCGATGACATCAGCCTGTTTGATACTGACCCGCTAAAAGTGCGTGCTTTGGCGTATGACTTGGTGTTAAACGGTTGGGAGTTGGGCTCTGGTTCTATTCGAATCCACGAACCTGAGTTACAACGTCGTGTCTTCAACATTCTTGGTATTTCAGACGAAGAAGCTGACAAACGGTTCGGCTTCTTCTTGCAGCCCTTCCGCTACGGCGCGCCACCACACGGCGGATTCGCATTCGGCATTGATCGCCTCACTGCGATTCTTGCTGGTGAAGAAAATATTCGAGAGGTCATCGCGTTTCCAAAGACGCAAAGCGGTGCCGACCCGATGACTAACGCTCCTACCCCTGTTGAGGCGTCACACTTGGCAGATCTTGGTTTGCGTTTGTTGCCACCGCCAGCAACATCAAATTAGAACGTGGAATCGCCCGATCTATTTTCGGAATCGTTGGAGAACAACATCGCTGAGCGTGCGCCTTTAGCTGCTCGTCTTCGCCCTCAGACCCTGGACGACGTTGTAGGGCAAGACCACTTAGTGGGGGCAAATGCTCCATTGCGTCGCTTAATCGTGGCCGACAAGGTGTCATCCATTTTGTTGTGGGGTCCACCCGGCACTGGGAAAACAACACTTGCAGAATTAATTGCATCTTCCACGAAGCGTCGCTTTGAACGTTTATCTGCCGTAACAGCGGGGGTGAAAGATGTGCGCGAAGTCATTGACTCTGCAAAGCGCGCACTGACTTTTGAAAATAGGGGAACAGTGGTGTTCATCGATGAAATCCATCGATTCACTACCACTCAACAAGATGCGCTCCTTCACGCAGTAGAAAGTGGTGTGGTGTCATTAATTGGCGCCACCACGGAGAACCCGGCCTTCTCGGTGAATCCCGCTCTGCGTTCACGTTCCTCGGTATTCGAATTAAAGCCCGTTGACGAAGGGGCCATACAGCAAGTGTTGAACAGGGCCTGTCATGTTTTGTCATGTACTGCGTCAGACGAGGCCATCCGAATTATTGCGCGACGCTGCACGGGAGATGTTCGCCAAGCACTGACTGCATTTGAAGTGGCAATAGCTTTGGCGGCTGGTCATGAAGTCATAGAAGAACACGCCACACTTGCCCTAAACACCAGCGTGTCGCGGCTGGGGCGAAATGATCACTACGACATCATCTCTGCATTCATTAAGTCAATGCGCGCTAGCGAGCCAAATACTGCACTGCACTGGTTGGCGAGAATGGTGGAGGGGGGAGAAGATCCGCGGTTTATTGCCCGTCGTCTCATCATTTTTGCAAGTGAAGACATTGGTCTTGCAGACCACACTTCACTTCTCATTGCTGTTGCTGCGGCCGAGGCTCTAGACCGTGTCGGGCTTCCCGAAGCAATGCATCATTTGGCTCATGCCACACTTCATCTGTCGCTGGCGCCGAAGAGTCGTTCCGTCACGTCGGCCATCGCGAGCGCGGTCACGGATGTTCGCGAAGGCCGTACCGGACAAGCTCCGCCCACCACCGTGGACCCACCCCAGCATCGGCCGTTGGGATTTGACCCTCCGCGCTATTACCGTGATCCCTCATGATGAAACGATTGTTCTGGTTTCTCCTTGGTGCTGTTGCAGGCGCCTACGCCATTTTGTGGGGCAAAAAGAAAGCCACCGAAGTGGCGGAGAATCTCACGCCAGAAGCCGTTGCTCGATCGTTGTTTGACGCGGCTCGTTCGCTAGTTCGTCGTGCAATTGCGCTGTACAAAAACGAAGACACAGACCCTCCACCGTCGGTGCTGTAGTAATCATCTCCCTCACGTGAAGGGGGAGAGATAGGATGATTTTCCCATGTCGTCTTCAAGTTCTGCACCCCGTAGCGCCGACCAATTGCGCTCGTCGTTCTCTTCATTTTTCGGCGACAGAGCCCACACGGTCGTGCCTTCTGCCAGTCTCATTCCTCACGATCCCACATTGCTCTTCACTGTTGCAGGAATGGTTCCGTTCAAGCCGTACTTCATGGGTGATGAAGTTGCTCCGTATCAGCGAGCCGTCACCGTCCAGAAGTGCGTTCGCGCCGGCGGCAAACATAACGACCTCGACGACGTTGGACGTACCAAGAGGCACTTGGTCTTTTTTGAAATGCTCGGCAACTTCAGCTTTGGTGACTACTTCAAAACAGATGCCATCCCATGGTCGTGGGATCTTGTCACGAATGTTTTCGGCTTCGACGGCGACCGTTTGTGGATCACTGTTCATGAGTCCGACGATGAAGCAGAAGCCATCTGGCACGAACAAGTTGGCGTACCAATGGAGCGCATTCAGCGCCTTGGTGACAAAGACAACTTCTGGCAAGCGGGCGACACCGGGCCTTGCGGGCCTTGTTCTGAAATCCACTTCGACCGCGGTCCTGCGTTTGGTCCAGATGGCGGACCACAGAACGATCCACACGGCGACCGCTTCATGGAGTTCTGGAACTTGGTGTTCATGCAGTACAACCAGTCAAGTGACGGGTCGCGCACGTCATTGCCAAAGCCAAGTATCGACACCGGAGCTGGTCTCGAGAGAATTCTGGCTTTGGTACAGGGAGTCGACTCAGTGTGGGAAACCGATGTTCTGTTCCCCCTAATTCAAGAAGCTCAATCAGTCACCGGAGCAACATACATATCTGGCGATTACGACGATAGAAAAAGTTTTAGTTTGCGCGTCCTAGCGGAGCATGCACGCTCAGCAACCATGTTGATTAACGATGGTGTGTTCCCTAGCAATGAGAACCGCGGATATGTGTTGCGTCGCATTATTCGACGCGCTATTCGTCATGCGTTCCTACTGGGCACAGAAAAACTGGTGATGCCAACATTGTCCAGTGTGGCTATTGATGTCATGGGTAATGCGTACCCAGATGTGCGCGCCAACAAAGATTTCATTCTTGGAGTTCTCGCTAAAGAAGAAGAACGCTTCCGCCACACTTTGAAGACGGGGCTTGGCATTTTGGAAGACGATTTCTCTGCAGGTGGGTCCACCTTGTCTGGGCGTTCCGCATTCTTGTTGCACGACACGTATGGTTTCCCGCTTGAACTCACCCAAGAGATCGCTGCAGAACGTGGAATCGAAGTAGATATCAATGGCTTTGAATCCGAAATGCAACAGCAAAGAACTCGTGCAAAGGAGGCACGCAAATCTGGGCGTGCCGACGGGGATCGAGTAGAGGCCTATCGCGAGGTGTTGGACGCTCACGGCACGACCGAATTTGTTGGTTATCTCCGTGACACATCAGAGTCAACAATTCTCGCTGTCATCGATGGAGACGATGGGCTGGTGGAAGTGTTTCTCGATCACACACCGTTTTACGCAGAGAGCGGCGGACAAGTGGGCGATACCGGCACCTTGACGCACGAAACCTTTGAATTAGAAGTAGTAGACACGACGTTTGCGCTACCTGGTCTTCGACGCCATGTCTGCAAAGTCGTTCGCGGAGAAGTCAGCGAAGGCGCCGTTGTCGTTGCCAAGATCAATGTCGAAGCTCGTACGGCAACTCGCCGAAATCACACTGGTACCCATGTTCTTCACTGGGCGTTGCGCACGGTATTGGGAGACCATGTGAAACAAGCAGGGTCCTTGGTGTCTCCAGATCGACTTCGTTTTGACTTCAGTCATTACGAAAGTGTGACTCCCGAAGAGATTGAGAAGATTGAAACGTTGGCTAATTCTCAGGTATTGGCCAACACGTCTGTTGACGCATTCGAGACATCAAAAGAAGAGGCTCTTGCTGCGGGAGCCATTGCCTTCTTCGGAGACAAGTACGGTGACACAGTGCGCGTGTTGAAAGCTGGTGCATCGACCGAATTGTGTGGCGGAACACATGTCTCGGCCACAGGTGATATCGGAACAATCAAGATTGTTGCCGAGTCGTCTATCGGATCAAATCTGCGTCGTATTGAAGCGGTCACTGGTGAAAATGCTGTGAAATACATCCAGCGCACCAATGACATCTTGCAGAAGGTGTCTGTTGCGCTTGGCACGAAAGCAGATGACGTAGTTGCAGGCGTCGCTCGAAAGCTCGATGAACTCAAAGCTGCTCAAGATGAAATCAAGGCACTACGAGCAAAGCTTGCGAGTGGACGTGCGTCTGAAATGTCTGCAGCAGCAGTGGATGGTCTCGTTGTTCAGCGTGTTGATGGCCTTAGCGCCAACGATCTGCGAGATCTCGCGCTTGCAGTACGCCAGCAACAAGGTATTCGCGCTGTCGTGTTAGCGGGAGAAACAGATTCGGGAGGCGTCTCACTGGTTGCTGCCACATTGCCGACGTTGAAAGTGAACGCTAGTGACATCATCAAAGATGCAGCACGTGCTGTGGGTGGTGGCGGCGGCGGCAAGGGTGACGTTGCCACGGCAGGCGGTAAGAACCCTGCCGGCATTGACGAGGCACTTCACATTGCACGAACGAAGGTTCTCGACATTCTTGCTGCGGCATCTTGACCCGTGCGTGCGTTAGGCATTGATTTAGGTTCAAAGCGAATTGGTGTCGCAGTCTCGGATAGAAGCGGAACCATCGCATCACCGTTAGTGGTGATTGCGAGAGGAAAGTCTCAAAGAGTCGATCACGACGAAATCGCTCGCATTGCTCGCGAGGAAGAAGTGGAAGCGATAGTTGTGGGACTTCCATTGAATATGGACGGCTCAGAAGGACAAGCTGCGGTGGCTGCCCGACGAGAAGTTGAGCGAATGACTACGGTGGTGGAAGTGCCGGTGTTTCTACATGATGAACGTCGTTCTACTGTCCAGGCGGACAACTCCATGGCGCAACGGAATATGAACGCCATCGATCGACGCTCTGTAGTGGACAAAGTGGCAGCCGCTTTCATTTTGCAGTCGTGGTTAGATGCTCGCTCGAAAGAATCTGAACAATGACCGGCGATCCACTCCTTCCGAACGATTGGAAAACCGATCCATGGGACGACGTTACTGTTCTTCCAGATACGGCCACCGACGACCTAAAGCCTGGTTTTGACTTCCTGCGTCAACCAATTCGGATGGTGGTCAGCATTGTTGTCGCAACTGTGTTGTTGCTTGGCGCTGCGGGATGGTGGACCATTCATCAACTGAATCCAGCGGGGGAGCCTGGTGCGCCGGTGAACTTCACCATTACTGACGGTGACACCATCTCGTCTGTTGCCGCGCGTCTGGACGCTGAAGGAATCATTTCTAATGCGCGACTGTTCCGTTGGTATGCCTCAACAAAGGGTGACATCACATTGGTGCCTGGGTACTACGCGTTGAAGCCCGGTGATAATGCTGGGAACATCATTGAGGCGTTGTCCACGCCGCCCGCACAAACATTTGTATCGGTCACGTTCCCCGAGGGGATGACTATCGCGCAGATGGGTGAACGTTTGGCATCAAAGCTCACCTTCATGACCGCTGAAGATTTTCTTGCTGCAGCCACTGATGGAACGGTGGTGTCGGAACTGTTGCCCAAAGGGGTCACCACGTTGGAGGGGTTGTTGTTCCCTGACACGTACCAGGTGTCGGGAGATGGTTCTGAAGCACGCGTGGTGTCCACCATGGCCGGGATGATGGAACGTGTGGCCCGCCAGGTGGATTTGAAATCCGGTGCGCGAATTCGGGGCTTCTCTCAGTATGAAATTTTGATTATCGCCTCGTTGATTGAGCGCGAAGCAAAAGTTCCAGAGGATCGCCCCAAGATTGCACAAGTCATCTATAACCGTCTTGCAGAGAAGATGAAGCTGGAGATTGATGCAAGTGTGAAGTATGGGCAAGATCCTTCAATGTCCTGGACCGACATGAAGGCAACGGACACTCCATACAACACGTATGTGCGCGCAGGCTTGCCTCCCACTCCCATTGCGAATCCAGGTCGTGCGTCCATCCAGGCTGCATTGGCTCCGGCAGGAACACCGGCAAAGTCTGACGAGGCATGTCAAGGTCTCCCTGCTGGCGAGAAGTGTCGCTATCTGTACTACGTCTTGGCTGACAAGACGGGTCGTCATGCATTCGCCACCACATATGAGCAGCATCTCGCGAATATCGAGAAATCTCGCGCTGCTGGCGTTCTGCCATGACATCAAGTGAACACGTTGTGGGCGCCGTTCTCGGTTCGCCGGTGTCGCATTCGTTATCACCCGCGTTGTACGCGGCTGCATTTGCTCAACTTGGAATTAGTGGTCACTACGTGGCGCTTGATTGTCCAGCAGACAAGGTTGCTTCAACATTTACGAGCGTGAGGGCTCAACATGTGCGTGCACTGTCCATCACGATGCCGTTGAAAGAAGTCATCATTCCCTTGCTTGATGACGTCGACTCAAATGCTCAGTTATTGAATGCGGTGAATTGCATCTCGTTCGCAAATGGCATCGCCGTCGGCCACAACACCGATGGTGACGGCTGTTGTGACGCATTAGAAGAACAAGGCTCGGCTGTCATTCCTGGTGCCACCGCAGTTGTTCTAGGTGCCGGCGGAACTGCTCGGTCGGTGGCATTAGCTCTCGGTCGTCGCGGTGCACATGTGGTGATTGTGAATCGCACCACAGAAAATGCTCAGGCTTTGTGTCAGAGACTTTCCGATGACATTCACTCACATGGTGGCGATGTGAGAGTAGGTGAGTTCAGCGATGTGCGTCATGCCAGCATTCTTGTCAACACCACATCGGTGGGAATGAATTCAACAGACACTCCATTGCCTGCTGAATTTCTTGATTCGCACTTGGTGGTTCTTGATGCTGTGTATCAGCCCATGACAACCACGTTGTTGAGCGATGCCGCACAGGCGGGAGCCACCACAGTGGACGGGCTATGGATGTTGATTCAGCAGGCTCGACGCCAATGCATCCACCAATTTGGCGAAAAACCGCCTGTTGACATCCTGCGAGATGCAGCAGAGCGCGAACTTTCTCGACGCCACAAGTAGCCTCTAACCGTGCTTAGGTACCTCACAGCTGGCGAATCACACGGACGAGCCCTCACCGTAATTGTTGAAGGGTTGCCCGCTGGTCTGCCCATTTTGGCCGAGCATATTGAAAACGATTTGGCACGTCGACGCCTTGGGTACGGACGCGGTCCTCGCCAGCGTTTTGAAAAAGATGTCATCACGTTGGTGGGTGGTATCCGCCATGGTCGAACACTCGGGTCGCCCGTGGCAATCGAGATTCAGAACTCTGAATGGTTTCGCGGAGACAAGTGGCACAACGAAATGTCTCCAGAACCAGGAGCAACAAAAACTCCGTTAACTCAGCCACGCCCCGGTCATGCCGATTTAGTGGGTATGCAGAAGTACGGGTTTTCAGACGCACGAGATGTTCTAGAGCGAGCAAGTGCTCGCGAAACTGCAGCACGCGTAGCGGCTGGCGCATTGGCAAAGCAATTGTTGTCCCATATCGGCGTAGGCATTCTCAGTCATGTCGTTCAAATTGGATCTGCTCGCGCACAGAACGCAACATTGCCCACCATGGCCGATCTTGACTCCATCGATGCGTCTGAAGTTCGTTGCTTCAACCCAGCAGCCGAGGCAGCCATGATTACCGCCATTAAAGAAGCTGCAAAAGAAGGCGATTCGCTTGGCGGCATTGTGGAAACAATTGCTTACGGAGTACCCATTGGTTTAGGAAGCCATGTGCATTGGGATCGCAAGATAGATGCGCTTCTTGCGCAGGCTGTCATGAGTATCCAGGCCGTCAAAGGTGTGGAAATTGGCGACGGGTTTGAAGTGTCTGGTTTACGTGGAAGCGAATCGCACGATCCCATTCATTGGGATGCTGCGAATCGCAAATATGTGCGAGAGGGTCATCGCTCTGGCGGCACCGAAGGTGGCATCACTACTGGTGAGCCACTCATCGTTCGCGCTGCCATGAAGCCATTAGCAACACTCAATAAGCCAACATTGAAAACGGTGGACACCGTCACAAAAGAAGAGACGGTGAGTTTCAAAGAGCGCACAGACGTCACCGCGGTACCAGCGCTTGGTGTGGTGGTGGAGACAATGGTGGCATTGGTGCTTGCAGCAGAGGCTCAACGAAAATTTGGTGGAGATTCGCTTGCAGAATTCGTTCGCAATGCGCACGCCTTTGAGGCAACACTGGAGTCGTGACCACTCCATCCATCATTGTTCTTGTTGGCCTCATGGGCACAGGAAAGACAACTATTGCTCGCAGTTTGGCCGATCACTACAAATCGGAGTGTCTCGATACAGACAAACTTGTTGAACAAACAGCGGGTCAGTCTGTTCGCGAAATTTTTTCGCAGCTGGGTGAAGACGGATTTCGCTCCATCGAATCCGATGTGTTGGCTCAGTGTCTCCGTTCTCCGCGGCCAGCTGTTATTGCAGGCGCAGGCGGGGTTGTGTTGCGGAAAGAGAATAGAGACTTGTTGCATCAGGCTCGCAAAGATGGACGAGTGATTGTGGTGTGGTTACATGCCCGACCAGAAGTCTTGGTCGAGCGCACCCGAAAAGGTGGGCACCGTCCACTCCTCGACAATAATCGGGCCGGAACGCTCGAGCGACTAACACAAGAACGTGCTCCTTTGTACGGAGAAGTTGCAGACATTGTTGTGGATGTCTCCGAACGGTCGTCTGAGTCGGTGACATCACTGATTATTGAGGCGATAACGGTGGCGGCCGAAGAACGCGGTGATAGTAATGAGTGAGATGAACCGAGTTCACATCAACCTTGGAGACCGTTCTTATTCAGTCCTTGTTGGCCGCGGAATTATTCATGAAACATCTGGACTGCTGCCGATGTCTGCCAAGCGGGTAGCTGTCGTCACTCAAGATGGAATTCCAGAAGAATGCATTCCACAGTTCCCGCAACATCAGGTCTCCGTTCATCGCATAGGTGTAGGTGAGCAGCACAAGAGTCTTCACACCATCGAGCAACTGTGTCGCGAGTTTGCGCGAAATGGCCTCACGCGCACCGATGTTGTCGTCGCTGTAGGTGGTGGAATGGTGACCGACGTTGCGGGGTTTGCTGCGGCGTCGTACCACAGAGGCATTCCTGTTGTTCACGTTGCAACATCGCTTCTCGCAATGATTGACGCCGCTGTTGGTGGAAAGACTGGTGTGAATATTGCGGAGGGCAAGAATCTTGTTGGTGCATTTTGGCAGCCAACCGGCGTGGTATGCGATCTTGATGTCCTGAATTCGCTTCCTGAACGCGAAATGCGTTGCGGGCTAGGGGAAATGGCGAAGTACCACTTCATTGTTCGCGAAGATCTAAACGAGATGCCTTTTGACCAAAGAGTCGCACGTTGTATACAGATTAAGGGCGACATCGTGGCGGCCGATGAACGCGAAGGCGGTATTCGTGCGTTCTTGAACTATGGGCACACGCTTGCGCATGCGTTGGAAATTGATACCGACTTCCATATCGCTCACGGTGAAGCAGTGTCTCTTGGTGTCCTCTATGCGGCTCATGTTGCGCATCGTATGAATCGCATTTCCAGTGAGCGTGTCGACGACCATTATCACGTTGTCCACGATGTCTATGGACTGCGTCGCCCTCTCCCAGATGGACTCACTATCGATTCGCTCATTGCTGCAATGGGTCGCGACAAGAAGGCAGTCGATTCGTTGACCTTTGTGCTCGATTCTTCCTCGGGGCTAGAGGTGGTTCCAGGAATTCAACATGACGTGCTGCGCACCGCATACAGCGATTTGGGCGCGCGCCTTCATCAACTGTGATGTATCGCACGCCGCGTGTGCTTCTACGGCAATGGGTGGACGACGACATTGAGCCATTTGCGGAGATGTGTGCCGACCCAGAAGTGATGGAATTCTTTCCATCAACCATGACGCGAGATGAGACCATCGACATGGTGTCGGCTATTCGTGATCGATTCACACAGAACGGATTCGGATTGTGGGCCCTGGAATGCGAGCAACGATTTGCGGGATATGTCGGACTGAACCTCACTGGTCCGTCGTTTACAACATCATTCGCGCCATGTCATGAAGTGGGATGGCGGTTGGCAAGGTGGGCGTGGGGTCATGGTTATGCCACCGAAGCGGCCAAAGAGGCGCTACGTATCGGCTTTCAGGAATTCAACCTGTCGACCATCTATTCATGGACCACAATCGCCAATCGTCGGAGTGAAGCGGTGATGAAGCGAATAGGGATGAATCGTCGAGTAGACCTTGATTTTGTGCACCCAGGGACGCCCGGTTGGCATGGCGCTCCACATCTTGTTTATTCACTGACGAACGAACAGTGGCGAGAGTACGGTGGATGACATGGCAATCTCGTCTGTTCTCGTGCTCAATGGGCCAAACCTCAATCTGCTCGGTCAGCGTGAGCCACAGGTGTATGGGGCTGCAACGTTGGACGAACATGTGGCCTCACTTCGCGCCGAAGCCCAGAAGCACAACGTGTCGATTCAGCATCTGCAATCAAATTCGGAATCTGAATTAGTCGCTGCAATCCATGATGCTCGCGGCTCGTATGACGCAATCATCATTAATGCGGGTGCATTTACTCACTACTCCTGGGCCATTCACGATGCGCTGCGGTCATTTGACGGCGCCATTGTTGAGGTGCATCTCTCGAACCCGGGCGCGCGGGAAGAGTTCCGGCATGTCAGTGTCCTTTCATCAGTTGTTAGCGGCACAATTTCTGGTTTCGGTGGCGCTGGGTACGTGTTGGCGCTCCACTCACTCGTCGCAATGAATTGATCTCTCATGTCGCTTGGTCAACGTCTTCAAGCGTTTGTCGCTGCGGGTGATGCGCAGCACGTTCTTGTTCTTCGGATGGAAGACATTCGATGGCTGACCGGGTTTACGGGAAGTACCGCATTCGCATTGGTGGACCGCTTCACGGGAACCGTAAATCTATTTGTTGATAGCCGATATGTGGAGCGCGCTCAACATGAAGTTCAGCATGCACAATCTGAAACACAAGTTGTGGAAACAGTAAGCGGACGTTCGTTAACTGAAACGTTGACCGAGTTCGTCTCGGGTGAACTATCTGTAGATCTGCATCACGTCACCGCCGCACGATTTAAAGAGTTGTCTGCATCGTTCCAAGTCATTGAAGAAACTGGTGTCTTCAATCAATTACGGCGTGTGAAAGATGACAGAGAAATCGCGGCCATGGCAAGGGCTGCGTCCATTGCAGATGTTGCGCTCGCCGAGGTGTTGCAGGATGGATTTGTTGGCAACACTGAGAGACAGATTCGCAACCGATTAGACGCAGCAATGCGTCACTTGGGTGCAGATACCGTGTCTTTCGACACCATCGTTGCGACGGGTCCCAATGGCGCTCGACCACATCACGAGCCGTCGGACACTGTCATTGAATCTGGTCACGCCGTTGTCGTTGACATGGGTGCTGAAGTGGATGGATACCGAAGCGACATGACGAGAACAATTCAGGTTGGCCACTGGAGTCATGAGATTGCAGAGATGTATCGCATCGTGCGAGAAGCGCAGGCACACGGTGTCTCCATTGTGCGAGATGGGGTAGTGGGCCGTGCTGTCGATGACGCAGTTCGTGACGTGTTCCGTCGTGAGGGCGTCGAGCATGAGTATCTACACGGGACGGGGCATGGAGTGGGTCTCTACATTCATGAAGAACCCATCTTGTCCCCCCGATGTGAGGCGGTTCTCTCTGCGGGAGAGGTGGTGACCGTGGAGCCTGGGCTCTATCGTAAAGGGGTCGGAGGCGTCCGGATCGAAGATCAGGTCGTCGTCACAGGCACAGGATGCCGAATTCTTACTCTCAGTCCGAAGGAACTTTCATGCCCGCGATCACAACAAACGATCTGAAAAACGGAATCACTCTCGAGCTCGATAATGGCCTCTTCACCGTTGTTGAATTCCAGCACGTGAAGCCTGGCAAGGGCGGAGCTTTTGTGCGTACCAAGTTGCGCAACTTGCGTAACGGAAATGTTTTTGAAAAGACCTTCAACGCAGGTATCCGCGTGGAGCAAGCAATTCTTGACAAGCGAGATATGCAGTTCCTCTATAAAGATGGTGCCGATTTTGTATTTATGGACACCGAGTCCTACGACCAGACAACGATTCCGCCAGCAGCGTTAGGCGAAGCGGCCGACTATCTCATCGAACAAGCAATGGCCATCATTGCGTACTACAACGGCGAAATCGTCACTGTTGAAATTCCAGCATCTGTGGAATTGGTGATTACCGATACTGAGCCTGGTGTTCAGGGCGACCGAGTGTCGGGTGCGAAAAAGCCTGCAACGCTTGAAACTGGAAAAGTGATTCAGGTTCCCTTGTTTGTCAATGTTGGTGACAAAGTCAAAGTAGATACGCGTTCTGGCGACTACATCACGCGCGTCTAATGTCAGACGACGCGGAAATTTTCCGCCAATACGACGAGCGAACTGATGCGCGAGAACAAGTCGTTATGTTGCTGTATGAATCAGAGCAGCGATCAATTTCGTCGTTGGATTTGCTCGGCGAACGTGGCATTGCATCAGAGGCGCTAGCCCGTGCATTGCTTGTGGGGGTGGAGGCCTCTCGTGAGCGAATTGACGGAGAAATCACAATTCATGCAAAGGGGTGGGCTCTCGACCGAATGCCCGCCCTCGATCGCGCCATCTTGCGATTGGCAATTCATGAATTACTAGATCGTCCAGATGTGCCAGTGGCTGTTGTCATCGACGAAGCCGTTGAATTGGCAAAGAGATTCTCCACCGACGATTCGGGCAGATTTGTCAACGGAGTTCTCGCGGCAGTGGCAAGAACTGCGCGTCCGTCTGGGGAATGATGGAGCCGTGGGTGCCACGGCTGTGAAGAGACAAGTGCGACGATTGCGCACCGTGAACGCATGGACATGGGCTGTTCTTGTTCTATGTGTTGCTCACGCCACATGGATGTCGTGGCTCCAGGTTGAGGTACACCGCGGCCTCGGCACGTTTGCCTATGACGTTGGGTTATATGACCAGGGTCTGTGGTTGTTGTCCCGAGGAGAGGCGCCATTTGTGACATTGATGGGACGCAATCTCTTTGGAGATCACGCGTCATTAATTCTCATTCTGTTGGTGCCGCTGTATTGGGTGTTGCCGGGAACATCCACTCTTCTTGTTGTTCAGGCCATTGTTATTGCATCTGGCGCTATTCCCATTTATTTGTTTGCACGACGAGTTTTATCAAGTGCAGTCATGGGATTTTGTGCAGCGTTTCTGTGGTTAGCTAACCCTGCTGTCAATGGCACCGGGATGGAAAATTTCCATCCCGATTCATTTCTCGGGCTATTTCTTCCGCTTGCTTTTTATGCACTGTATGAAAAGAAGTGGCGTCTGTACGCGGTTGCTGTCTTCGGTGCGCTTCTTGTGAAGGAAGACGTTCTTCTAGTGATGGTCCCTCTGGGAATCTTCGTTGCGTATCGCTTCGAAAAGAAGCGAGGTGCACTGACCGTCCTTGCCTCCGTCTTGGCGACAGTGGTGGGGATGTTCGTGTTGATGCGATCGTTGATTGGTGTTCCTACGCGTAATACGTGGCGTATTCCCTTTGGCGGAGTCACTGGATTCTTGAAAGAAACAGTCAGTAATCCTGGAAACGTAGCTCGATACTTGGTCTCAGAAGATCGCCCGTTGTATCTCTTCCAAATGGCTGCACCGTTTGCCGCAGTATTTGTGTTGTCGCCATGGCTCTCGTTAGTGGCGCTGCCAGTTATTGCCTCGAATATTCTCAGCACTTTTTGGTATCAGCACAGTATTCAGTACCACTACTCACTCGTTGCTGTACCAATCTTGCTAGCTGCCACGGTGTTTGGCGTGAGAGCCGTCACTCGACAGTGGAGGGCGCTGGTGATGGCCACCGTCGTGGTGTGTACGACGGCATCGTCGCTGCTGTGGGGGCAACATTCTCTGGCGATCACTCCTCGCAAAGTTCTTCCGTCCGATGCTGCGATTGCAATTGCGGGGCGTGAGATTGTGAAGCAGGTGCCAGATGGCGCGGTTGTCTCCGCGTTCGATCCGCTGGTGACCTTCCTGGCTCATCGTCAAGAGATCTACTTTTTCCCAAATCCGTTTAGGGCCCTCTATTACGGAGTGGGCGACGAGATGGAAGATACGAGACTGCCTGCTGCAGATCGCGTGGAATATGTCGTTCTTCCTCGACTCTTGAACGACTCTCTTCGGTGGGACTGGGCTGAGGTAAGCATGGACTTTGAGGAGGTGGCCGGTAACCAATATTGGCAAGTCTTCCGTCGGCGGTAGCGCTGGACGTGTGCAATGTGTACACTCATAGGCACCGTCAAACGAGTCCCGTGAGGCTCGAACGGAAGGACAACATGATTTATTACATTTCGTACTCCACACGCCCCTGTCACGGGGCGTTTTTCATGTCCATGATTCAGTCGCCCTCACTCGGGTGAGTGCTGTGACAGACCTCGGAGTGGTCATCCTTGGCGCAGACGATGTGTCTCGCGCCATCTCGCGCATTTCCCATGAAATTCTCGAGCGAAATGCTTCGCTTGAAAATCTCGTCATTGTCGGCATGCAAACCGGTGGAACGTGGATCGCAGAGCGACTCTGTGCACTCATTAATGAGCGCCAAACAAGTGTTGTGGTTCCTCTTGGTGCCATTGACATCTCCATGTACCGCGACGATTACAGCCTTCGTCCCGTTGTCTTGTCGGCTCCATCGGAAATCCCGTGCGATCTCACAGGGCGAACCGTTGTCTTGGTGGACGATGTGTTGTTTACCGGCCGCACTGTGCGCGCCGCGTTGGAAGCGCTCAACGATTATGGCCGTCCGCGTGCTGTGCAGCTAGCTGTCATGGTGGACCGCGGTCATCGTGAATTGCCAATTCGTCCCGATTACGTAGGCAAGAACATCCCCACGCACCTCACGGACGAAGTATCGGTCGGGCCAACTGGAATCACAGTGAAGGGGGCAGGGGAATGAAGCATTTGTTGGACACTCATGACTTGACCATTGAAGAAGTTGTCCGACTGCTCGATGTTGCCGACCGAATGGTCGAGGTGAACAGTCGCCAAGTTCCGAAGGTGCCAGCGTTAAAAGGCAAAAATGTTGCAACAGTCTTCTTTGAAGATTCCACACGTACGCGGCTTAGTTTTGAAACTGCTGCAAAACGTTTGTCTGCAGAGGTCATGACCTTTCTTGCTTCAAGTTCAAGCGTAAACAAGGGCGAAAGCCTTCGAGACACAATTGAAACTCTCTCGGCAATGGGTGTCGATGCTTTCGTTGTTCGACACAAATCAAGCGGTGTTCCAGCCCAGCTCACTCAGTGGACAAATGCATCGGTCATTAACGCAGGCGACGGATGGCACCAGCATCCAACACAAGGTCTGCTCGATGCTTACACCGTCACGCGAGAGTTTGGACAACATCAGTCGCTGTCGGGTCGCACGATTGCCATCGTTGGCGATATCAAGCACTCCAGGGTGGCGCGAAGCAACATTGATTTGTTCTCGCGCTTGGGTGCAAAAGTTGTCGTTGTTGCACCTCCAACATTGTTGCCGTCGCACGTGGAGAGTTGGCCAGTTGAAGTGCGCTCATCGATTGACGATGTCATTGACAACGTCGATGTGCTGTATCTCTTGCGAATGCAGATGGAGCGAATGGATGCTGCCAACATTCCGAAACTTTCGGACTACACCAAGATGTATGCCTTAACTCCCGAACGCGCCGCCGTTCTTCAAAACCATGCCTTGCTCATGCACCCTGGCCCAATGAATAGGGGAGTTGAGATAACAGTTGATCCCGCAGATGTGCCTGGCTCTCGAATTCTCACGCAAGTGGCGAACGGTGTCTCTGTTCGAATGGCGGTTTTGTTCACGCTTCTTGGAGGAGATGGACTCTCAGTGGGAGGTGAGTCATGAGTAGTCACCACATTGTGTTGCGCGGCGCCACCGTTGTAAATCCCGACGCGGTATTTGTCGCTGACGTTGGCGTAACGAATGGAGTCATTAGTGGTGTCGGTCAGGGGTTAGACGGCGACATTGTTCTTGATGTCACTGGTCTCCACGTGTCGTCTGGGTTCGTCGATCTGCACACACATTTACGTGAACCTGGCAAAGAAGAGGCAGAGACTATTGAAAGTGGTAGTCGTGCCGCAGCGCTTGGTGGCTACACCGCAGTGGTAGCAATGCCAAACACTGATCCCGCTCAAGACAACGTGGCCACCGTGAAATTTGTGCGCGAACAAGGTGAGCGAGCTGGTCTGTGTGATGTCTATCCATCGGGATGTATCACGGTGGGTCGCATGGGTGAAATCGTGGCGCCTTTCGCAGAATTGTCACGGGCCGGCGTGGTGTTGTTTACCGACGACGGAACCGGCGTACAAAGCGATCAAGTAATGCGCGATGCTTTGGTAGAGGCTCGTCGACTCAACATAGTTCTCGCACAACATTGTGAAAAATCAAATCTCACCGCTGGAGCAGCCATGCACGATGGCGAGTGTTGTTCGAAGCTCGGTGTTCCTGGTTGGCCTGCTGCGGCAGAAGTAGAGATGGTGAAGAGAGATCTAGATCTTGTCCGCGAGACTGGCGCAACAATGCACTTCTTGCATTTGTCAGTCGCGGAGAGTGTTGATCTCATTCGCGCTGCAAAAGATGAAGGCCTTCCCATCACCGCTGAAGTGACACCGCATCACATTTCGCTGGAAGACAACTTGCTTGTTGGGTTTAATCCCATCTTCAAAGTGAATCCACCATTAAGGACGCAAGCAGATATCAAGGCCCTTCATCAGGGTCTACAAGACGGAACAATTGATGCTGTTGCAACCGATCATGCGCCTCACGCAGGTCATACCAAAGAGCAACCACTCGATCAGGCGCCTCCAGGGATGTTGGGACTCGAAACTGCATTGGCAGTGTTGAACACGGCCGTCTCTCTTGACGTGCAAAAAATTGCCGAACTCATGTCATGGAATCCCGCACGAATTGCTCGAGTGCATCACATGCATGGTCGACCCATTGCAGAGGGGGAGCCAGCGAATATTGCTGTGTGGGACACAACCACGGTGTGGACAATCTCCCGCGAGGCACTTGCCAGCAAGAGCAAAAATACGCCGTATCACGGAATGGATGTTCGAGGTCGTGTGCATCACACCATCTTGAACGGAGAACTAGTTGTACAGAATGGAAAGGCACAAAAGTGACCCAGCACATCACAGAGATCGCACTTGTATTGGAGGACGGCTCCGTCTTCGAGGGCGAGTCAATTGGTCTCTTGCCAGAAAACGGAATTGCGGCTGGTGAGGTTGTCTTCAACACCACTATGACGGGCTATCAAGAGGTCATTACCGACCCTTCGTATGCCGGGCAAATCATCACATTCACCACGTCTCACATTGGAAACTATGGAACCACGCACATCGATGCAGAATCTCGTGGAACTTTTGCACGCGGTGTCATTGTGCGAGACATGGCGCGCCGTCGAAGCAACTGGCGCAGCGAGCAAGATCTAGACGACATGTTGCGCGCCAACAAATTGCCCGGCATCGCTGGACTAGACACTCGTCGCCTCACCCGCCTCTTGCGTGACTCGGGGTCATTGCGCGGTGCTTTTGGAACTGCATCAGAAAAAGACTTGCTCTCCGCAGCACAAGCAGAGACGGGAACATCAGGAATTGATTTGGTCTCACAAGTGACCACTCCCGAGAAATACACCTTTGGAGATGGAAAGTTTTCTGTTGTGGCTTACGACTTTGGAATAAAGTCAACAATCTTGCGTTGCTTGTCAGAGATCGCAACCATCACGGTTGTCCCAGCCAGTACAAGTGCAGAAGAAGTTCTTGCTCTCGCACCACACGGTGTCTTTCTCTCGAACGGTCCTGGCGATCCAGAAATGGTGAGTGGTGCAACGCACAATATTCGATCAATCGTGGAAGCAGGCGTGCCAACTTTTGGTATCTGTCTTGGACATCAGTTGTTGTCACGCGCTTTTGATGGGCACACCTACAAACTCCCATTTGGACACCACGGAGGAAACCATCCCGTTCGTCAAATAGCCACCGGAACCGTTGAGATCACCAGTCAGAACCACAACTTCTGTGTCGATGCCGATTCTTTGACAGGAGTTGCTGAGATCACGCATGTGAATCTCAACGACAACACCAACGAGGGAATGAGACTCAAGAACCATCGTGCCTTCTCGGTGCAGTATCACCCTGAAGCTGGGCCTGGTCCACACGACAGCCGTTACTTGTTTGCACAATTTGCCGAATTGATGGAGGGCAACTAATGCCACGTCGCACTGATATCCACAACATCCTCATCATTGGTTCTGGGCCAATTGTTATTGGACAAGCTTGCGAGTTTGACTACTCGGGAACACAGGCTTGTCGTGTCTTGAAATCAGAGGGATACCGAGTGGTTCTTGCCAACTCGAACCCAGCAACAATCATGACTGATCCCGACTTTGCCGACCGTACCTACATCGAGCCCCTTACGCCAGAAATTCTCGCCAAGATCATCGAACGCGAAAAGCCAGATGCAGTGCTGCCAACGTTGGGTGGACAAACTGGATTGAACTTGGCAATGGCGTTGTATGAGCAGGGTCTTGTTGGAGTACCAGGAACTCCTGAACTCATCGGTGCCAATGCGGAAGCAATTGCAACGGCAGAAGATCGTGACAAGTTCAAGCAAGCGATGATTGAAATTGGGCTCGACGTTCCGAAAAGTGGAATTGCCCACAACATGGATGAAGCGCACAAAGTTCTTGAAGAGATCGGATTACCGGTCATTATTCGTCCGGCGTACATTCTCGGAGGACGCGGCACAGGAATCGCAAACACGTTGGAAGAGTTCACCAAGGTCGCACAAGACGGCCTTGATGCAAGCCCCATTCGTGAGATTCTCATTGAAACCTCCATCGTCGGATGGAAGGAATACGAACTCGAAGTCATGCGAGACAAGGCAGATAACTGCGTCATCATTTGCAGCATTGAAAACTTCGACCCAATGGGTGTTCATACGGGGGATTCCATCACGGTGGCCCCAGCACAAACATTGTCCGATGTGGAGTATCAAAAGATGCGAGATGCGGCGCTGGCTTGTATCCGCAGAGTGGGCGTAGAAACGGGTGGATCAAACGTGCAGTTTGCTCTCAACCCGGCAAATGGCGACATGGTGGTCATTGAAATGAATCCACGTGTTTCCAGATCGTCTGCACTTGCATCGAAAGCAACGGGGTTCCCCATTGCCAAGATTGCAGCAAAGTTGGCGGTGGGGTATACGTTGGACGAAATTCCAAACGACATCACGAAGATGACGCCAGCCAGCTTCGAACCCACCATTGACTATGTCGTCACAAAGATTCCGCGTTGGGCATTTGAAAAACTGCCTGGTACGTCAGGTGTGTTGGGAACACAAATGCAAAGCGTTGGCGAAGCCATGGCAATCGGGCGAACATTCCCTGAAAGTCTGCAAAAGGGCTTGCGTTCGCTAGAGCAAGGCCGTCTCGGATTGAATTGCGATTCAGGGGAATCTCTCTACGACTCGCTTGACAACTCCGCATTGCTGGCAAAGGCTGCAGTTGCTACTCCAGAACGCATCTTCCAAGTAGGCGAAGCGTTGCATCGCGGCATAGGTGTTCAGGCCGTGCACGAAGCCACGAAGATTGATCCATGGTTTTTGGATCAAATGCAAATCATTGTTGATGAACGCCACGCCGTCGCCGACATGAAATTGTCAGACGTGACAAAGCCACAGATGCGACGCTTGAAGCGCCTTGGTTTTTCTGATGGCCAGTTGGCATACCTCTGGCATGTCACCGAGCAAGAGGTTCGCGTGCACCGAGAGTCACTCGGTGTCATCCCTACATACAAAACAGTGGACACCTGTAGTGCTGAATTCGCTGCAGAAACTCCGTACCACTATTCGACATATGAAGATGAAAACGAAGTACGCCCGTCTGACAGGCCGCGCGTCATCATTCTTGGTTCTGGTCCAAACAGAATCGGTCAAGGAATTGAGTTCGACTACTGCTGTGTTCACTCCAGCTTTGCGTTGCGCGACGCGGGATATGAAACGGTGATGGTGAACTGCAACCCAGAAACTGTGTCCACGGACTACGACACCTCGGATCGTCTGTATTTTGAACCACTCACACGAGAAGATGTTCTGAACGTCATCGCGGCCGAGACGAAAGCTGCTGGCGGTGTGCCACCCAAGGTCATCGTTAGTCTCGGCGGACAAACTCCGTTGAAGTTGTCTGGTGATATCGATCCTGCACTCATTGCTGGTACATCTCCACATTCCATCGACCTCGCTGAAGATCGTGAAAAGTGGAACCAGTTGTGTGAAAGTCTTTCCATTCCGCAGCCTCCTGGCGGGACTGCGGTCACAATGGATGAGGCGCAATCCATTGCACAACGTGTGGGATTCCCAGTTCTTGTTCGTCCGAGTTATGTGTTGGGAGGACGTGCCATGCAAATCGTGCACGATGTCCCTGCACTGGAACGGGCCATGAAGCAGTTGGCAGCTGATGGAAGCCTCGGCAAGGAAGGCGGTCTCTCTGCGGAACGCCCGGTTCTCATCGACCGATTCCTTGCGGATGCAACGGAAGTAGATGTTGACGCCATCAGAGACCACACAGGTGAAGTTCTCATTGGTGGAGTGATGGAACATGTTGAGGAAGCGGGAGTTCACTCGGGCGACTCCGCATGTGCCATTCCGCCACAGACACTTCCATCATGGGTTGTCGAAGTAATTAGCGAGTACGCAGCATCAATTGCACATGCGCTTGATGTTCGGGGTCTCATCAATGTTCAATTCGCAGTCTTGGGTACAACTGTGTATGTCATCGAAGCAAACCCTCGTGCATCGCGCACTGTTCCGTTTGTTGCCAAAGCAACTGGTGTGCCTCTTGCAAAAGTGGCGAGCCGTGTCATGCTCGGCGCAACACTCGAAGAATTGCGTCGCGAAGGCTTACTCACTCCGCCAGTGACTGGTGGGCATGTCTCGGTGAAGGAAGCGGTGTTGCCGTTTAATCGTTTCCCTGAAGTAGACACGGCACTTGGACCAGAGATGCGTTCAACAGGCGAAGTGATGGGCATTGACCGCACCTTTGGTCGGGCGTTTGTGAAATCTCAAACCGCAGCAGGAACTGTGTTGCCAACAGCTGGCACTGTGTTCTTGTCGCTCAATGATGGTGATAAACCCGCAGGACTCGTTGTTGCAAAGCGACTGCGTGAACTTGGATTGGGTATTGCGGCTACCACTGGAACAGCGGAGTATCTTGCAAAGTTTGGCATCACCGTCGATCGTGTGGTGGGCAAACTGTCAGAGATGGCTGGGTCAAGCATGGATAACGCAGTGGAATTGGTGGCCCAAGGAGAAATCAGCTTTGTGGTGAACACTCCGTATGGTCGCGGATCACGCGAAGATGGCGAAGCAATTCGAAAGGCGGCGAACTCAAATCGAGTTTCCTCCGTCACAACAGTGGAAGCGGCACTGGCTGCAGTCAACGGTTTGTGTGAGCAACGCGAATCTGAGATTGAAGTTTGCTCGCTTCAGGAGTATCACGGCCGATGAGAGGCAGTCGTCGTGGCGCACGGGATCTGCAGGACCTCGGTCCCGTAACCGTTGGGGGAATAGAGCTCTCTTCGCCGTTTATGACCGCGTCCGGAACTGCGGGCCACGACATTGAATTGAATTCATATATGCCCATGAACAAACTCGGCGCAACAGTGGCCAAGAGTTTGTTTCACGAGCCGTGGCCAGGAAATCCTGCACCACGCGTGCATCTGGCTCGCGGTGGAATGATGAACGCTGTCGGGCTGCAAGGTCCAGGCGCAGCAACATGGGTGAACGAATCCCTTCCTCGTTGCGAAGCAGCCGGTGTCACGGTGGTGGCAAGTATTTGGGGACGCACTGTCGCTGAGTATGTAGCAGCAGCCCAACAATTGGCTGTTGCAAACAATCGCATCGCAGCAATTGAAATCAATTTGTCGTGTCCGAACTTGGAAGGCCGAAGTGGCATCATCGCGCATGACGCATCGCTCTCAGCACGCATTGTTGCTGAAGTGTCGCAATGTGTCTCAGTTCCAGTGTGGGCAAAGTTAAGTGCGAACACGGATCGCATTGTGGAGGTTGCCGAAGCAGTGTCAACTGCGGGTGCTCAAGCAGTCACATTGATTAACACCATGTTGGGTTTGCAAGTTGATGTCACATCAGCACGACCAACACTCGGTAACGGTGGTGGAGGATTATCTGGATCTTCAATTCATCCCATCGCTGTTCGCGCCGTACACGATGTTCGTGTTGCACTGCCTCATGTCCACATCATCGGTGTTGGCGGAGTCAGCAGTGGTGACGACGCAATTGAAATGATGCTGGTGGGTGCTAACGCGGTTCAGGTTGGCACTGCATCATTCTTAGATCCCTCAGCGGCATGGAAGATTGCTTGTCACGCTGCGCGTCGTGCTGTGCAGAATGGCGCATCGACTTGGTCTGATGTAGTGGGCGCATTGCACCAACGATGAAGCGTCCCTCGTGAAGCAGGGTGTTCGCAACTAAACTCCTGCCATGGAAAGCAGAACGAAAGACCTCGAGACAGTTTCTCGGCTTCGTTCAGCCCGTCTCTCAGCAGTTCGGCAAGCGCATGACTCCAGTCTCGAAGTGCTCAGCAGTGGTCGTCACTCGCTGGAGGCGCAGGTGTATCTGGTGAAATTGTTAGACGTTTATCCCGGACTGGGCAAGGTGGCTGGTCGCCGGTTGATGGCAACATTGGGCCTTGAGCCACTAGTCAGGGTGGCCGACCTGACGTCTGAACAAAAGTGTGCCCTTCGTTCTGCATTGGGGATCAGCAATGGCTAGACCCATCATCGTTGTGGTGTCTGGTCCCGGTGGGGCAGGAAAGGGAACCATTGTTGAGGTTCTCGTCGAGCGCGATGCGTCTCTCTGGCTCAGCCGTTCATGGACCACTCGCCCACGTCGTGACGGTGAACCAGTAGATGCGTATGTGTTTGTGACGCGACAAGAATTTGAAGACCACATCGCCGCAGGCGGATTCCTGGAGTGGACAGAGTTCTTAGGAAACCTCTATGGAACTCCCATGCCGGAAGTTTCCGATGGCAAAGACATCGTTCTTGAAATAGAACTTCATGGAGCCACTCAAGTGAAGGAACGCCATCCCGATGCCATCTTGGTGTTTGTGCAGCCACCGTCTCGAGAAGAACAGCGTCGCCGCTTGCAGGGCAGAGGAGACTCTGAGGCCCATGTGGTGGAGCGTCTACAGAAGGCCGAGGATGAAGAACGCCTCGGGGCAGAACTAGCTGATGTCATCGTGGTGAATGACGACCTAGAGCGCGCAGTTGCTGAGATTCAAGGCATTATCGGTGCGGCCCGTCGGGGCTCCCGATAGCCTTGAGGCGACTTCGGAGGTCTCCACATGTCCCGTCAGCACGACTCCATGATTTACCCCAGCATTGAAACCTTGCTTGGCAAGGAAAGCCTTGAGGGCTCAAAGTTTGGGCT
>JBMTEX010000017.1:0-24868 GCA_049433485.1 Ilumatobacteraceae bacterium | reverse complement strand
AGAATGTGTTTCACCAGTTCCGGTGCGCCTGAATTGGGTCTATTGTCTGCGATGAGATGAGCCATAATTCCACTAGTGAGCAAGACGTCACGACGTCCGCTGCATTACCTGGAACTGGTCGTGCCCAAATTCGGGCTCGCCGAATTATTAAGCCACTTCTTGGCAAATTGTGGAATGTCACGATTGAGGGACTTGACAACATTCCATCAGACGGCCCTGCAATCTTGTGTCCGAATCACATCAGTTTCTTCGATTCTGTATTCACCATGGTGTACGCCGGTCGTCAAATCAGTTTCGTTGGAAAAGCTGAGTACATGGATTCATGGAAGACGAAACATCTGTTTCCTGCGCTTGGAATGATTCCCATCGATCGCTCTGGTGGATCGAAGAGTGAAGGCGCATTAATTGCTGCAGAACAAGTGTTGCGCCGTGGCGAACTGTTTGGTATCTATCCAGAGGGCACGCGCAGTAGAGATGGAATGCTCTACAAGGGACACACCGGCGCTGCTCGATTGGCGCTCAAAGTGGGATGTCCCATCATTCCCGTGGGAATCATTGGAACACGGGAGATTCAGCCACCGGATACATTCTTTCCGAAAGTCGGATTGGATTGCGTAGTGAAGTTTGGTCGGCCGCTGTTGCCAGATCGCTACGAAAAGCGTGGCGACGACCATCTTGTCTTGCGCGAGATGACTGACGAGTTGATGTTTGAAATTCGCGAACTCACGGGTCAGGAATATCGCAATAACTATGCCACGAAGAGGGCCGAAGCACTGCCGTCAGAGACTGCAATTGTCACATCGGCATGAGTCCAACGAATTAGAGAGCCTGTCCAGTTCGCGAACTCCGTAGAATAAGGAGTCCATGGCTGATATCTCTGTGCTTCTTCCCGATGGATCTGCTCGTACCGTTCCCGAAGGCTCCACCATCGCCGACGTTGCTGCCTCTATCGGCTCTCGTCTCGCCAAGGCTGCGCTGGCCGGCACTCTTGATGGCACCGAGGTTGACCTCAATACTCAGGTGCGCCCAGGGTCCACGGTGTCGGTGATCACGGCAGACTCAGACGCAGGACGCCATGTGTTGCGTCACTCTACGGCACATGTTTTGGCTCAAGCTGTTGTGCAGTTGTTCCCCGGTGCGCAGTTCTCCATTGGCCCGGCAATTGAAGACGGTTTCTATTACGACTTCGAACTTCCAGGCGGCCGCACCTTCTCCGATGACGATCTTGCATCAATCGAAGCGCGTATGCGCGAGATTATGAAGGCGAATCAGCCATTCGTTCGTTCTGAATTACCTGCAGATGAAGCCCTTCAACTTTTCGCTCATCAGAAATACAAGTGCGAAATTATTGAACGTGTCACCTCCGGTGCTGCCGATGGTAACGATGCAGGAGAAGTAGGAGATGCCGACACCATCAGCATCTATCGCAACTCCGATGAGTTCGTCGATCTATGTCGAGGTCCACATGTGCCTAGCACCTCCCGTCTAGGTCATTTTGCATTAATGAAAGTTGCGGGCGCATACTGGCGTGGCAACGAAAAGGGTCCAATGCTGCAACGCATTTATGGAACTGCGTGGGAGAGCGATGCCGCATTGAAAGAGCATCTCCATCGTTTGGAAGAGGCAGGCAAGCGCGACCACCGAAAACTGGCGAATGAACTTGATCTCTTGTCGTTTCCATCGGAGTTGGGTGGGGGCCTTGCAGTGTGGCATCCCAAAGGCGCCATCATTCGTAAGTTGATGGAGGATTACAGTCGTCAACGACATCAAGACGGTGATTATCAGTTTGTATATACGCCGCATCTTGCGAACGCAAATCTTTTCGCTCAATCTGGTCACCTCGACTTCTACGCAGATGGCATGTATCCGCCAATGGAGATGGACAACGGCACGTACTACATGAAGCCGATGAACTGCCCCATGCATTGCCTCATTTACGGAAGTCGCCAGCGCAGCTATCGTGAACTCCCACTGCGTCTGTTCGAATTGGGGAATGTGTACCGCTACGAACGAGCGGGAACACTTCACGGCTTGTTGCGTATTCGCGGTTTCACCCAGGACGACAGCCACATCTACTGCACTGAAGAACAAATGGCGGATGAAATTGCTTCGTTACTCGACTTCATCATGTCGGTTCTGCGTCGATTCGGATTCAATGATTTCGAATTCAATTTGTCCACCCGCGATCCAGAGAAATCTGTTGGATCAGACGAGATTTGGGACAAAGCCACCACTGCCTTGCAGCAAGCGCTCAACAAGCATGGCCTGGAGTACAAAGTTAAAGACGGTGACGCTGCATTTTACGGACCGAAAATTGACATTGATGTTCGAGATGCCATTGGCCGTAAATGGCAACTCAGCACCATTCAGTGTGATTTCAATCTTCCAGAGCGCTTCGGTCTCGAGTATGTGGGTTCAGACGGTCAAAGGCGTCGACCCATCATGTTGCATCGTGCATTGTTCGGATCCATTGAGCGTTTCTTTGGTGTGCTCATCGAGCATTATGCAGGCGCATTCCCCACATGGCTGTCGCCAGAACAAGTACGCGTTCTTCCAGTAGCCGCTGCGCACAATGACTATGCCAGTCAGGTGGTGTCAGCAATCCGAGCAGCCGGTTTCCGTGTTGACATAGACCTAGCCGACGAACAGCTTGGAAAGCGCATTCGTAATGCAAAGACCAGCAAAGTGCCGTATGTCCTCGTTGTCGGTGATGACGACGTGGCATCCGGAACAGTTGGTGTGAATCCACGCGGCGGAGAGGTTGATCGCGGGGTGTCATTGCAACAGTTCATTCAGCATTTGTCGTCAGATGTTGCTGAAGGGTTATCGGGCGGCGAATAGATGTCGCTTGAACATCTGTGGAACGGCTGGCGTTCTGAATACGTCACCGGGGGAGTCGGACAAAGTTCCGACCCAACAAAATCTGTCTTCATACGCATCCTTGAATCAGGTCTCACCGATGAAGAAGCGTTCATTGTGCATCGCTCTCACACAAGTTTCGCCATCTTGAATGCATATCCGTATGCAACTGGGCATCTTCTGGTGTTGCCGTATCGCGAGATTCCACATCTGTACGATCTCAGTGAGGAAGAGACAGTTGATTTGTGGTCAGTGGTCAAAGATGCAACTCGTGCGTTGCAGGCTTCTCATAACCCAGATGCACTGAATGTAGGAATCAATCTTGGAGCAGCTGCAGGCGGAAGTATTGCGCGACATCTGCATGTACATGTTGTTCCACGATGGAATGGCGATTCAAATTTCATGACTGCTGTTGCGTCAACACGCACCTTGCCTGAATCGTTGCCGCTGACAGCTGAAAAAATTCGAAACGCTTGGCCGAAGGAGGCTGTATGAACGAAGAAATTCGTGACCAATTACCCGATGATCTCAACGCAGTTGATCACATTGGCGTGTACGACTTTCCTGACAACAGTCGGCGTCGTATTCCAGCCGTTATCTATGCGGTTCTTGCTGTTGTCTGTGTGGTGATCTGGCAAGTGGGCGATGCAGATTCTTCTCCTCTGGTCAATCGTGGGCTGATTTTTGCTGCATCTGTTCTTGGCTTTATGGGCCTGGTGTCATTCACTAGTGGTTGGCGCATGACAGTTGATGAAAGTGAAGCATTAGTGATCGCAACGCGAAAAGTTGGATATGCAGTGGGGCACGCATCAGCGCAGCAGGTGTGGCGTGGGCTACGTAGCCGTCCTACATGGAGAATCTTCTGTTACAGCGCAGAGGAGCCGCCGCTCCAACGTGGATTAGTGCTTGTTGATGCGGTCAACGGCAACATTGTGGAATGTCTCGTAGAGAAGAATCCTGATGCAGAGGTGACACCCTCGTCTCCAGTGGGCGAGTAGCGTTCAGTCCATGTTCGACGGCAAATTTCGGGCGCCGATTGAGCGCGCAGTTCGGCCTGTTGGCATGTTGTTGAGGCGCACGGGCATGTCGCCAGACCATCTCACAATTCTTGGAATCGTGGTGGCTGTCGGAGCTGCGTTTGCCATTGGCCAAGGTGCATTGCGAGGCGGACTCGTCCTGGTGATTGCTGCAGCATTACCAGACATGCTGGATGGTGCGCTTGCTAAAGCATCAAATACCGCAAGTCAACGTGGTGCATTTTTTGATTCAGTCATCGACCGCGTCACCGATTCTGTGTTGTTTGGCGGTGTGGCGTGGTACTTCGCGTCGGAGAAGAGTCCTCACTTAGCTCTGCTCCCTATGGCAATCATGGGCGTCTCCTCGCTGATTTCGTATGAGAGAGCTAAGGCTGAATCGCTTGGTCTCTATGCCAAAGGCGGACTCATGGAGCGGGCCGAACGAATCGTCGTTCTGTGCGTGGGTCTTCTGTTCGATTCGTTGCTGGTTCCCATTATGTGGATCATGCTGGCACTTACCGTCATCACAGCTATCCAACGTTTCGTCCAGGTATGGCGACAAGCTGAAGTCTCACCAACAACAGCTGCCAAACGCGAAGTGAGACGAGTTCGCAAAGTTACGCGTCAAAGCGCTCGCGGATCTCGCCGTCAATTGTCTGTGGTCTCGCGCCAGCGCCGGCGCCAGCGCAATGGCTAATCCATTCGACGAACTCAGTGACGCCATCACAGTTGGTGGGTACCGCCTCGGTTCATTAGTGGCACGTGTAACTCCGGGCATTGTTTCTCAGAACGCAGTGTCGTTGTTGGCTCCCGGAATCGCCTTATCTCTTCGAAATAAGCGACACATGATTGAGCGCCATCTTCGGCGCGTAAATCCTTCGTTGCGTGGTTTCGCACTTCGACGCGCTTCGCAAAAGGCATTCGACAGCTACATGCGTTATTACACCGAGAGTTTTCGTTTGCCGAACCTGTCGAATAAGTACGTCGATAAGTGTTTCTCTGTCGACGGATTTCATCACATTGAGAATGCACTTGAAAAGGGCAACGGGGCCATCATGGCGCTTCCACATCTCGGTGGTTGGGAATGGGCCGGGCGCTGGATGGCAGATAAGGGTCATCACATGACGGTCATTGTGGAGCCGCTGCAACCACCTGAACTATTTGAGTGGTTCGCAAAACTGCGAAGCGACCTTGGGATGAATGTGGTGCCACTTGGAGAAAAAGCCGCACCAGCAATCATGGCAGCGCTTAAAAAGAATGAAATTGTTTGTCTCCTCAGCGATCGAGATATTCAGCGCACCGGCGTTGAAGTGGAATTCTTTGGAGAGAGAACGACGTTGCCAGCGGGGCCAGCAATGTTGGGGCTTCGTAGTAATACTCCAGTTCTTCCAGTTGCCATCTATTTCACTGATTCAGTTGATGGTCATCACGGAGTGGTGAGACCACCGTTGAGTCTCGTGAGAGAAGGCAGTTTGCGTGAATCAGTGTCTGCAGGGACTCAAGCACTTGCATTCGAGCTCGAAGGTCTCATTCGTCGTGCGCCAGAACAATGGCACTTGTTCCAACCGAATTGGCCAAGTGACCCTGGTTATTACGACGCATCTATTTCGTAACGAATGACTGCAAGGATGCAGTGGCGCCGGGGCTCACTGAGTACCAGACCCATGTTCCCTCTTTGCGGGACTCCACGAGTCCGGCCTCACGCAATACTTTTAAGTGGTGGCTAATGGTTGGTTGAGATCTATCGAGTGGTTCAACTAAGTCGCATGAACACATTCCGCCGTCTCCTGTTCGACGTACCAGGTCAAACAGTCGCAACCGAGTGGGGTCGGCTAACGCCGCGAATACCTTGGAGAGGGAGTCCGCTTGTGCCTCGGTGAGAGGTCGCGAATGAATGGACAGTGAACGTTGGGTAGCCACCCCTTCAGAATACATAGATAGTCATCAATGTGTTATATATTGATGACTATCTAAATAAGACCTCTCGTAAAGGAGATGCAGATGTCGCGGGTTCAAGTAGCGCTCAATGTTGGGGATCTCGACCAAGCAATTTTGTTCTACACAAAGATGTTCGGGGTGGGGCCAGCAAAAGTCCGCGAGGGGTATGCCAATTTCGCCATCGCAAATCCGCCACTCAAGCTGGTGCTCATCGCTGGCCACGGTGAACCAGGCAGCATGAATCACATCGGCGTTGAAGTTGACAGCACCGATGAGGTGTCAGAAAAGATCGACCAAGCTGTCTCTCTTGGTCTTCCCATTGAAGTGCAGGAAAGCACCACCTGTTGTTTTGCTGTGCAAGACAAGGTCTGGGTGAAAGGCGGCGAATTGTCGTGGGAGTGGTACACCGTTCTTGCAGATGCGCCCGCCGATAACTCATTAAAGCCAATGCCCATCATGCTCGGGGTTCCATCGTCTGTTAACTGTTGCGGGCCCGAGGGATGCGACTAGATCCACGTCACATTGGTGCTGAGTTTCTCGGCACCGCATTGCTGGTGATGTCGGTCGTTGGATCGGGAATCATGGCTCAGAACCTCACGCAAGATGTGGGGTTGCAGTTGTTAGCTAATGCCATCGCAACTGGCGGAGCACTTTTGGGATTAATCACCATCTTTGCGCCATTGTCGGGTGCGTCATTTAATCCCGTGGTCACTGCGGTGATGTCGGTGGCGGATCGCAACGTTTCTGTACCAGCAATAGCGAGTGACATCATCGCGCAATGTGCCGGCGCTGTGGTTGGTGCGGTGGTCGCAAACGTGATGTTCGCGCACCCATTTATTGAAACATCATCAAAAATTCGAACCGGTGGACCCACGTGGTTTTCAGAAGTAGTGGCAACGGTCGGTCTTCTACTCATCATTCGTGGTGGCCAACGCGCTGGAGCAAATGTTGCTGCACTCGTAGCTGCATGGATTACGGGCGCTTATTGGTTTACGTCATCCACCAGTATTGCTAATCCTGCGGTGGGGTTCGGAAGGATGTTCTCTGATTCGTTCGCTGGCATCGCACCAGAATCATGGCCAATGTTTGCCGTGATGCAAATTGTTGGCGGTGCAGTGGGGCTCGTGCTGATGGTGCTCTTGTGGCCAACTAAAGGAGCGCAGTCATGAGCGGAATCTTGTTTTTGTGTATTCACAATGCCGGCCGATCGCAAATGGCTGCAGGGTTTGCCAGAGAGTTGTCTCAAGGTGATGTCGACATTTTTTCTGGCGGATCAGAACCGGCAGACCAGGTGAACCCAGTTGCCGTTGAAGTGATGAAAGAGATCGATATTGATATTTCCGGTTATCAACCTCAACGGTTCACGGACGATTTACTCGCAATGGTTGACGTTGTGGTCACCATGGGCTGTGGCGATACGTGCCCTTATATTCCTGGCAAGACCTATGTTGATTGGCCATTGGATGACCCCAAAGGAAAGCCAATTGACGATGTGCGCAGAATTCGGGACGAGATTAAGTCGCGGGTAGAAGCGCTGCTCGCTCAGTTGTAGGCAGCAAATAGTTCGCCGATTGCTTTTGCTTGTCCGCCCGATGTCGATGACATCACCGCAATTGGGTGGACACCAACCGAGGCCCACTCTTCAAGTCGGTCTCGAACGCGCGTGGCAGAACCACTAATGGTGCAGTCGTCTAGCCAGCGATCAGACATCAACGATGTCACTTTCTCTTTTTCACCAGCCGACAGTGCATTCTCAATGGCGTCCATCTCGTCGGTGTAACCGGCGGCTCGCCAATAGTTTCTGTAATTCGGTAATGACACGTAGCCGGTGAGGGTTTTTCTGTTGATCGCACGAGCCGCGTCAATATCTTCATCAATGACGGTGGGGATCATGTTGCTGAGAAAGAAACCGTCGCGTGTTGCATTTGGAACTTCGGATAGTTGAGTCTGCATGCGACTCAACGATGCATTGGCCCAAATTGCGCCTTCGGCAATTTCGCTGGCAAGTTGAAGCATCTTGTTGCGCAGTGTGGCGAGGTAGATCGGTGGAAGTTGTCCACCGAATCGTTCGTTTGCCCGCATCGCAGACACGTAATCCGAAATATCGGATAGTGGCTTTCCGGTGTTCACGCCAAGACGTTGTGTGACTGGTCCATGGCTAACGCCAATTCCAAAACGGAATCGACCGTTCGACATCTCATTGATGTGTGCAACGGTGTTAGCTGCTTCAACTGGATGGCTGTAGTAAATCGGTTGAATAGAAGTCCAGTAGTTGATGGTGTTGGTGACATGTGCAAGCGAGACACACAAGCCCATGGTTGCCCCAAGGCTTGGAATGGCGAGACCGCTAAAGCCACGTGTTTCCGCTTCCGCGGCAAGCTCGAGAATGGCGCGTCGTTTGTTGGGCGTGGCCACAACGGACAGTGCTGGACGGAAGGAACTATCTACCTGGGTCATTCCGATACCGTAGTCCCATGCTTCGTATCGGAATGGTGAGCCCGTACAGCCTCACAATTCCAGGGGGAGTGCAACAACAAGTTCTTGGCTTGGCACGCAGTCTGCGGGCTCTTGGCCATGAAGTGAGAGTTCTTGGTCCCTGCGACGGGCCCCCGCCAGATCCATTTGTCACCCCGCTCGGAAACAGTTTGCCCACGGCGGTGAATGGGTCGGTTGCTCCTCTTGCGCCGGATGCCTCCGCAGCGCTTCGCACGATCAGGGCTCTGAATGACGAGGCATTTGACGTTTTACATGTGCATGAGCCATTAGTACCGGGGCCCTCGTTGACGTCGCTCTTAGTGAAACTTGCGCCTGTTGTCGCAACGTTTCACTCAGCAGGAGAATCGGGTGCGTACAAAGCTTTCTCGCGACAATTGAAATGGATCGCATCCCGCATCGATATTCGAGTTGCCGTGTCCAAAGACGCTGTTGAGTTGGCCCACCGTTATATCGGTGGAGACTACGAAATATTATTCAACGGGATTGAACTTGGAATGTATGAAAATGTTCCAACTCGCACTCGCGAGAACGCCATCTTCTTCTGTGGCAGGCATGAACCACGTAAGGGCCTTGGAGTGTTGTTGGAAGCACACCAAAAACTTCCGGACGATGTTGTGTTGTGGATTGCCTCTGATGGGCCGGAAACTGAAGAGCTGAAAAATAGGTTTCCAGAAAATTCTCGCGTGAAATGGCTAGGTAGAATTTCTGATGACGAAAAGGTTGAACGTCTAGCACGCGCCGCAGTTTTCTGCGCGCCGTCATTACGCGGTGAATCTTTTGGCATCGTGCTGTTAGAAGCAATGGCTGCACGAACTCCTGTTGTTGCCTGCGACATTGATGGGTATCGCAATGTCGCAACACACGGAGAAAACGCGCTACTTGTTCCGCCTGGTGATCCAGAGGCGTTGGCGTCCGCACTGGCTCGTATTGTTGTTGACTCGCGACTGTCTGCCTCGCTCACCGATGCTGGACGCATTCATGCGCAGTCTTTTTCAATGGACGCCTTGGCTGTCAAATATGTCGCCATGTATGAACGAGCATTGGCAATGGAAGCAGAAAACATCACCACAATCACCGTGCCCCGTATGCTGAAACGGTTCGAAGGCCGTTTCCTTCGGGGCTCACGGTTCGCACAGCGAACTGAATGAAGTTCAACCGGAAGGGTGCGCAGTGTCAACGAAGGGTCTTATGAGTCAGAAACAATGGATAACCCATGACGAGTCGCTCGATAAAAGTTCCGCGCTCATCAAAAAGGTGAGTCTCTCTCTTTTGCTGACTCCGATAGTCGTGGCAGTTCTTCTTGGTGTAGTCCTAGGTCAGTATCTGCTTTTGCCATTGGTGGGAATGGTTCTAGGGGTGGCATTGCAGCGGGGCGTGATTGCAACGTCGCGTTCAGCATTTCAGGAAGTGGTTGTATCACCCGTTGCATCAGAGACCGTTCATGCGCGTGTGTATAACGTAGTTGACGGACTCTGTGTTGTCAGCGGAGACCAACGTCCGTCGTTGGTGTTAATTGATTCTGCATATCCCGTTGCGGTGGCAGCTATCGACGCAGATGGTTCACATGTCATTGGCGTGTCGCAACAATTCATGAATGTCATGACCAGGGTAGAAGTTGAAGCTGTTGCTGCACATTTGCTGTGGCGACTACGTGTTGGTCACGGTCGTCTCGTTGCTTATTTGTATGGCTTCACCAAAGTGTTGTCATTCGTCGGTCTTGGCAGTGTTGGTCAAAAAGTAGCCGCGCGTGCTCTTTCCGCACATCTGGTTACCATTGCCGACTTTGCAGCATGCCAATCCACCAGATTTCCGCCTGCCGCGGTGAGCGCATTGGAGAAATGTGAAGCATCAGAAGGCCTTGTTTCTGTGGGAATGGGCGAGTTCCTGGCGTTTGCTCTTCCGTCAGATGCTCATGGTGACGCTGTCACGGGTCATAAGGTTTCTAATCTTGTTGTATCGCGACCGCGGTTATCAGACCGTGTCGCCATTCTGAAGGAGATGTAGTCAATGATGCGTAGAAGAAATGTGCAACGAATAGTTGCGGCACTCATTGCTGCGTCCGTCCTTGCAGCATGTGGCGGCGGATCTTCAAGCAATGCAGACTCCACCACGCCAGGTGCTGGTTCTGAAGACGTAAACACTGTTTCCGGTCCAACGTATCCATTGCTTGGTACTCCAGTGACTGATTCAGCGGCTGCTGCTCGTGTAGCCATCGCATGCAAAATTGATAACCATCCGAATGCACGACCACAAAGCGGTCTGAATAAGGCAGACATTGTGTTCGAAGAAAACGTTGAGGGTCTCACTCGTTTTGCCGCAATTTTTCAAAGCCAGGGAAGCAATCCTGTTGGCCCCCTTCGCAGTGGACGAACACAAGACATCGACATCTTGGGTTCTTTCAACAATCCATTGTTCTGCTGGAGTGGCGGAAACTCTCGCGTGACGACCGCTATCAACTCCAGCTCGCTTGTGAATGTTGGATACAGCGCATCACGCGGAAAGGGCGGGTACTACCGCTCAAAGGACAAGAAGATTCCGCACAACCTCTATGCAAAGACCACCAACTTGTGGACACTCGCTCCAGAGGCGTCGGGTCCACCAATTCCGCAGTTCACATATCGAGGCGCAAGTGACGCAAAGCCGGCCACTTCTGCTCCAATCGACGGCGCAAAGATTTCGATGTACAACGTCAAAGTGTTCTGGAAATGGGATGCGGCAAGTGGCAACTTCATGCGTTTCAACGAAAACTTGAAGCGTGAGATGGAACCTCACATGGCGGATGACGGCCAAGTATCAGCAAAGAACGTTGTGGTGTTGTACGTCACATACATTCGCAGCAAAGCTGATCGTAAGAGTCCACATGCCGTCACAACGGGAACTGGAACTGGTTTCGTTTTGACAGATGGTGGAATCATCGAGGTGAAGTGGGAACGAAAGGATGCAAAACAGCCATTCGTTTTCACTGACTCAGCTGGCGCAGTTGTACGTATGACGCCAGGTCGTACATGGGTAGAACTTGGGTGGAAGAAGTCGCTGGCACCGGTTGGTCCAGGAATAGACCCTGCAACCGTGAAGTGGCCCGCCGTTTAACTCGGGAAATAAACAGGGTTCTGCCTGCGCTTGCTCGGTAACCTGACAACATGACCTCCTCAGATGGAACCTTCGTTGGCACCCAGCGCGTGAAGCGTGGATTGGCAGAAATGCTGAAAGGCGGCGTCATTATGGACGTCGTCAATGCCAAAGAAGCAAAGATTGCCGAAGACGCTGGTGCTTGTGCAGTCATGGCGCTCGAACGAGTTCCGGCAGACATTCGTCGTGACGGTGGAGTCGCACGCATGAGCGACCCGGCCATGATTGAAGAAATCCAAGCGTCGGTCAACATTCCCGTGATGGCAAAAGCCCGAATCGGACATTTTGTGGAAGCACAGATTCTTGAGGCGTTGGGCGTCGACTTTATTGACGAATCAGAAGTTCTTACCCCTGCAGACGAAACCCATCACATCGACAAGTTCGCATTTACCGTTCCTTTTGTATGTGGCGCAACAAATCTTGGTGAGGCGCTTCGTCGTGTCTCGGAAGGTGCATGCATGATTCGTTCAAAGGGCGAAGCCGGCACTGGAAATGTGGTCGAGGCGGTTCGCCATCTTCGGTCCATTCTCGGAGACATTCGCAAAATTACGCAGGCCGACAGTGCAGAGTTGTTCCAATGGGCAAAGTCATTGCAGGCTCCACTTCCACTCATTCAAGAACTTGCTGAAACTGGAAAGTTCCCGGTGCCCATCTTCTGTGCGGGAGGTATCGCAACACCAGCGGATGCGGCTCTTGCCATGCAACTTGGAGCAGAAGCAGTCTTCGTTGGTTCTGGAATCTTCAAAAGTGATGAACCAGAGCGACGTGCAAAGGCCATCGTTGAAGCGACAACTCATTTCCGCGATGCGAGTGTGTTGGCCAAAGTCAGTCGCAATCTTGGTGCGCCAATGACCGGCATCGGTATGGATGAAATTCACGAATCACAGCGTTACGCCTCGCGCGGTAACTAAGGAACCGATTCGTCGTGGATTCGAGGCCTCCGGGTGAACGTGAAGGTTGGCGTGCTTGCGCTTCAAGGAGCATTTGCAGCGCATAGCGACTGTCTGCGGTCGTTGGGTTGTGAGACTCGCGAAATTCGCTCACCGCTTGACATGGGTGACGTCGATGCATTGGTGATGCCAGGCGGTGAGTCCAGCACTATGTCTCAACTTTTGCTCTCATCGGGTTTATTCGATGTCATTGATCAAAGAATCAAAGATGGCATGCCAGTGTTTGGTACCTGCGCTGGGATGATTCTTCTCGCATCAGAAATTCTCGACGGACGTCCCGACCAGCGGAGCTTTTCTGCCATCGATATCTCAGTACGCCGAAATGCCTTCGGACGTCAAATTGATTCTTTTGAGTCAACAATCTCCACGTCGGTGGGGGATTTCCATGGTGTGTTTATTCGGGCTCCCCGCATTGAACGGGTAGGGCCTGGCGTTGATGTCGTCGGTCAATTGAATGGAGAGCCAGTGCTCGTTCAGCAAAACAATATTCTTGCTGCATCATTTCATCCTGAACTTGCAGGGGATGCACGTATGCATCAGTACTTTCTCAACAACTTGATATCTCTCGGAAAGGTGTAACTCATGTCCGGACATTCCAAATGGGCAACGATCAAGCACAAGAAGGGCGCTGCCGACAAAGCACGAGGAAAACTCTTCGCCAAACTCGCGCGTCAGATTGAAGTGGCAGCACGTGCTGGCGGGGGAGACGTTGATTCGAATGCCGCTCTTCGCACCATGGTGTTGAAAGCAAAGGCCGGGCAGATGACCAAAGATGCCATCGACCGCGCTATCAAACGTGGGATTGGCGACAATGATGGCGCCAACTACGAAAGCATCACCTATGAAGGCTATGCGCCTGGTGGGGTAGCGCTATTGGTGGATGTTCTTACCGATAACCGAAATAGAACTGCAGCCGATGTTCGAAGCGCATTTTCAAAATTTGGTGGCTCCATGGCTGAACCAGGCGCCGTGAGTTGGCAGTTCTCGCGTCGCGGGGTCATTCTCGTTGATGGATCATTGGTCGAAGATGATGTTATGGCGTTTGCACTTGAGGCTGGCGCAGACGACATTGAACGAGATGGTGATACTTGGCGCGTTTTGACGGATCCGTCCGTGGTGTACGACGTGAAAGACGCCTTAGAATCTGCGGGAGTCACTGTGCAAAGTGCGGAGTCAACAATGGTCTCGTCCACCACAATTGACGTCACAGATGTGAATGATGCGAAACAAATCCTTCGAATCATGGACATGTTGGAAGATAATGATGATGTGCAAGATGTATATGCGAATTTCGACATGGACGAATCCATCATGCAAGGAATTGACTAATGGCAGCCTCGGTTGGTGACCGCGCACCAGACTTCACTCTTCCAGGTACTGGCGGTACGTCGTATTCGTTGTCGTCATATAAGGGTCAACCTGTTGTCATTGTGTTCTATCCAGGCGACGACTCGCCGGTCTGCACAAAACAGCTGAATTCCTACAACAATGAATTGACGGCGTTTGAAGGCGTTGGAGCCCAAGTACTGGCAATTTCTGCACAAGATATGGACAGCCATGAGGCATTTGCAGCCAAGTACGGCTTTAAGTTCCCCCTCCTTGCTGACACTGATAAGTCGGTCGCCACTGCCTACGGAACCGTGGGCCCACTTGGTTTTCCGCGGCGCAGTGTGTTTGTGGTGGATGGTGCGGGCATTATTCGGTATGCGCACCGAGCCATTGCGGGGCTTACATTCCGACCCGTGGAAGAGCTAGTGGCTGCCGTCGAAGCAGCCCGATAATTCCCCACAGCACCGCTCCTCCCGAGATAGGGTGGAACATATGTTCGGTCATGTCGTCATGGGAGTTGACCCTGGTCTGACCCGTTGTGGGTACGCCGTGTTGTCCATGACGTCTGCCCAATCCATTAAGCCCCTGGCCATCGGAGTGCTTCGTACGCCTCCATCAGCACCTCTTCACGATCGGTTGGCTGAGATTCATTCAGAGATAGATGCTCTTCTCACAGAGTTTTCGCCAAATGCCGTGGCTGTCGAGCAAGTCTTTTTCCAAAACAATGTGCGAACTGCCATGTCTGTTGGGCAGGCCAGTGGAATTGTGCTCGCTCTCGCAGCTCGCGCTGGTTGCGATGTTGCCCAGTACACCCCATCACAGGTGAAGAACACAGTGGCCGGTTGGGGTGCTGCCACTAAAGACCAAGTTGGCCGAATGGTGCAGCAGCGTCTCTCGCTTGACCACATTCCGCAACCAGCTGACGCCGCAGATGCCGCAGCCATTGCGTTATGTCATTGTTCGCTTGCGCCGTTTAATGCATCACGCGATGCAGCACTCACCAGAGGTGTCCGGTGATTGGAAGTCTTCGCGGGGTTGTCCTGGAGCGGTTTGCGCCCTCCACAGTGTTGGTCGAGGTTGGTGGTGTTGGTTATCTCTGTGCAGTTACGACGCAAACGTTTGCTGAGTTAGAGCCAACCGTGAATACCTTTTTGCATGTGCATCACCACATTCGTGAAGACGCACAAACGCTGTATGGGTTTACTTCTCGAATTGAGCGAGACACTTTCAACATTCTCATCGCCACACATGGCATTGGTCCGGCTATGGCGATGGCAATTTTGGGCACGTATTCACCAACAGCACTGATCGGAGTCATTGCTTCTCATGACACGGCGGCGCTCACTGTTGTTCCAGGAGTCGGTAAGAAAACCGCTGAGAGGCTCATGGTGGAGTTGAAATCTCGCTTAAGTATTGATGATTTGCCGGCAACAACATCTGGAGATTCAGTGCAGTCATCTGCCGCCGATGTCCGTGAAGCGTTAACCGCACTTGGGTACGGCGTTGAGGAAATTCGAGACACCATGCGACAGCTGTCGTCGTCTGAGGGAACAGAATCAATGTTGCGCGATGCGCTTGCTTTGTTGGGAGCACGTCGTGCGGGATGAATACTTAGATCCCTTCACCACGTCTGAGCATGAAGTGTCAGATGAAGTAGGTCTGCGCCCTCGACAATTAGACGAGTTTGTTGGTCAGCGAGAGTTGAAAGAACATTTGGACATTGTTCTCGGAGCGGCAAAACAACGAGGGCAAGCAGCCGATCACATCTTGTTAGCTGGGCCACCTGGATTGGGCAAGACAACCATGGCGGGAATTGTTGCTGCCGAGATGGGTGTGGCTTTGCATGTCACCAGTGGTCCCGCGCTTGAACGCGCAGGCGATCTGGCTGCAATTCTCACCAAGCTTGGTGAAGGTGACGTGTTGTTCATTGACGAGATTCATCGTCTATCGCGCTCGGTGGAAGAAATCCTCTATCCAGCAATGGAAGATTTTCAAATTGACATTGTCGTTGGAAAAGGTCCTGCTGCATCATCCATTCGACTCACACTTCCTCGCTTTACGTTGATTGGCGCCACCACTAGAACTGGAATGATCACTGGACCGCTTCGAGACAGATTCGGATTAGTTGCGCGTTTAGATTTCTACGACAACGACGAACTGCACGCCATTGTTTCACGAGCCGCACGAATTCTCGACGTGCCTATTGACGACGGTGCATCTGCACAAATTGCCCGCCGCAGCCGTGGCACACCGCGTATTGCTAATCGCTTGTTGCGTCGAGTGCGAGATTTTGCCGAGGTGCGCGGAGACGGAACAATTAATTCCACAACCGCAACCGAAGCACTAAAGGTCTTTGGAGTAGACGAGTTAGGACTTGACAAAGTTGACCGCGCCATTTTGAGAAGTTTGTGCGAGCAATTCGAGGGCGGCCCCGTTGGGCTCACCACATTGGCAATTGCCGTCGGGGAGCAACCAGAAACAGTCGAAGATGTGTATGAACCATTTCTCATCCAATTAGGTCTCATTGCACGTACCCCTCGCGGACGAATTGCAATGGATGCTGCACGCACGCACCTTGCTAGCCCGTAACCTTTCGGCGTGCATATTTCGGACATCGACTACGACTTGCCCGACGAGCTCATTGCACAAAAGCCCATCGAACCACGCGACTCTGCTCGACTTCTTGTGCAGCAAGGTGAGCACCTTCACCATCGCGTGGTAGCTGATCTTCTTGACTACGTAGGCCCAGGAGATGTCATTGTTGTGAATGACACGCGAGTTCTTCCTGCTCGACTTGCCTTGCAACGAAAGACTGGCGGGGCCGCAGAAGTTTTGCTCTTGGAAAAGCGATCGCCCGATGCGCGTTTATGGGAGGCGTTAATTCGTCCTGCTCGCAAACTGAAAGAGGGCGAGGTTCTTGAGTATTTCGGAAAGCGCGTCGTTCGTGTGGGGCCGCGCACTGAAGCAGGGGACACCTTCGTTATTGAAATCACTGATGATGACCCACTCGGTTTGATTCAACGGATTGGCTCCATGCCGTTGCCGCCGTACATCAGAGGATCACTGAAAGATTCAGAGCGTTATCAAACTGTCTATGCACAAAATCCAGCAAGTGCAGCTGCACCAACTGCAGGTCTTCATTTCACGCCAGAGTTAATTGAACGCATTGAAAACACCGGTGCAGTAATTAAGCGAGTTGAGTTAGTGGTGGGTCTCGACACGTTCAAGCCCATTTCCGTCGACAATCCACTTGACCACGTCATTCACTCCGAGTTCTATAACGTTTCGCAAGACACGCTGACAGCATGTTTGTCTGCCAAGCGGGTCATTGCGGTGGGAACCACGGCTACTCGTGCACTTGAGTCAGCAATGACATCTGGTGAACTCTCAGGTCGTACAAAATTGTTCATTACTCCCGGATACGAGTGGAAGATTGTTGATGTTCTTCTCACCAACTTCCATATGCCTCGCACATCGTTGTTGTTGATGATTAGTTCTTTTACCAATGGCGCGTGGCGGCGCATCTATTCCGAAGCAATCAGCGAGAAGTATCGCTTTTTGTCGTTTGGAGATGCCATGTTGTTGCATCGTGAAAAAGGTGACGTGAATGTACAAAGTTGAATTGCAAATTGACGCTCGTGATGGTCAAGCAAGGACCGGTACGGCAACAACATTTCGTGGACCATATAGGACTCCATGCTTCATGCCTGTTGGTACCCGAGGTGCAATCAAGTATTTGAGTGCACACGACTATGCAGAACTCGGGGCTCAGATAGTTCTTGGAAACACATATCACCTCATGTTGCGACCAGGTGCAGAGATCGTGCAAAAGTTCGGCGGACTTGGAAAGTTTGCTGCGTGGAACGGACTCACTCTCACTGATTCCGGCGGGTTTCAAGTGTTTTCTCTTGACCCAAAAGTTGATGATGACGGCGTCACATTTAAGTCAACGTATGACGGGTCCTATCACCGCTTCACGCCTGAAATTGCTGTCGAGACTCAAGAGAAAATTGGCGCAGACATTCAGATGGTTCTCGATGTGTGTACGTCATTGCCGGCAGAGTCACAAGTGGTTCGCCTAGCACTAGAGCGAACAAGCGCATGGGCCGCTCGGGCAAAGTCTGCACATCGCCGTCATGATCAGTCCTTGTTTGGAATCGTGCAAGGTGGCACAGACGCAGCCTTGCGAGCTGAGAGTGCGCAACGAACGGCTGAGATTGGGTTTGACGGATATGCAATTGGCGGTTTGTCCGTAGGGGAGACCCGCACCGAGATGGTGGAATCGATCGCAGCGTGTATTGGTTATCTCCCTGATAACCAACCTCTTTACCTCTTGGGGGTGGGCGACCCGGCGTCTTTAGTGGCGGCTGTGGGTCTGGGCGTCGACCAATTCGACTGTGTCATGCAAACACGACTTGGTCGTCACGGAACCGCACTCACTTCGGAAGGAAAAGTGCATATCAAGAATGCGAAGTTCACTGAATCTGATGACCCTCTTGATCCATCGTGTTCATGTTGGGTGTGTGCCACCCACTCCCGTGGGTACCTGCGCCACCTCACTCAAGTAGGTGAGCCCACTGCAGCTCGTTTGGTATCGGTGCACAATGTGGCCTGGACAATTGCATTGATGAAACAGATGCAAGATGCCATTTCGGAGGGCACATTTCAGGCGCTGAGGCGCTCGATTCTCGATATTTGGGGCTAACCGTACAGGTCGCCCATCGTGCCTCAGGGCTAGGATGACCAACCGTGACTTCATTATTCGCAGCAGAAACTTCCTCCAATAGCAGTTCGCCAGTAGTGGCCATCGTCGTCTATGCGCTCCTGTTTGGTGGCATGTATTTCGTGTTCCTGCGTCCACGGAATCGTCGTATGAAAGAAGCCCGTACGCTCGCTGCCTCGCTTGCTGTTGGCGACGAAGTGGTGTTGAACTCTGGCATCTACGGTTTTGTGTCCGACATTGAAGGTGACATCGTGTGGCTCGATATCGCAGATGGTCATCAGCAAGAACGCATCGAAATTCGCGTGACTCGCGCCGCAGTGGCTCGCAAAGCGGCTCCAGCAGTGACCGCCACTGACGACGACAAGAAGTAAATTGTTTCATGTCTCGTCGTCGCCTTTTATTTCCCCTTCTCTCTATTCTGTTTGTCGCCTCGGGGGCATTTGTTGGCAACCTCATTGCGGGTAACGCCCCGTCGCTTGGTTTAGACCTTCAAGGCGGAGCGTCTGTCACCATGACTCCTGTCGGAGATTTTGAAGAAAATGCTTTAAACGTCGCTGTTGACATCATTCGGCAACGAGTCGACTCCATCGGTGTGGCAGAACCTGAGATTCAACGGCAGGGAAACAATGTTGTGGTCAACCTGCCAGGTGTGAAAGACCAGCAAGAGGCTCTTGACCTCATCGGCCGAACTGGTGCAGTGGAATTGCGACCAGTGGTGAACCTGGCAGAAAATCCCGACCTCACCACAACAACATCCGCCGCCCCTGGTGCCACCACAACCACCGTGAAGGGCGCCACCACCACATTGGCGCCTCCCGCTGGTGGCGTAGGAAGCAGCAGAACTCGTGCAGACGAGACATCCACCACCACGGTTCCTGAAACAGACCCGGAAACTGGGTTGGAACCTGGTCAAACAATTTTGCCGGGCCGCAAAGACGGGCTTATTTATCTTCTGGGTCCGGCTGAAGCCACGGGAGAGGTGTTCTCGAACGATGCATCCGTACAAGTGGAAGCGGGAAGTTTCTCTGTAGTGGCTAATTTGCGAAATGGTCCTGCCGGAGAAGATGTCTGGAATGCGCTTGCCCGCAAGTGCTACGACGGCGGCGAAGAATGTCCCACCAAGTCAATTGCAATTGTCCTAGACGGCGAAGTGATTTCAGCACCGCAAGTACAAACTCCTTCATTCACGAATGGAAGCGTGTCGATTACCGGAAATTTCTCTCGTAGTGAAGCCGAGGAACTGCAGAAGATTCTTCAATTCGGTGCCGTTCCCGTTCAGTTTGAAACACCTACGGTTCAAACCGTGTCAGCCACTTTGGGTAAGGATTCTCTGCGTGCAGCGATCATTTCCGGAATTCTCGGCGTTGCACTCGTTCTGGCCTTCCTCATTTTCTACTACCGTCTCATCGCCTTGGTGGTGGTGGCGGGCCTCGGAGTATCTGGTCTGCTCATGTGGAGCATTGTCTCGTGGCTATCAAAAACCAACGGACTAGCGTTAACCCTCTCTGGAGCTGCAGGCATCATCGTGTCCATTGGTGTCACGGTGGACTCTTATGTGGTGTTCTTTGAGAAACTTAAAGACGATATTCAGGCGGGTCGCACATTGCGCAACTCTGCTTCCCGAGGATTCGACGCCGCATGGAGAACAATATTGATTGCAGACACGGCGTCACTTATTGGTGCGTTGGTGCTGTGGTGGCTCACAGTTGGTTCAGTGCGCGGGTTCGCGTTCTTCCTGGGACTCTCCACCTTGTCCGACATGGTGGTGTCTTATTTCTTCACGCGTCCCTCAGTGTTGCTGCTAGCGCGCACTCGATTGTTTAGCAACGGACGCGTGTTGGGTGTTCGCGGACAACAATCATCGGTGGAGGTGGCGTAATGGCTGGTCGTTGGCATCGGCTCTATCACGGTGAGACAACCATCAATTTTTATGGTCGTCGAAATATCGGTTTCGTCGCATCTGGTCTCTTGCTCGTTGTCACCGTTGCGTCTCTACTGTTTCAAGGACTCAACCTCGGTATTGATTTCAAGGGCGGCGTTGCTTTTGAATTACCGGCCACAGGTTCGCTGACGGTTGACACGGCGCGAGAAATTCTTGAAGACAACAAGTTGGAGGCGTCCAGCGCAAAGATTCAAGCACTCAGTTCTGGTTCGGATCAACGTCTCCGAATTCAGCTGGGGGAGCTAACAGCCGAACAAGAGACAGCGGTGAAGGATGATCTCGCTACAAAAGCAAAAGTCAAGGTTGAAGAAGTCAGTCTTGAAAAAGTGAGTGCTACATGGGGTCGCAGCATTACTTGGAATGCTGTTCGTGCACTGCTGGTCTTCTTGGTGCTGGTGTCACTGTTTATCGCATGGCGTTTTGAGTCGCGAATGGCCGCTGGTGCAATTGCTGCCGTTATTCATGACGTCGGTGTGAGTGTTGGCGTGTATTCGGTGTTACAACTTGAAGTCACACCGTCCACCGTGGTGGCATTTCTCACTATCTTGGGCTTCTCGCTGTATGACACCATCGTGGTGTTCGACAAGGTGCACGAAAACACATCAAAGTTCTCCGGTTCTCGAGTGTCGTACGGTGACATTGTGAACGTGTCCATGAACCAGGTGTTGATGCGTTCGTTGAATACCACCATTGCAGCAGTGCTTCCTGTACTCAGTTTGTTAATTCTTGGATCAGGCGTTCTCGGTGCCGTTGCATTGCAAGAATTTGCACTTGCTCTTCTTGTGGGAATGGCAACTGGCGCATATTCATCCATCTATATCGCCACGCCAATCTTGGGAGTTCTGAAGGAACGGTCTACTGAATATGCATCAAAGCGAGGCCAACTCAGCCTGGGTCGCGACATGGCCACTCTGATGGCAACTGGTGCCCCTGTCAGTCGACGTGCCTCGGCTCGTTCGTCTGAGTCGCTGGCGACCACGGAATCGGCCACTCCAGCAGTCGATGCAATTCTCAGCCATCCTCCGCGCCCTCGGAAGAAGTCCCGTAGGTAACCTGTCTATATGGCCACTGCCGACCGCGTTCTTCCGTGGAGACGGCACCATAGTGCGCCCATTGAGGAGATAGCTCCGCTTCTCACCGCATATCGCAAGCGTCATCCCAAGGCATCCGTGGCATTGGTGAACAAAGCGTACGAGGCAGCGCGGGTTGCCCACCTCAGTCAGCAACGATCATCGGGTGAGGCATACATCAACCATCCGATCGCGGTGGCACGAATTGTTGCCGACATTGGTCTTGACGATATTTCTCTCGCGGCAGCCTTATTACACGACGCAGTGGAAGACACGGAAATCACCCTGGACGATGTGCAACTTCATTTCGGTGACGAAGTAGCAAGCCTTGTGGATGGTGTGACCAAGTTAGAACGACTTCAATTTGATTCTCGTGAAGCTCAGCAAGCGGCCACCATGCGAAAGATGTTGGTGGCAATGGCTCGCGACATGCGGGTGCTGATCATCAAGCTGGCAGACCGTTTGCACAATATGCGCACATTGGCGGGTGTACCACTAGATAAGCAGCAACGCGTCGCTCAGGAAACTCTTGATATTTATGCACCACTCGCTAATCGATTGGGTATGCAAGAGATCAAACAACAATTAGAGGATCTTTCGTTTGCTGCTCTGTATCCCAAACGATTTGCTGAGTTAGATCACCTCGTCTCAAGTCGAACGCCCGAACGCGATGTCTATCTTGAAAATGCAATTTCTGAAGTGCGGGGCCGTTTGGCCGAAGTCCACATTGTTGGTGAGGTCACGGGTAGAGGAAAGCACCTATGGAGCATTTACGAAAAGATGGTGCAAAAGGACAAAGACTTTGACGAAATTTTCGACCTAGTCGCCGTTCGCATCATTGTCGACAGTGTTCGTGACTGTTACGGAGCATTGGGTTGTATTCACGGCAAATGGCGTCCAGTGGTCGGCCGATTCAAGGACTACATCGCCATGCCGAAGTTCAACTTGTACCAGTCGCTACACACCACGGTTATTGGGCCAGGCGGAAAGCCTCTTGAGGTTCAAATTCGAACACGTGACATGCATGAACGCGCGGAGTGGGGAGTGGCGGCACACTTTGCATATAAAGAAGGTACGAATAGCGCGGATTCAGATTGGCTCCATCGAATTATCGATTGGCAATCCGATATCACTGATCCCAACGAATTCATGGCAGGTCTGAAGAGTGACCTTGAACAAGAGGAAATCTTTGTCTTCACCCCTAAAGGTCGTGTCATTACATTGCCGTTGAATTCAACGCCAGTTGACTTCGCATATGCAGTTCACACGGAAGTGGGGCATGCCTGTGTTGGTGCACGAGTAAATGGTCGACTGGTGTCGCTCGATTCCCGACTCGGGTCTGGCGATACATGTGAAATCTTCACGTCAAAAGTTGACGATGCAGGACCATCTCGAGATTGGCTCGGATTTGTTCAATCACCACGCGCACGTAACAAGATCAAGAATTGGTTCACACGTGAGCGTCGCGAAGATATGGTGGAATCAGGTCGAGAAGAACTCACTGCCGAGCTACGCAGGGAAGGACTTCCTGTTCAGCGCATCTGGACCAGCGACGCATTCTTGCAAGAACTTGAAGCTCTGAATATCTCTGACCTCGACACATTGTTTGCCGCAATTGGTGAACATCACGTGTCTGCACGAGGGTTTGCGCAACGAATTGGTCGTGCCGTTCGTCGAGAAGATAGCGACGAACAATTAGCGCTGCCCATGCGTGTTGACCGCCCGCACACTGAACGCCGCAGTGCAACTGGAATTCATGTGGAGGGTTTGGAAGATGTGTTGGTGCGACTATCGCGGTGCTGTACTCCTGTTCCCGGAGACGACATTCTCGGTTTTGTCACAAAGGGCCGAGGTGTCAGCGTGCATCGTGCCGACTGTGCCAATGCCGTCACCTTGATGGTGGATGAACCCACTCGAACGATCGATGTTGAATGGTCGAGAGCAACGCCGGGCACTATGTTCACTGCCGGGGTGGAAGTGGTGGCGCTCGATAGAAGCAGACTCTTGCGAGATGTATCCAACGCACTCTCGGAACAGCACGTCAACATTGTGGCGTGCAGCACCCACACGGGGTCAGATCGTGTGGCCAAGATGCGATTCGAGTTCGAGCTCGCAGACCCGAACCATTTGGAGTCTGTTTTGAGGGTCATCAAGTCCATCGACTCGGTCTACGACGCATATCGCATCGTGCCCGGCGGTCACCCCGACTAGCCTTTCCTGTCGTGCCGTCATTTCAAACCAGTCCAGGGACTCGCGACATCCTTCCGCCCCATGCTGGTCGGTGGCGACTTTTTACCTTTGTCTTCGCAGACACAGTGGAGTCGGCGGGGTATCAATGCATTATTCCGCCAATGTTTGAAGAGCTTGGCGTCTTCCTGCGGCTTGGTGATGCCACCGATGTGGTGACAAAAGAGATGTACGACTTTGAGGACAAAGGTGGGCGCCATATCGCGCTACGTCCAGAGCACACGGCAGGAATCTGTCGAGCATTCGCACAACACCGGCCCACCACGCCGTGGAAGGTGTGGTACTCGGGTTCCAACTTTCGATACGAGAAAGCACAAGCTGGTCGGTACCGCCAATTTGATCAAGTAGGCATCGAAGTTCTCGGGGCGACGGACCCGTTGCTCGACGTTGAAGTCATCGCATTGGGTTGGCAGTTCTTCAGAGCTCTTGGACTGACTCAAGTTGAACTGCTGGTGAATTCTTTGGGAGACCCCAGTGATCGCGAGGCATACATCAACGCTTTGCACACATATCTCTCTGGTCACTCGTCTGAACTGTCAGACGAAGCGGTCGCTACTCTCGAGAAAAATCCACTGCGGGTGCTGGATTCAAAGCGAGAACAAGATGCGCGCGTCATTGCTGGGGCACCCACCATCAAAGATTTTCTTTCGCCTGACGCACAACAGCATTTTGAAAAAGTCATCAATGGTCTCGATGCATTGGGTATCCCTTACACGCTTGCTCCAGGTCTTGTGCGCGGTCTCGATTATTACCAGCGCACTGTCTTTGAGTTTGTTTCTACATCGCTCGATAACGCCCAAACCGCTATCGGCGGTGGCGGCCGCTATGACGGACTCGTAGAAGATCTCGGTGGTCCAGCAACTGCAGGTGTTGGTTTTGCGCTTGGTGTCGACCGTACATTGCTCGCGTGTGATAGCGAAGAAGTCTTTTCTGTTGGATCACCAACAATTGATGTGTTCTTCGTTGATGCGGTTGATGGAATGTCGGCTCTTCAGTTGTGTGAGGCGGCTAGGGCAGCTGGTTTTACGGCCGACCGCGCCTTTGATGGTCGCAGCATGAAGTCTCAGATGAAGGCCGCCGATAGATGTGGCGCAACATTCGCCGTCATTGTTGGAGAAGATGAAAAGAATGCGGGAACCTGCACGGTCCGACAACTTGCAACTTCTGAG
>JBMTEX010000016.1:0-24874 GCA_049433485.1 Ilumatobacteraceae bacterium | reverse complement strand
GTTCTACAAATTCGTTCAGAGGACAAAGCAGGGGTAGTGAAGCATTAGCCAAATGGAGTAGAACTCTCCTATGGGTAAATCACGTCTTGAAGGAAAAGTGGCTCTCGTCACCGGCGGAGCTCGCGGTATGGGTGCGTCTGAAGCACAGCTCTTCATCGATGAAGGTGCACGAGTTGTGATCACCGACATTCTTGACGAAGACGGGAAGAAGACCGCTGCCCGTCTGTCTGCAGACGGAAAGCAGTGCATCTTCTTACATCACGACGTCACAAGTGAGGCCGATTGGGATGTGGTGTTGAAGGAATCTCTTTCAGCATTTGGGCAGATCGACATCCTTGTGAACAACGCTGGAATTTTTGAGCGAGGAAGCGTTCTTGACACATCGCTGGCCATGTTCGAGCGAACGATGGATATCAACGTCACAGGCGTGTTCTTGGGTATGAAAACTGTTGCCCCACACATGGTGCAACGAAAGACCGGAAGCATCATCAACATTTCGTCAGTAGCTGGCCTCAATGGAACACCAGGCTTTTTGGCTTATGGTGCCAGCAAGTGGGCAGTGCGCGGAATGACAAAAGGCGTTGCAAAGGAGCTTGCGCCATTTGGAGTTCGTGTGAATTCGATCCATCCAGGAATTATTGATACGCCGATGTTGCAAACGTTTGACGCGGCAGGAGAAGGAGTTCGCGAGGCAGTACGTACTCGAATTCCACTTGGTTACGAAGCGGAACCGATTCACGTTGCGCGTTTGGCGCTGTATCTCGGAAGCGATGACAGCGCATATTCCACTGGGTCAGAGTTCATCGTTGACGGTGGTTGGTCGGCGTGAGCATTCTTGGAACACGAGTTGTACGCGTTGAAGACCCACGTTTTCTCACGGGCGAAGGCACTTACATTGGCAACCTAGATTTGCCAGAGGCGTTACACCTCACTTTTGTTCGATCATCTGTGGCGCACGGGAAAATAGTTTCTATTGATGCAGATGAAGCACGTGCAATGCCAGGCGTCGTTGCAGTCTGGACTGCAGCAGACATTGATCTAGAGCCTGCACCACCAGCGCATGCTTTCATGAATAAGGCAATTCGTTTTCCATTCGTTGCGGTGGACACTGTTCGTTTTGTTGGCGACATTGTGGCCGTCGTTGTTAGCACAGATAAGACTTCTGGAACGGATGCCGCGGAGACTGTCATTGTTGATTACGAGTTCTTGCCAGTGGTGTTGGATTTGGATGAATCATTCCGCGGTGAGACCCTTCTGCATCCAAATGCAGAGTCAAACGTTGTTCTCACTTTTGCAAGTGCTAGCAACGAGGACATCTTTGCCGATTGCGACGTAGTGGTAGACCTCGTCATTGAGAATCAACGAGTTGCACCCGTGCCAATGGAAGTGCGTTCGTGTGCTGCAGTGTGGGATGGTCAGCGACTCACTCAATGGGCGTGTAGTCAGGGTGCTCATGGCGCTCGTGACGGTTTGGCAGACGCACTCGGATTAGAGAAAGAACAAGTTCGCGTTATCACGCCAGACGTTGGTGGCGGCTTTGGTGCGAAGTCTGGTGTGTATGCCGAAGAGATCATCGTGGGATGGGCCACTCGCAAACTTGGCGCACCTGTGCGTTGGACAGAGACGCGTACCGAGAACATGTTGTCAATGGGTCATGGTCGCGGTCAGAGACAAAGAACTCGTATGGGTGGAACACGCGACGGGCGCATCACCGCATACAGGCTTGATGTACTGCAAGATGCAGGTGCATACGCAAAGGCTGGTGCCGTTCTTCCGTTCATGACTCGCCTCATGGCAAGCGGGGTGTACGACATTGCAAATGTGCAATTTGAATCGCACTCGGTTGTTACGAATACAACACCAACGGTTGCCTATAGAGGCGCTGGGCGTCCGGAAGCAACGGCGGCTATTGAACGCACCATCGACGAGTTTGCGCGTGTCTGTGGTGTAGACCCAGCCGATGTTCGCCGCAAGAACTACTTAGCGCCGTCGGCCTTCCCGCTCACTACATCCATGGGTGCAAAGTACGACTCCGGTGAATACGAAGCCGCACTGAACAAAGCATTAGAGGCTGCTGGATACAAAGAACTGCGAGCAGAACAAGCGCGACGTCGTGCAAGTGGTGATGCGTTGCAACTTGGGATCGGACTTGCGTCGTATGTTGAAACCACTAATCCCATGGGGTCAGGTGATTACGGCTCCGTTGAGATTACGGGTAACGGCGGCGCCATCATCCGCACCGGATCGTCGTCGCACGGACAAGGCCACCACACGGCATGGGCAATGTTGGTTTCTGATGCAACAGGAATTCCGTTCGACAAGATTGAATTTAGATTTGGCGACACAGACGACATTGTTCGCGGTGGCGGCACCGGCGGTTCACGTTCACTGCAAGTTGGTGGCTCAGCTGTCAAGTTGGCAACAGATTCGGTGATTGAGAAAGCGCGTCAACGTGCGGCCGATTTGCTGGAAGCCGCAGTGGAAGACGTTGTTATCGACACGGTCCGTGGTGGATTCCATGTTGTTGGTTCACCAGCGCCAATGCGCACGTGGAGTGAATTGATGGTGGGTATCGATGCTCCTCTGGAGGCTGAAGTGGATTACGTTCCCGAAGGTGCAACATTCCCATTTGGATCACATGTGTGTGTTGTGGAAGTGGACATTGAAACTGGCGCAGTGGGGGTGGTTCGCCACATTGCATGCGATGACGCTGGAACAATCATCAACCCACTCATTGTTGATGGTCAAGTTCACGGCGGGATTGCGCAAGGAGTTGCGCAAGCACTTCTGGAAGTTGTTGCATATGACCCAGATGGAAACCCCATTACGTCAAACCTTGCTGACTACGGAATTATCTCTGCTGCTGAACTCCCAAGTTTTGAACGTGTTCCCATGGAAACACCGACGCCACGCAATCCACTTGGTGCAAAGGGAATCGGTGAGGCGGGAACAATTGGTGCAACACCAGCTGTTCATAATGCAGTGATTGACGCAGTCAGTCATTTGGGCGTCACACATATTGATATGCCATGCACATCTATCAATGTATGGAACGCCATTCAGTCGGCGAGCAAGGGCTGAGGAGAACCAGCCCTAATTCCCAAATACTGGCGTGCAAGAAATGCGCCTGAGTAGATGAGAAAAATCATGATGGCAGCGCACACAATGTACGTGCTCTGACCTATGTGATCGTATGTAGCGCCGGCAAGACCTGCTGCAAGACCACCTGACAGTGTGATGGTGCCTGTGTACACGCCTTGCGCAGACGCGAGCCTGTTTGCGGGCGCCACCATTGCAAGTGCCGCTGAACCGCCAGTGATGGTGAGACCATCGACGATTCCGTGAAGTACGCCCACACCCAACATGAGATACGGCGACGACAACGTTCCATACATCACCATGAACACAGCGGCAATTGTTAAGCCGGAAATACACGCGCGAAACGGTCCGTATTTTTGAGTGAGTCGTCCACCAAGCGGCGCCAAGAACATCATTGGAAGAGCGAACACAGTAATGCCAACGCTGGCCACCCAGTCTGGTGCGTTGATGTCATCCATCATGAGAGACCACACTGCGTCGAATGTTCCAATCATCACGTACAACGCCAGCCCAATGATGATGACGCCTGCTATAGGGCGAACGAAAAGAAGGTCGAATGCAAATCGTTGTGTTGGAGCTTCGTCGCGGGATGCTTCATTCACATGAATGCGTGCGAGAAGGAAGAAGACGATGACAAGACTTCCCGCCACAATCAGAAAAGGGCTCGCCAGACCAAGTGACTCAACTGTTACTGCAGAAATAACGGGCCCCAGCGCAAAACCTGCAACTCCGGCAGAAACAATGCGACCCAAGTTCGAACCCATTTCATTCGGGTTAGCGAGGATGATGATCCGACGTAATGCAGGATCTGCGGCGCCACTGCCGATACCAGTGAGAAAGCGGCCGAGTAGTAACACCAAGAATGATGTTCCGAATGCCATCACGAGGCAGCCAATCACTTGAGCAATGAGACCAAGCGACACCAGTCGCCGCGCAAACCCCTTGTCTGCAATTGGTGCAACAAACATGTTGGCAAGGAATGCAGCGACAAAACCAGATGCCACGATGAGACCTAATTTGGATTCGGATATTCCGTATTCATTGCGGTAGTCGTCAAGCACAGTAAACATCACGCCATAACTCATGGCGCCCAACGCACTGGCACATTGAAGAACGGTGACTAATCGCTTTTGCATGAGTGGGGTGGTCCTACGCGAGTGATGATTTCACGTGATCAATTAATTGTGTCCACGTTGCGCGCAAACCTGGATGCAAATTGAATCCGCCAACATTGTCAATGGGAACCCATTGCAAGTCTTCAGATTCGGCGTTGGCTTCAAACTCGCCAATGTCGCCATCGGTGTGTGCGATAACAGTGTGGTACTGCCAGTTGCCATGGTCGTCCGTGAACACAATCTTGAAGTCCAGAACATCTGGATCGATGCCTGCCTCTTCATGAGCTTCACGGGCGGCAGCGATGACGGGGTTTTCATGAGAATCAAGCGCGCCACCAGGAAGCGCCCACGTTCCACCGCCGTGCACCCAACTTGCACGCAATTGAAGAAGGACACAAACAGGGGAGAGGTCCGTTCGCACCAACAACAAGCCCGCGGCTCCAAAACGGCCCCAGTGGCGGGCATCGCACTGAATACAGTGCACCCATCCATCGCCGTCTCGAAAAGCCATGCGTAGATGTTGGCACATGTGAGCGCCTCGTGACCGAGTGGTGTGCATGTTCTACGGTGGTGTCATGCAGGTGGAGCGTTTAACCGGAGTCTTGGGTGCCCGCGTCACGGGTATAGATGTCAATCAACTTTCCGATTCGGAGTTTGTTGAACTGCGAGCTCTTGCGTGTGAACACGGGGTGGTGTTCTTGCCACAACAGAATCTGGCGGTAGCACAGCAGGTCGAGTTCTCGCATCGATTCGGTCCAGCGGCAGAGTCTCCATTTATTGAACCCAGCCCAGATCATCCAGAAGTCATCAAAGTGTTGAAAGAAGCTCGCGATGGCAACGCGTTCAACTTTGGTGGGGCGTGGCACAGTGACTTCAGCTTCTTGTCGTCGCCACCGTCATTCACGATTCTGCATGCACTCGATATTCCTCCGTACGGCGGAGACACGTTGTGGTCGTGCATGGCCGCGGCATACGGGGCGCTATCGCCCGATATGAAAGAAAAACTTTCATCACTACAAGCAGTTCATACGGCTCGCGATGCATACTCGCCGAAGTTGCAATTCATTCACTCTGGATTGTCCGGAATGAACATTGTGTGTGATGAATCTGCCAACGATGTGTCACTGCATCCACTCATCACCACTCATCCGGAAACTGGAAAGAAGATTCTCTTTTTTAATCGTGCGTATGTCCGGGATCTTCTTGGGATTGACGGGCCAGAAAAGAAAGAACTGCTCGACTGGTTGCACTTACATACAACAGACGCAAAATTTTCTGTGCGTCACAAGTGGACAGTAGGTGATCTTGCAATTTGGGATAACCGATCAACACAGCACTATGCACTGAACGACTACGCAGGATTTCGTCGAGAACTGCACCGCACCACAGTGGCAGGAAGTCGTCCACTTCAGTGAGCCAGTTTGATTGGATAACTGCATCCGATGAGGATGTTGACTTTCAGTACTCACCATCGCGGTTTGCGCTTCAGCCACTCGATCAATATCTCAGTGACTATGAGCAACTCAGTGCACCATTTCGACGTGCGGCATTAACCAGTGTTGGCGCACCACTGCTCATTTACATACACGGTGGTTATTGGCAACGGTTGTCTGCAAATGATTCATTGTTCAATGCGGCTGATGCACAACAACTTGGTGTCTCTCTTCATGCTGTGGAATACACATTGGCTCCGCATGCCACAGTTGAACAGATTATTAATGAATGTGTCAGCGATGTCTTGAGGGTCATAAAAGAACTTGCACCATCGCGTGTGGTGATTGCAGGGTGTAGCGCTGGAGCGCATCTAACTGCGATGTGTGTTCGGAATCCGGACGTGAGAGAAAAGACGAACGGGATCGCTCTTCTCAGTGGCATTTACGATGTGCGCCCCATCGTGCGGACCCCAACAAATGATCCACTTCATCTCACCATTGACTCGGCAAGGACCGTCAGCCCACAATTGCTTCCTGTTGTTGCGCCAGTTGGTGACGCACTGTTAGCCGTCGGTCAGCATGAATCAGATGAATTCATTCGTCAGAACAAGGAATTTGGCAAGCTACTGAAATCTGTCGGCGCAAACGTTGAGATAGAAGTCGTGCCACATCGTGATCATTTCAATTTGCCATATGACCTTTTGCGAAGCGGTACCACCGTGGGAGACTGGGTCATCGGAATTTTGAAGGGCAACAACAGATGAGTTTTGCAGAAGCACGTGAACGCGCACATGAGTTAGATGCAGCAGATTCTTTGGCATCTATGCGCGGACATTTCGACATCCCAGACGGAACACTGTATTTCGACGGAAATTCTTTAGGACCACTGACATTTGCGTCTCGCGAAGTGCTGAACCGCACGATTGAGTTTGAATGGCGTGAACGGCTTATTCGTTCATGGAATGAAGATTGGTTGGCGATGCCAGCACGAGTGGGCAACATGATTGCACCACTCATTGGTGCTGCACCCAACACTGTTATTGCCGCAGACAACACATCTATCAATTTGAGTAAGGCACTTCACGCCGCTGTTGCTCTTCGTCCTGGTCGTACCGAAATTGTGATTGATATCAATAATTTTCCAACTGATATCTACATTGCACAAAGCGTTGCAGACCAACGCGGGTTGACATTGAAAGCTGTTCCAGCAGCAGACATCATCTCAACAATTTCGTCATCAACCGCAGTGGTCACTGCAACCCATGTTGACTATCGAAGTGCACACATTCTGAATGCCGCATCAATCACGCAAGCCGCGCATGACAATGGTGCATTGATGGTGTGGGATCTTGCGCACACGGCAGGCGCCGTGCCCATCAATCTCACGTCTCTCGATGCAGATTTTGCGGTGGGGTGTGGCTACAAATATTTAAACGGTGGTCCAGGTGCGCCAGCGTTCATTTACGCGGCTCCACGACTATTAGAAGAGGCCGGCCAGCCGCTTCAGGGCTGGTGGGGTCATGCGGACCCATTCGAATTTGAGGTGAACTACAGACCCGCCCGTGGTATTTCTCGATTCCTGACTGGTACCGCCAACGTGCTGAGCATGAAGTCGTTAGAGGCCGCTATGGGGGTTTTCTCGTATGTCTCCATGGCCGACCTGAGGGCAAAAAGCATGGGTCTCACCTCGTTCTTCGTGGATTTGTTTGACCAGAAACTGGCCGCAAGGGGTTTCACCCTGGCCAGCCCGAGGGGGGCTGAATCCCGCGGAAGTCATGTGGCGCTTGGGTTTGCTGGGGGCAAGGCCCTCGTGGAGTCCATGGCTTCACAGGGCCTCATCGCCGATTTCCGCCCACCAGACCTCATGAGGTTCGGATTTGCCCCTCTGTACAACTCTTATGGAGACGTAGTGAAGTTGGCGGAACATCTCGCCAACCATTGAGTTGGGACTCATATGCAGGTAGTTTTTCTCTACTACCCAGTAACGGCGGGTTCCCGCCATTCATTCCTTAAAGGGGAAAACACATGAAGAAGAGTGTGCTGCGCGTTGGCGCAACATTGCTCGCTCTGTCACTTGTAGGCGTTGCCTGCGGTGGCAGTGACGACGAAGCTTCCGGCAACGGTTGTGAAGGTGACTTGAAGATTGCATTCTTTGGCGCACTCACAGGCGACGCAGGAAACCTTGGCATCAACATCAAGAAGGGTCTCGACCTCGCTGTTGCACAACACAACGCCGAGAACGCAGACAGCCAGCTTGTTGTTGAGGCATACGACTCACAGGGCGACCCAGACCAGGCTCCAGCACTTGCCGACAAGGCAATTGCAGATCCATGTGTTGTTGGAATCGTTGGACCTGCATTCTCTGGTGAGTCTGCAGCTGTGAACCCAAAGTTTGAAGAAGCAGGATTACCAATCATTACTCCTTCAGCAACAAACCCAGCTCTGTCAACAAATGGTTGGGACATCTTCCACCGTGCACTTGCAGGTGACGACAAGCAGGGTCCAGGCGCTGCAGCAAAGATCATTGCTGATGGCAAGATGAAGGTCGGCGTTGTCGACGACAACTCTGAATACGGCAAGGGTCTTGCTGACATCGTTCAGGAATCACTTGGCGACAAGGCAGTTGAGCTCAACAGTCTTGACCCAGAAGCATCTGACTACTCAGCAATCATCACCGCAGCTAAGGACGCAGGCGTTGACGCAGTGTTCTTCGGTGGTTACTACGCAGCAGCTGGCAAGCTTGCAAAGCAAATGGCAGACGCTGGCGTAACAGCTCAGTTCTACTCAGGTGACGGAACACTCGATAAGGGCTTCATTGAAGCAGGTGGCCCAGCAGCAGAAGGCGCAATCCTTACCTGCACCTGCGCACCATACGACACCAACCCAGAATTCCTCGCAGCATTCCAAGAGCAGTTCGACGGTGAAGATCCAGCAACCTATGCAGCAGAGGCATACGACGCAGCATCAGTGTTCATTGCAGCAATCAAGGACGGCAAGACAACTCGCGCCGACATTCTTGAATTCATCAATGGATACGACGCAGCTGGTGTGACCAAGCAGCTCAAGTGGGATGAAACAGGCGAAGTCACTGGCTCGGCTGTTTACGCTTACGAAATCAAGGACGGCGCCATCAAGGGCATCGGCCTCATCGAGTAAATCCTTCGGGACTACTTCGTAGATCAGAAGCAGACGGTCGGGGAACATTGTTCCTCGGCCGTCTGTTCTATCTAGGCTCTTATTACCTCATATTTGAACTTGTCCATTAAGAGAGCTGGAATTCCACATGCCTGATTGGCTCATTTTTCGAACATTCTGGGACCTCACCGTCACCGGTTTGGCGCTTGGTTCTATTTATGCGCTGGTAGCGCTTGGCTACACATTGGTGTATGGCGTCTTGCGCCTTATCAACTTTGCGCACTCTGAAATTTTTATGGTGGGCACGTTTGGCTCACTGCTTGCATCATCGCAGTTTCTGAATATTCCATTGCTTGAAGACGGCAACTACCCGTATCGCACAGGGATGACGTTGATTTTCTTCTTAGTCGTCATCTTGATTGCCGCCATGTTGTTCTCTGGCGTCAGTGCGGTGCTGCTGGAACGTGTGGCATATCGTCCGCTCCGCGGAAATGGCGAAGGAGTTGGCGCCATTGTGCTTGCCTTCCTGACGTCATTCATTATTTCTTTAGTTTTCATTGACGACACAAAACTAAATGCAATCATTTCTCTTGCGTTGACCGCACCTATTGCATACAGCTATCTGCGAATCTTCAAGCGCGGACGCCAAGCACCTCGACTCGCTTTCCTTATTTCGGCCATTGGTGCTTCCACTGCGATTGCAGAAGCAGTTGGCGTGTGGGGCAAGCATGGTCGCGATCAGTACCAAACAGCCCGAATTCTTGAGAAGAAAACCTTGTTCAATCTGTTCGGTACTAACGTACGAATTGACTATGTCATTGTGATTGTGGGCGCCTTGCTAATGATGACAGCCCTCACATTGTTTGTGAACAAAACTCGCTTGGGTCGTGGTGTTCGCGCTGTTGCACAGGATGCGGAAACATCACGAATTCTTGGTGTCAACGTTGACATGATCATCATCGTTACCTTTGCCCTCGGTGGAGTGATGGCAGGCGGTGCAGCAATGTTGTTCACCTTGGTCTATGACCAGACCCGCTTCAACATTGGGTTTATTCTCGGTGTGAAGAGTTTTACGGCCGCAGTTCTAGGCGGTATCGGAAACTTAAAGGGCGCTCTTCTTGGCGGCCTTGTTCTTGGTCTCGTTGAGAACTATGGCTCTGCCATCTTTGGCGGTCAATGGAAAGACGTCATTGCATTTACGGTTCTTCTCATCGTTCTTATGTTCCGTCCTACAGGACTACTTGGTGAGTCTCTTGGAAAGGCGCGTGTATAGAAATGGCTAACGCAATTGTTTCCTCACTTCGCCGCGGAGCAGATTCATTTGGTGATGCATTCCACGGAATGAACAAGTGGCAAAAGTATTCGTTCTATGCCGTTGTTATCATCGCGTTGTACTTGGCGCCATTCTGGCCAGAGATCCCAGTGATTGGTCAAATTGTGGACACTCCGGGAACCCAGTTCTCCACGGTCCTCAACGACCAGGTCATCATTTTCGTGTTGGTGGCATTGGGGCTCAATGTTGTAGTTGGCCTCGCGGGCCTTCTCGACCTTGGTTATGTCGGCTTCTACGCCGTCGGTGCCTATGTCACCGCAATTCTCACTAGTGCTCATGGCAACTTGCCATGGTTGTTGTCATTGCCCATTGCTGTTGTCGTGTCAATGATTTTTGGTGTGGTGTTAGGTGCGCCAACACTTCGTTTGCGCGGCGATTATCTCGCCATTGTCACACTTGGCTTTGGTGAAATTATTCGTCTCACTGCCAAGAACATGGACTGGCTAGGTGCAAGTCGCGGTATCAGCAAGATTAAGAAGCCACCATCAATGTTCGGTTTGAAGTTTGGCGTACTTGACCCCAAGCCGTACTTCTATCTGGGTTTGACTCTGGTGCTGATTGTGGTGTTTGTGCTGCATCGCCTTGAGTATTCCCGAGTTGGCCGTGCATGGGTATCGATTCGTGAAGACGAAGATGCAGCAGAACTTATGGGTGTCAACACATTCAAGTTCAAACTGTGGGCGTTCACCATTGGTGCTGCCGTCGGTGGTCTTGCCGGCGTGCACTACGCTGGAAAAGTCGGGTTCATTAACCCAGATAACTTCCCCTTGCAATTGTCCATTTTGTTTCTAGCGGCAGTAGTTCTTGGCGGTTCAGGAAACATGTATGGCGCCATTCTTGGCGGTGTTCTTGTGGCTTATGTTCCAGAACGCCTTCGTAACTTTGCAGACAAGCGCGTGTTTGTGTTTGGAGTTGTACTTGTTCTCATGATGGTATTCCGGCCAGAAGGAATTCTGCCGAAACGTGTCGGTGACGAGCACAAGAAACGCTCTAGGTCTAGTGATGCAGGGGAGGTGGCGCAATGAGTGAAATCCTTCTTGATTTCAATAACGTCACAATGCAATTTGGTGGCGTCACTGCATTAAGTGAGGTCACCCTGCAAATCGCCCGAGGTGAGATTCTCGGCCTCATCGGCCCCAACGGTGCCGGTAAGACCACCTGCTTCAACGTGATGACTGGTGTGTATTCGCCAACAATCGGTACGGTCACATTTAATGGCCAATCAATTACAGGCTTGAAGCGCCATCACATCACGAAGGCAGGAATTGCCCGTACCTTCCAAAACATTCGTTTGTTCTCGCAAATGACTGCGCTGGAAAACGTGATGGTGGGAGCTGATGCTCGAAAGAAATCATCTGTGGGCGGCGCAATTCTTCGAACACCACGTCAGCGCCGCGAAGAAAACGAAGCTCGTGAGCGTTCCATGGAACTTCTCACTTTCATGGGCATTGCAGACCGCGCCAACAATGCTGCTCGCAACTTGCCATACGGATATCAACGTCGCTTGGAAATTGCTCGCGCATTGGCAACAGAACCACAGTTGCTCTGTCTCGACGAACCAGCAGCTGGCTTTAACCCTGCAGAAAAGCAAGAGTTGAATGAGTTAATTCTCAAGATTCGTGAACAGGGCTACACCGTGTTGCTGATTGAACACGACATGAATGTCGTGATGAAGGTCAGTGACCGTGTTGCAGTTCTTGATTTCGGCAAGAAGATTGCCGACGGAAAACCAGAAGACGTTCGAAACAATCCCGACGTCATTGCGGCCTACCTAGGAGTGGATGACAATGCTTCTTGAAGTTTCAGATCTCCATGTGTTTTACGGCCGCATTGAAGCTCTGAAGGGAATTTCCTTCGGAGTGGGCGAGGGCGAAATCACCACACTCATTGGCGCAAATGGTGCGGGCAAAACCACCACCATGCGAACTATCTCTGGTGTCCGCACAGTCACGCAAGGCTCTGTGAAGTTTGAAGGGCAAGACATCACCAAGATGGCCCCGCATGATCGCGTGAAGTTGGGTATTTGTCAGGCCCCAGAGGGACGCGGCATCTTCCCAGGCATGACTGTTCGCGAAAACCTCGAAATGGGTACGTACGTGCGCGGTGGCGACGCCTCCCAAAAAGCGGCAGACCTTGCGCACGTGTTTCATCTGTTCCCGCGTTTAGAGGAGCGAATCTCCCAGTTGGGTGGAACCCTGTCTGGTGGTGAGCAACAGATGCTCGCCATTGGTCGTGCACTCATGAGCCGCCCACGTCTATTGTTGCTCGACGAGCCATCCATGGGCCTTGCCCCGATGTTGATTGCCCAGATTTTTGAAATCATCAAGCAGATCAACTCAGAGGGAATTTCTGTGTTGCTGGTGGAGCAAAACGCCACCCAGGCCCTTCGCGTGGCGCATCGCGGGTATGTCTTGGAAACCGGGTACATGGTGAAGGATGGGTCGGGCCAGGCTCTGCTCGACGATCCCGCAGTTCGCGCCGCCTACCTCGGCGGCTGATTCCACGTCATAAAAGAATTCATCTACCTGTTCACCTTCCGTTCACCGTGACGTCTATTGGGGTACAGGTAGCGCTGGGAGACTTTGTGTGTGCAAACGTTGGAGACTCCGCCAGACCAGCGCGACATCAGGGCCTATTACACCCCAATCGACAAGGCATTCCGCGGATTCGTTTCTTCCGCGGCACTGTTCTCGCTGGTCGTTCTTGTGATGATTGCAGCGTTTTTGCTGTATCGCGGATTTGAAATTTTTTCAGATTTTGGTTTTGGATTCATAACGAATTCCAAATGGGAAATTTTGAATCCTGAAGACACGTCTACTGCAACTTTTGGTATCGCTGCCATGTTGGTGGGGTCCATCATCACTGCATGTATTGCAATTGTTATCGCTGTTCCGTTCGCAATGGCGTCCGCGCTCTTCATTGAGTACTACTCACCCCGCTTCTTGCGCACTGCACTCACTGCACTGCTCGACTTAGTAGCTGCCATTCCTTCGGTCATCTATGGCATCTGGGGCTATGTGGTTCTGTTGCCATTGGTAGAGGACTGGTCTGCCACACTGAACAAATATCTCGACTGGATTCCATTGTTCGCTGTGCGCACACCTATCTTTGGTCGCTCACCATTTCTTGCCGGTCTACTGCTGTCCATCATGATTCTTCCCATCGTCACGTCGGTGGCGCGCGAGGTGTACGGCCAGGCGCCGCGAGATCTGGTTGATGCCACATACGCACTCGGTGGAACCAAGTGGGGTGGAATTAAAACAGTTGTGTTGCCTTTCGGTAGAAGCGGTCTAGTCGGTGGTGCAATGCTCGGCTTGGGTCGTGCGCTTGGAGAAACCATTGCCGTGTATCTCACCTTGAACTTGGTGTTTGAGGTGAATTTCAAAATCCTCGCATCTGCTGGTGGAAACGTTGCATCACTCATCGCCACCAAGTTTGGTGAAGCGTCTGCCTATGAAATCAAAGGGCTCATGGCAGCTGGTCTGGTGTTGTTCCTCGTCACCCTTGCAGTGAACTTCTTGGCCACGGTCATTGTCAACAGATCTAGGAAAATTGTATGACCACGTATCAAATCTCTGATGTCGTTCCTGTGCCGCGTCGACCATGGGATCATTCGCGTAGCACAGCACTTCGCATCGTCGTTCTTCTCGTTCTGTCTGGAGGGTTTGGATTTATTGCAAATTCGATCACCGGTCTGAGCGGTTTCTTGGGTTGGTATGTCGGGCTTGCAATTGCAGTGCCGTTTATTGCATTTGTCGGTTCGGCGCGGCACGGATGGAATGTGTCGAGTGATCGCATTGCTACTTCGCTTGTGTCGGTCGCCTTTGCCACTGTCGCCATTCCGTGGGTATCAATTTTTGTTACCGTTTTTAGAAACGGCTCGAAGGCCTTTCATGCCAAGTACCTCACTGACGACATGCGAATCACGCCTTCCAGCGATTTGTTGCAATACGGCGGTGTGGCGCACGCAATTATTGGAACACTGGTGATGGTGCTTCTTGCATCTGTCATTGCCGTTCCACTTGGAGTTCTTGCAGCTATTTATGTAGTGGAAATCAAGGGCCGTTTTGCAAAGATGGTGCGTTTCCTTACGCAAGCTATGAGTGGTGTTCCCTCCATCGTTGCTGGGTTGTTCGTGTACTCCACCGTGGTGCTCTTTTTCGGCGGATTCAGTGCAATTGCAGGCTCATTGGCGTTGGTCATTTTGATGCTGCCAACAGTGGCGCGAACCTCAGAAGAAGTTCTAAAGATTGTTCCCGACGAGCTTCGTTCAGCAAGCTACGCGTTGGGTGCAACACAAGCTCGCACAACTTTCCGCGTTGTCCTGCCCACCGTTGCCTCTGGTTTAGTAACTGCGGCTGTTTTGGGAATCGCTCGCGTTGTTGGAGAGACCGCCCCACTCATTTTGACATCGTCTTATTTTGTTGCCAAGAGCACCAACATCACTGAACCAATTGCAAGTCTCCCTATCTATATTTTCTCAAGCCTCGGTTTGGGAGATGCCAATGCAACTACTCGAGCATGGGGCGGATCACTCGTCTTGCTTGGGGTTGTCTTCATCTTGTTCGCCATTACGCGCACACTTAGTACCCGTCTACGTCGAAAGTAGTCAGACCATGGATAACAACATCAACAACGAGACATCGTCAGAGGTCATTGTTCCTTCTGCTCCGACAGATTCTGGAGTAATTGAAGATCGCACGCAACGTAATGCGGGCAATCTGGAAGTGTCTCGACGTGGCGGCCTCGAGGCCGTTGGGGTTCATGCATGGTTCAACAAGCACCATGCACTGGCAGATGTGTCGCTGCACTTTCCAGAGAACACCGTGACTGGCCTTATTGGCCCTTCAGGCTGTGGAAAGTCAACATTCCTTCGTTTGTTGAACCGTATGCACGAATTCATTCCTAAGGCAGCAATGGCTGGCGAGGTGTTGTTTGAGGGGAACGACATTTACGCACCTGGTGTAAACCCTATTGAAGTGCGTCGTCGCATTGGCATGGTGTTTCAGAAGGCCAACCCATTTCCTGCGATGAACATTGGGGAAAACGTCATTGCTGGATTGAAATTGGCACGCGTCAAAGTAGAGGATAAGGACGCGCTAATTGAAGAATGTCTCACTCGCGCCGGTCTCTGGAATGAAGTGAAAGATCGTCTCACTGCTGCCGGAGGTTCATTGTCTGGAGGCCAGCAGCAGCGTTTGTGCATTGCACGCGCGTTGGCACTGAAGCCAGATGTGTTGTTGTTAGATGAGCCATGTTCAGCACTAGACCCTGGCTCCACACTTCGAGTGGAAGAAACAATCGTGCAGTTGTCCGAGACAATGACCATCGTCATCGTGACTCACAACATGCAGCAAGCAGCACGTGTGAGTGACTATTGCGCCTTCTTCTTGTCTGATGGTGGCCCAGGCCGCCTTGTAGAAGCAGACCTCACTACCAACATCTTTTCGAACCCATCAGATCAGCGCACCGCCGATTACGTCCAGGGCCGTTTCGGCTGATTTCTCGTTCACTGATTGTTCACCTAATCATCCTGATGCGTTCAACGTGAGGAAGGATTAACGATAATCAAGGAACGTAGTTTCTCACTGGGAAAGAAACCCAGAAGGAGAAACCCCTATGAAACTTCGTCGTAAGTTCGCAACAGCTGCAGCACTTGCAGCACTTGCAAGCATTGTTCCAGTGAGTTCCGCAATTGCCGGTACGTCACTTGGCGGTGGTGGCGCAAGCTTCCTTGCCAACATGATGGACATCTGTGCTGCTCAGTACAACCGCAACACACAGTTCAACACCAACTCAGACACTGTCACCTATGCATCGGTTGGTTCCGGAACGGGCAAGACAAACTTTGCCAATGGAACTTACAAATTTGGTGGTTCTGAATCCGCATACTCATCGGGTGCCCCAGCCAACTTGGTGTACATTCCGCTTGTTGGTGGACCAATCGCAATCGGTTATCGCGTTGATGGCATGAGCCCAGCAACTGCACAGGTTCGCCTCACCGGAGAACTCGTTGCAAAGATTTTTGCTGGCCAAATCACTAACTGGAATGACCCAGCAATTGCGGCAGTCAACAAGGCGACCTCTGTGAAGAAGAAGCTTTCAGCTAAAAAAGTCGGTATCACTGCATCAGTCAAGAAAGTAGGCACAAAGGTCAAATTCACGGTGAAGATGACTGCCGCGGCTCGTGCGAAGTACAAGAAGTCGAAAATCACCATTACTCGAACGGCTCTTGGTGGATCACCGAAGATTGTCCTTTCAGGAGCACCCAAGGCAACGTTCACACGCTCCATTGCATACGCAAAGAACACCATCTACACAGTGAAGGCTGGCCGTACGACAATTGGAATCCTCGCTGTTGAGAATGTGAAGGATGGTGTCACCATTACTTTCCCAAACCTTGCCATTCGCGTTGCTTACCGCAGCGGCGGTTCTGGTACCACCAACAACTTCATCAACTACTTGAACAAGACCTTCCCGACTATTTGGACCAAGGTAACCAACGACAATTTTGGTACAGCTTTCCCAACAAGCGTTCCATCTGACGGATCATTCCAATCAGCAAGTGGTAACGAAGGCGTGTCGAACTACGTTCGTGACAACAACGGTGCAATTACCTACGCAGAGTTGTCATATCTTGAAGAGCGCAATGTTAAGGCAGCGGCAGTCATGAACCCAGGCAAGAAGTATGTGGCTCCGTCGCCCGTGTCCTCTGCAATCTGGTTCGAAGCAGCTGAAGTGTCTGCAGATGGTTTGGTCACACAGAACTTCACCAACACCGCAGCAGATGCTTACCCAATTAACGCCATCTCGTACGGTCTGTCATCTAAGACAACATCGGCAGATAACACTGCTGTGAAGAGTTTCTTCAACTACTTCCTCACACAGTGTGCTCCGAAGAACGCAGCTGGAGCCGGTTACACCGCTCTCCAGGGTGCAATCTTGGCCAAGGCTCAAGCACAGGTGGCAAAGATCAGCGCAGGCTGACAGTACTCACCAATTGGATGGAATGGCCCGACGCGACAGCGTCGGGTCATTCTGTATTTATCGGGCAGAATAAATATATGACGGCACTTGAGGTTCGAAATCCAGCAACTGGCGACATTGTGGGCGCGGTGCCACGAGACTCTGTGGAGCATTGTGTGGCAGTCGCTGCCGATGCTGCTGCTGCGTTTCATTCTTGGAAACACCGCGCAGGACGTGAGCGCGGGGAAATGCTTCGTCGCGCATACGAAGTCATGATGGCCGAACAGGAACAACTTGCCCAGCTCATCGTGAGGGAGAACGGCAAAGTTCTGAGTGACGCACGTGCTGAAGTCGCTTATGCAGCGGAGTTCTTCCGATGGTTTAGTGAAGAGGCGGTACGAATAGACGGCGATCTGCGTAGAGCACCTAATGGCACTCATTGGTTTGCCATCACGCGAGAGCCAGTAGGTGTGGCGTTGTGTATTACGCCATGGAATTTTCCCGCAGCAATGGCTACACGAAAGATTGGGCCTGCACTGGCTGCTGGTTGCACAGTTGTACTGAAGCCGGCCTCAGAGACGCCGCTGACTGCCATTGCGGTGGTGGATATTTTGCATCGTTGCGGAGTGCCGAAAGATGTTGTTCAAGTCATCACCCCTGATCCACCTGGTGAAGCTGTGCAAGTGCTGTTGGAATCTGGGTATGTGAAGAAGTTGTCATTCACGGGAAGCACTCGTGTGGGTTCGTTGTTGTTGGCGCAAGCGTCCACGCGGATTGTGAATTGCTCCATGGAGCTTGGTGGTAACGCCCCATTCATTGTGTGTGACGATGCAGACATTGACGCAGCAGTAGATGGCGCCATGATTGCAAAGATGCGTAATGGTGGTGCAGCATGCACCGCTGCTAATCGTTTTTATGTGCACACTGCAGTCCATGATGAATTTGTTGACAAATTCGTGGCTCGAATGTCTGCTCTCCGTCTAGGCAACGGAGCAGAAGATGGCGTGACTCTTGGGCCACTCGTGAGCGCTGCCCAACAACAAAGAGTCCATCAATTGATTCATACCGCTGCGGAACATGGAGCCATCGTGGCCTGTGGTGGTGGAATCACAGCGCCTCCGATGCACGGCGTTGAAGCAACGGTTCTCACGAATGTGGCTTCAGACAACCCAATCTTGGCGGAGGAGATCTTCGGTCCTGTGGCGCCGATCGTTCGCATCAGTTCAGTGGAGGAGTCGATGCCGTTGTTCAACGGCGTTCAGCACGGATTGGTGTCATATCTCTACACGCGCGACGTTGGGCGTGGTATGCGCCTATCTCAACAACTAGAGACTGGCATGGTGGGTCTCAATAGGGGGTTGGTGTCAGACCCCGCCGCACCCTTCGGTGGCGTGAAAGAGTCTGGGCTTGGCCGCGAGGGTGCTCACGAGGGCCTCCTTGCATTTCTAGAGACCAAATACGTATCAACAGAGTGGTGAAAATCGCATAGTAATCTCGGCGTGAATGAGCGAGCAGACCGATACCCAACACGCCTGGTTGAACCCAGAAGACATTCAGGCCGTTCGTAACCAGGTTCCGTTGGTGTATGTGGATGCGGTACCGGTACGTACGGATCCAGATGGCAAAGTCACCCACGTGGGCATGCTTCTTCGCCAGGCCGCAGACGGCACCATCAGCCGCATGGTGGTGTCTGGTCGCGTGATGTTGAATGAACGCATTCGCGACGCCCTCATGCGCCATCTGGAAAAAGACTTGGGCCCTATGGCCTTTCCGCGAATTCCACCCGAACCATCGCCGTTCACCGTGGTGGAGTATTTCCAAGATCCATCTATCTCTGGTTTCTACGACCCGCGTCATCATGCGGTCAGCCTTGCGTTCGTGGTGCCCGTCACCGGTGAATGTCACCCCACGCAGCAGGCACTCGACCTTGCATGGTTCACACCAGAACAAGCAGTGAGTACAGAAGTCATTCGTGAAATGACAAGTGGTCACGACCGACTCATTCGCCTGGCACTTGCATCGGTGGGCCAACTTCCCTGAACTACTCTGTCGGTGTGCCCGAGGGAGACACCATCTATCGCGCAGCCGCCGCGTTGCGAACAGCGTTAGTGGGTAGAACTGTCTCTTCATTCACAGCCCCACGTTTAGTTGGTCCGTCTCCGAAACCAGGCGCCGCCGTAGAGCGTGTTGAAAGCCACGGCAAGCATTTAGAAATCTTCTTTGATGACGGAATCATTTTGCATACACATATGCGGATGACAGGGTCGTGGCACTTGTATCACCCTGGCGAAAAATGGCGCAAGCGTCGGCATCAAGCACGAGTCATTATTGAAACCGATGAATGGGTGGCGGTGTGTTTCAATGCACCGATCGTGGAGACGTATCGCGAATTTGATCAGACACGTCACCCGCGTTCTGGTCGACTAGGTCCAGATCTTTGCAATGACAACGCTGATCTACATGAATGTGCTGCACGTTTGTTTCACTACGACAAACCAGATGCCACTATTGCAGAAGCGTTACTTGATCAACGGGTGATGAGTGGTGTCGGCAACGTCTTTCGTTGTGAAGTGTTGTGGGCGTGTGGAATTCATCCGTGGGCGAAAGTCTCTAATGTTCCGCAGTCCACATGTCTTGACTTAGTACTCACATCGGCTGCACAACTTCGTGCCAACTTGAATTCACCCGTTCGTGTGACAGCCCCCGATGTACCCGGTGGTCTTGCGGTGTACGGGCGAAATGGTCAGAAGTGTGTTCGTTGTGGAGACATCATTCGCCTCACAAAAATGGGCGAAATGGCACGTTTGTTGTATTGGTGCCCGGGTTGCCAAGTGGGTTGCGAGCCATACCCAGAGCGAGACGATAGTGATCCCATCGCACGAACAATTGATCCGCACCCGGCAGGATCACAATTTGTGAGCGACATGTTGCGTTCGCGGCCTGCGTCGTAAACGCTTCGTTATCTCGAAAAATTACACGCGACCCATGATGCGGTCGACTGCAATTTCAATAGCAACTCTGTCCTCTCGCTCGCCCGGTTGTCGGTACCGTGCTGCGTAGCCTTGCACTGCAGCCGTAACACGTGTTGGGTCATTCGTGCCAGTGACGGTGCCCTCCAATGTCAACCAGCGCCCACCGTCTACTTGGCTGACTACAGCTCTGCCACCGCGGCACGCGTTCTTGTATTTCATAGATGATGCAAACGAGATGATGCGAACAACGCGAGCTTCGTGGTCATAAGAAAACCCAACGGGGACCACATGTGGACTGCCATCTGCGCGCATGGTGGTGAGAGAGGCCAAATGATATTCCTGCAGAAATGCGAGCATCTCTGGAGTGATGTCTGCTGATGTCTTCATGTCAGTTGGTGTTCAACGCATCAAGCATGTCCACTTTTGTTGCACGCCACGCTGGGTACACCGCAGCAAGAACACCAACAAAGAATGACATCACCATGATGAAGACAGTGGAGCCCACTGGAATTTGGAAAGAGGTGAGGCCTTGGTCGCGCAGTGCGTACACGATGACCCAGCCAAGCCCGATTCCGAGAAGGATTCCAAGGACGGCCCCAAGGAGAGAAGTGATGACGCTTTCCCAGCGAACTGTGGTGCGCACTTGTGAGCGTGTCATACCGACAGCTCGCAACAAACCAATTTCTCGTTGGCGCTCGAAGACTGACAGCAACAAGGTGATGATGATGCCAACAATTGCAATGATGACGGACAACGCAAGGAGACCATAAATCAATCCGAGCAATTGGTTCACTTGACCAGCTTGCTCGTCAATGTATTCGTCCTTCGAGAGCAACTTTCCTTGACCGTAATCATCAATTGCTTTCTGAAGTGCTGCTCTTACCTTTGAATTGTCGGCACCGTTTTCAAGTGTGACATACACAGCGAAATCGAAACTCGACACCGTGGTTCCTGCAAATGTCTCGCGAGTAATGACGCGATTTCCTGCAAGATCGTCATTCACGTACAGCGCCCGCACCGTGAGGTCACGCGTGACGCCATCGCCGAACGTGACAGGGATGGTGGAGCCAATCTTTAGACCATCTCTCTGTGCCAATGATTCGGAGATGAGAATTCCATCCTTATCGAGAACTGAATATTCAGCATTAATCAGGCCGATATCGAAGTTGCCATCAATAGTGGCCGGAGTTATGACGGTGAGAGTGCGGCCCTTGCCGTCAATCTTGGTGAGAACGGTTCCGACGCCTGTTGCATCGTCAACGCCATCAATCTCTGACAAAGAAGTTGCAAGGTCTGGGCTGAGGCCGCCAAACCCTTGAGCACTGGTGCTGATGGCGTAATCACCTTTGAACTGCTCGGTGAAGAGGTCTGAGATTTGTCCGTTGATGCTGGCAGCAAGAGCTGACACTGCTGTCACGAGTGCAACGCCAATAAGAACTGGTGCCGAGGTACGCGAAGTTCTCTTTGGATTACGTGCTGCGTTCTGACGCGCCATCTGTCCTGTGACGCCACGCATGGCTTCTGCTGGACGTCCGAGGAAGAGCGCAACAGGGCGAGCAATAGTTGGTCCGATGACGATGGTGCCAATGAAGACCAAGACAACGCCGAGTCCCAGCAGGTTGTTCGATGCGCCACCAATTACAGCACCAATCGCAACAACGCCCAGCAACATAAAGCCCAATGCCCACATCAAACGCTTGCGACCAGGGCCTGCGGTCTCAATAGCCGTTGCACGCATAGCGGCTAGCGGTGGCACCTTGCCTGCGCGTCGTGCCGGGAGAACAGCTGACAACACAGTGACCACCATGCCGACAACAACGGTGTTCACGAGAATTGATGTATTGACCACAAGCCCACCGCTCGGGAGGTCAATCCCTAATGCTGGCAATGCCACCGAGAGCAACTTGGAAATTCCGAGACCGCCAACAAAGCCGAGCAATGAACCCACCAAGCCAACAACTACAGACTCAATCAACATTGATCGAGTGATTTGGCTTCTGTTTGCACCTAGTGCGCGCAGTAGTGCATTTTCTCTCTGGCGTTGCGCAGCACTAATGGAGAACACGTTGTAAATAACGAAGCTACCTACTCCCAGCGCAATGAAACTGAAGAAAGTGAGGAAGATACCGAAGAATGACAACGCTTCGCCAATGTCATCCTGAGTCTCTTTAGTGATTTCAGCGCCAGTCAATGTCTCAATTTTTTGACTTGGTTCAAAGATTTCATCAATGTCTGTTGCAAGTTGATCATCTGTTCGAGTGCCATCGCCAACCACAAGAATGGCATCAACAAAACCGGGATTACCCAAGAACTCCGCGGCCGTTTCAACATCGAAGAGGGCAAACGTTGCGCCACCGGGTGAACGAACATCTCCATACGATGCAATTCCCACCATGGTGAAGGAACGGCTTCCCGATTGCGCAACAACTTTGACGGTGTCGCCAACGACGTACCCTGCTTTTTCAGCCGAGGCTTCATCAAGTGCAACTTCGTTAGGACCTTTCGGGAATTCTCCTTCCGCAATTGTCCATAGTGCGCCTTCAAATTCCACTGCAACGCTGCCAAAGGTTGGTGGGCCAGCGCCTTCAGTACCAATTGGTTTTCCATCTTTTCCAACGATGCGTGCAAAGGCCTGAATGTCGGGCACTGCATCACTAACACCTGGTACGGCGAGAACTTTGTCGACCACGTCGGCCGGAATTCGTTGGCGCTCAATCAGCCCGAAGTCGCCCTCTACAACTTGAGTAGAGCGGACGTAGCCATCGATGTTCTTGAAAACATCTTCGAACAAGTTGTTGAACGTTCGGTCAAGCGTCGCTGAGAACACAGACGTTCCAGATAAGAATGCGGTTCCCAAAATGACCGCCAATGAGGTGAGCACCAAACGGGCCTTTCGACCCAGAATGCTTTTTAATGCGATACGAAACATGTGATTAGTTGCCGAGGCTCTTCATGCGATCGAGAACTTTTTCAGCGGTGGGTTCCAGCATTTCGCCAGCGATCTTTCCGTCTGCCAAGAAGACAATGCGGTCTGCATAAGCCGCCGCTACTGGGTCGTGTGTGACCATCACTATTGTCTGACCCAATTCATCCACTGCCTTACGCATGAACTTCAAGATCTCAGTGCCAGTGGTGGAGTCCAAGTTTCCTGTGGGCTCGTCAGCCAAGATGATTCGTGGCTTGCTGGCCAGTGCACGTGCAACTGCAACGCGCTGTTGTTGTCCGCCAGACAATTCGCTTGGACGATGAGATAAACGATCATTCAAGTGAACAGTGGAAATAACTTTTTGAATCCACTCTTCGTCACCCTTGTTGTTTCCAAGCATGAGTGGCAAGCGAATGTTCTCGTCTGCAGAAAGTGTGGGCACCAAGTTAAACGACTGAAAAATAAAGCCAATCTTTTCGCGACGAAGTTGAGTCAAGTTCTTGTCACTGAGATTCGCAAGTTCTACTCCATCAATAATGGCGGTTCCTTCGGTGAGTTCGTCGAGGCCTGCAATGCAGTGCATCAAAGTGGACTTACCAGAACCACTAGGTCCCATGATGGCGGTGAATTGGCCATTGTAAAACTCAACAGACACATCGTTGAGTGCGTACACCACACCTTCGTCTTTTCCGTATTTCTTGGTGGCGTTCTTTGCCGATGCGGCAACCGTGAGGGTGGGGGAGGTCATAAAACAAGTCTGTCGGAGTCAGGTCTTAGACCCAACTCCGACAGATCAAAAGTCAATAAAAATAGATGTTATTTGGGTTGTGGTAGCACTCGGAGGTATGGCTTTACTGTCTTCCATCCCTGTGGGAACAACGTCCTTGCTTCGTCGTCTGACACCGCTGCTCCGATAATGACGTCGTCGCCATCTGACCAGTTTGCTGGCGTTGCAACTTTGAATTTTGCGGTGAGTTGCAAAGAGTCAATGACGCGAAGAATTTCGTCAAAGTTGCGACCTGTTGACGCTGGATAGGTAATGCTTAACTTGATTTTCTTATCTGGCCCAATGATGAACACGGAACGAACAGTCATGGTGTCGCTGGCGTTCGGATGAATCATTTCGTACAAGTTGGACACGTTCTTGTCGGCATCGCCAATCATTGGAAAGTTCACGGGTGTGCCCTGTGTTTCTGCAATATCTGCTTCCCACTTTTCGTGTGAGTCAACAGGATCAACGGACAATCCGATGACTTTTACGTTGCGCTTGTCAAACTCTGGTTTGATACGCGCCACATAGCCAAGCTCGGTGGTGCAGACGGGAGTGAAGTCTTTGGGGTGGCTGAACAAAACGCCCCATGAATCGCCGAGCCATTCATGAAAGTTGATTGTTCCTTGAGTTGTTGCAGCCGTGAAATCCGGTGCGGTATCGCCTAGACGGACGGTCATGGGTATCTCCTGACGTGAGGGTGTGTAGCCCCCAGCATAAGGGGAAAATCGATAATTCCCGACATATTTGGTCGGGAATTAGAAACCCCAGTATTTATTGGTTAATCGGCATCCAATTGCCGTGGAAACCATTCGGAACACGGGCGGGGAGATGCACCACGGCTACGGGTTCATCAGTGAAAGCACGGGCATCAAAAATGGCCAATTCAGAGAGTTCGGTGTCTAGGTTCTGGCGCAACGCCATCACGTATCCGTCGTCTTCATTTGCAGTAGTGACAGTGTCGTCAGAGCGTGGAATGAACACTGGTTCGCCGTAGCCAAATTTGTCTGCATCAGCGCGTGCAGTGAAACTCATTTTGTCAAGGTCTGCCTTGATGAGTACTTCCTGTGCGAATCCAGGAGCAATTCCTGCCGAGTATCCGAATCGATTCGGTAACCCAACAAGT
>JBMTEX010000015.1:0-25304 GCA_049433485.1 Ilumatobacteraceae bacterium | reverse complement strand
CCCTCTACTTGGCCAGGGCCGTCTGCCATTCCCTTTGGTAGCACCACGATCACTCCCGCCGAATGCTTAGACGCCTCGTCTATGGCCCACTGAACAATGGGCTTGCCACCAATGACTTCAAACTGCTTGGCACTGCCGAATCTGAGCCCGGAACCTGCCGCCACGATGATTGTCCAGACGGTCTCATTTTCAGCCATGACCGAAGGGTAGTACCGTCATAATCGCTATGGCACACGAACAGGTACTTGCTGACACGGAATTCTTTGCGAATGCACCCGCAGAGATGCTCTCCACTATTGCCTCGGCCGGAAAGGTACGAGACCTCGTCCGCGGGGACGTGTTGTTTGAAGCTGGAGACGACCCGGACACCATTTATGTTGTGCTCTCTGGCCGCATTGCAATTGCAATTGGTAACCGTCCGTTCGATCATCGTGAAAGTGTGATTGCACTCATGGACGAAGGTGACCTCTTTGGTGAAATGGGAATGTTGGACAAGAGCCCACGTTCTGCTGGTGCTCGCGCACTTGAAACATCCACTGTGCTCGAAATTCCTTACTCAGCAGTTCGAGCACAACTCGACACATCAAATCACTTGTTGTGGAATGTCATTCGCATGTTGAGTCAGCGTCTTCGCGCAATGGACCAGGCACTTGCAGACTCTGTATTCCTTGATGTCACGGGCAGAACAGCTAAGAGACTTCTCGATTTGTCGGGCGGCAGTGACGAGTTCACACTGCCTGTCACCCAAGAAGAATTGGCTGGCATGGTAGGCGCCTCACGCGAGCGAGTGAACAAAGCCATTGCAAGCTTCATCAAATTGAAGTGGCTTGAACAGCACGACCGCACGTATCACATCATCGATCGCGCAAAACTGCAACAGCGCGCTATCTAGTCGCTTACTTCAGCGCGCTTAACATCCACGCCTTTGTGCGTGCAAACGCGTCGGCAGCGTCTTCTGTGCGGTGTGATGGACGAGATGCATCATGAGCAAAACCATGTTCTGCATCGGGATAGAACACCACGTTTGCTCCTGTGGCACGTAGTTGAGCGATGTCTGCTTCAGGCGTGTACGGGTCTTTGCCGCCAAGAATGGACAACACATTGTCTGCATAACCGTTGATGAGATTTGCAAGCGGTTCGTCGTGACCAGCTCCACGCCATGCAGGTGGCATCACGATCATCCCGTAAAAACTTGCAATGCGAGCAAACCGCTCATCACGTGCGGCCTTAAAGCAATACATCCCACCCATACAAAACCCCATCAGCCCCGTGGTGGCAGTTCCCAGAACATCTGCTGCATCGTGTAGATCACGTAACGCGTCCACATCTCGCAGCTCTGGAATAGCCGCCATCCTTGGCTCTACTTCTGCCCCTAATCCACGACCTGGAAATGGTTCCACCGCAATCACAGACATCTCCCATTCATCGGAGACACGTTGCACCATGTCATCGAACAGCGGACGCAGTCCAAAGATGTCTGGGGCGATCACCAACCCCATCACTGGGTTCGGGTGGGTCACCAGTTCTGCTTCAGTTCCAGAGGGCAATGTGATGCGCATGCCGTAAGTATTACCGAAGAAATTCCGCGGGTGAGACCTCAGGTGTACCTGTTGTTGGGACTTCAGGTGATGAGCCTCCCTCACCGTGGGGGCATGACACTTCACTCAGAAACTCCACTCGTTTGGAGCACCATCAGCACCGGACCCGCCCGCGACATGATCAATGAATGGGACCGTCTACGGCGTCGACCAGCAACGCTGCGCCACGTCAACGCATGGTCGTTTCTCCCCCACGTTGTTACCGACCTTGACGATGTTCTCGAGTTTGCTGGTTTTGGGCGAGCAATTGATGATTCTGATGGCGATCAACTGTTGTGGCACCTCGTTCGCGAAGCCGAACACGATGACATTGCCGCGCGTATTGTGCTGCATCGCATCCTTCCGCCTCTGATGGCAATGGCAAAGCGCCGTGGTCGCGTTGTGCAAGGCGGATCACACACAGCAATGATTGATGCACTTGCAACAGCGTGGTTTGTGATTCGCTCGTATCCACATCATCGGCGTCATCACAAAGTGGCGGCCAACCTAGTTCGCGACATTGAATACAACGCATTTGTTCGACATCATCGTTTGCGCCATGTCGATGAACACCAAGTGGGAGATGAGGTTTTACATCAATTATTGGAGGATTCTGTTATTTCATACGACGGACTATCACTCGTCGTAGAAGATGCACAACAGATGGGGGTTGATGAAAAACACATCACAATTCTTCGTGAGTTTTCACAAGGAAAAAGCAACGACGACGTTGCCGAAACATTGGGGATCTCGTCGCGAACAGTTCGAAATTACAAGCGCAATGCGATCATCGCCCTACAAGAAGCCTATGAATCTTTAGAACAGGTGTAGTTAGCGGGCAAGTCGAACGCGTCGTAGGCGCAAACTATTCATCACCACGAAGACCGAAGACGACGCCATCGCAAGACCGGCCCACATAGGGTTCATGCGCCCACTAGCAGCCAAAGGAATCGCGGCCACGTTGTACGCAAAAGCCCAGAAAACATTGGCTCTAATGGTGCGGAGGGTGGCGCGTGATAAACGAATGGCGTCTGGAACCGACCGAAGATCGCCATTCACAATGGTGAGATCACTTGCTTGCATAGCCACATCTGTGCCGCCACCCATTGCAATGCCAACATCGGCTTGCGCGAGTGCAGCCGCATCGTTCACACCATCTCCCACCATGGCAACTGCGTAGCCTCGGTCTTGGAGATCCTTCACAATGGAGACCTTCTCATCTGGTAACACGCCCGCATAGAGATGGTGTTCGTCAGTGTCAATTCCTACAGATTCAGCAATAGCGCGCGCCGTGACAGCGTTATCACCGGTGAGAAGAACGGGCGCTAATCCCATCAGTTTCAATTGCGCAATGGCGTCGGGTGATGTTGATTTCGGTTCGTCAGCAACGCTTAACACAGCCTTGGCCTGACCATCCCATGCAATGACAACAGCAGTTTCACCTCGTTCGCGAGATGCCGTGAGAGCCTCTTTCAGCATCGACGGAATAATGACCAAACGCTCACGGAACACTTCCTCGCGGCCAACTGTAATGATGATGCCACCGAGACGGCCTGTTGCTCCGACACCAGGCATAGACATGAATTCATCAAGGGTTGGAATATTGAGACGTTCCTCTTCCGCCCCCGCAACAATGGCGCGCGCGATGGGATGCTCACTCCCCTTCTCTACGGCTGCTGCAAATTCCAGTGCTTCAGTACGTAGTACTCCCTCGGCACAATGCACTCCTACAAGGGCCATCTGGCCTGTTGTGACCGTGCCGGTTTTGTCTAGCACCACAGTGTCGATACGACGAGTGCTCTGCAGAACGTCAATTCCCTTAATAACAATGCCCATTTGTGCAGCTCGACCACTACCCACCATTAACGCAGTAGGTGTTGCTAAACCGAGTGCACACGGACAAGCAATAATGAGAACACTGACAGCGGCGGTGAACGCTTTGGTCGAATCACCGTCAATGAACATCCATGTAGCCAAAGTGACAAGGCTGATTCCAAACACTGTGGGCACAAAGATGCTAGATACTTTGTCGGCAATTCGTTGAACTGGTGCTTTTGTAGCTTGAGCATCACGAACCAACTTGGCCATTCGTGCAAATGTTGTTTCCGAACCCACTCGAGTAGCACGTACCAGCAAGCGACCATTTTGATTTACGGTTGCAGATGTAACGGGGTCACCCGGCTCTACGTCTACTGGAACGCTTTCACCCGTGATCATGCTCATGTCGATGCTGCTAGTTCCCTCGGCTACAACACCATCTGCAGCAATTTTCTCACCTGGCCGAACGACGAGAATGTCGTCGATGCGCACTACCGATGCGGGAATGGAAACCTCTTGTCCATCGCGTAACACCGTGGCGTACTTTGCACCCATTGCCAACAAGGATCGCAAGGCATCTCCTGCGGAATTCTTTGCACGCATCTCTAGAAAACGACCCAACAAAATGAATGCTGTGACAGTGGCTCCCACTTCGAAGTACACATGAGACTGACTAGGCATATCCATAGTGAGACCACCCATGGAATGCATGGTGTCGAGTGCGTCGCCAAACACCATGGCCCACACGCTCCATGCAGTTGCTGCAATCACGCCGACACTAATGAGAGTGTCCATGCTGCTTGCGCCATGCAACGCATTCTTGAATGCCGTGCGGTGAAACGGCCATGCACACCACGTGACTACTGGGGCGGCCAACGCCATCGCCCACCACTGCCAACCGTCAAATTGAAAAGACGACACCATACTGAGAAGGACAACAGGCACAGAGAACACAAGGGAGACGAGAAGTCGTAATTGCGCTACTCGTAATGACTTGCTGAGATCTTCATCAAACGATTCGTCATCTACAGCATGTGCTGAGTATCCAATGTTCGAAATTGCTTGAAGGACTACTTCTTGAGATTGCGCCTCTCCATCAAAAGCAACCATGGCCGTCTCGGTGGCGTAGTTGACAGCAGCTTCTACGCCGTCAATCTCGTTGAGCGTTTTTTCAATACGCGCAGCACACGCAGCGCATGTCATTCCCTGAACAGCAAGTTCAATCTCAATGACCTGATTCGGGGGGATCGTGACACTCATTACCTATTTACCTACTACCAAAGTCTGGGTGTCGCTTTTCAAGAAAGGCTTGAATTCCCATTTGTGCCACATCTGACACCGCAGCATCCGCCATCACAGCACTTGCGAACTCATATGCATCCGAGACATTCATACCAACTTGCTCGTAATACGTCTTCTTGCCGAGAGCTTTAGATTCCACTGAACCTCGTGTTGCGCGATTCAGCAAGTCCAGAACTGCTTCGTCAAGTTTGTCATCGTCAACAACTGAGTTAATGAGCCCCCACTGCTCTGCGACTTCTGCGGAGATAACATCCCCAGTCAGCGCCAGCTCCATTGCACGCTTCGGAGGCAGTGAACGCGCCACTGCAACTAGTGGTGTGTGGCAAAACAATCCGCCTTTGCCGCCTGGCAATGCGAAACCTGCAGAGCGACCTGCCACTGCGAGATCGCATGTGGCAACCAACTGACAACCAGCAGCGGTAGCCAATGCATGAACCTTCGCAATGATTGGTTGTGGAATGTTGTGCATCAACTTCATCAGGTAGGAGCACACGGTGAAGAGTTGTTGCGCATCGGCCTGCGATGCTTGGAACATATCGCCAAAGTTGTGACCAGCGGAAAATACTGGTCCCTCCGCGGCAAGAATGATGCCACGCGCGTCGGACTGGCCCGCTGTAGTGAAGGTATCTATCAATTGGTGCAAGACATCAAGTGACAATGCATTGCGTTTGGCGGGATTACTCAACGTAATTGTGGAGAAATCACCATGGCGGTCCACTCGAACTGCACCGGTCATCTCACACCTCCAGAACGAACGATGATGTTGTGCGCCCTCTGGGGCTCGAACCCAGGACCTGCGGATTAAAAGTCCGTTGCTCTACCGACTGAGCTAAAGGCGCGGAGGCGGAACGGAATTCGGAGCGAAACTCGCCCCAGACGCCGAATACATCCGTTTGACAGTGTAATCGGGGGAACCTCAATCGCTACAAGGGCGCCGCATGCCGTTGGCACCGGGAGTCAATCCCCTTCTGGCACTATCCCTTGACGACAATGCCACCTTTAAGAACATGACTAATTGATGTTTCGTGATTGGCAAATGACACAACATCCTCGAGAGGATTCACATTGCTAATGACCACATCACCAAATGCGCCAGGTGCAAGAGTGCCAATCAAACCTTCCATGCGACACAATCTGGCATTAACCACCCACATAGAGCGAAGAATGTCGATAGCGGGCTGTACTTCAGACCGAATCACCAACTCCTCATTTTGCATCGTCTGAGTTTCGCCAATGAGGTCGGTACCAAATCCCATGGTCACTCCCGCCTTCACCATGAGTTCTAGAGATTGCAGTCCCGTTTCATAGACAATTTTGTTCTTGTTGATGTTGGTGGTTGGTAATCCAAGGGACGCACCGTGGTCATTCATTGCCTTGTAGGTCACAAGAGTAGGAACGACAACAGCATTTTTCTTAGCCACTAATGCAGCAGTCGGCGCATCGATGATATTTCCATGCTCAATAGAGTGAACGCCGTTCTCCACGGCCATAGTGATTGCAGCCGGCGTGTAAGCATGCGCTGCAACATACGTTCCACGATGTTGCGCCTCAACTACAGCAACTTGAAATTCTTCATTTGTATATTGCACACTTTCAAGAGGATCCATCGGTGTTGCAACTCCACCTGATGCATGCATCTTCAAAAAATCACTGCCGTCCCGGAACAGATGACGCGCTGCCTTACGAATTGCCTCTGGACCGTCGGCAACAACGGAGAAAGAATCAGTTCGCATGGAACACGCACATGTGGGAATGTCTAAATGCCCCCCTGCGGTGTCTCCGTGTCCACCTGTCTGACTCAACATGCGCCCAGCATTTGTAATTCGCGGGCCTTGGGTGTCACCTCGGTGAATTGCTCTCTTTAATCCTGCAACATCGCCACCAAGATCGCGGACCGATGTGAATCCTCGTTGAACGGTGTTGGCAGCGAGTCGCGCCATGACAATTCCGAATTCAACTTCGCTCCATTTTTCCATTAAGCGAAAATTGAGTGTTGCGAGACGAAAATGCACGTGTGCATCAATAAGACCAGGCATCACGTATTGGCCCCGGGCATCGATAGTGACGTCAGCGTCTTGAGAAGTGGTCTTCTCTACGGCGACAATCTTTCCATCACTGATAATGACATCTTGATTTACCGCAAACGTCATTGTTGCAGTGTCAAGAACTGTTCCATTTTTGATAATTGTGCGCATGTAAATGAACCTTACTGAAATAGCAGGATTAATAGAGAAGATGAATGGCCGAAACTAATGGCTTTCAATTAATCAGTGAAGTGAGTAAGAGGCAATCTTTAGGTTGATTGCTAATCAGAGTGATGGAACCAATGTCAAATTTCCCGTGATGCGGATCAATCATCACGGTGCTTCGCGTCACTTGAACCTGGAACGCATCGCCATCAATGTTGAGTAGCCCTTTTGCTCGAACGAGACCAGGACGGCTGCGTTGTAATGCACTCATAAATGCATGTCTTGAAATTGATTTTTCCTGTCGCACGGTGACGACGTGTAAGTCCTCATGAAGGCTTTCGGGAAGCGCGGGAAGAGGCCGTGCTCCGATCGGACTGGCGGGAAGCAAAACCCGCCACGCGGGTGAAGTTAATGACGACGTGGTAATTGTTCGTCCGGGAAGTTCGAGCGCCAAGAGGGCAATTAACTCGTTGCATTCTCTTTCTGACAACTGGTCGCAATGCGAAATGACGATGCAATGAGCGCTCTCTCGGCGTTGCAGTTCACGACATCGTGCATCATCTTGCATTTCTAAAGTCGTTTGTATGTCACGCTCGTCAATGACCGACACGATTCTGTTGAGATGAACAAATGGCGAAGCTTCGACAATGTGAGATAAAGACCAGGGGTCGCTAGCTCCGCTTCCTTCGAGAACAATAAGGTCGCAGTTTTCGTTACGTGCAAGGTATTCGAGTGATTCAGCGAGATCAGACGTTTGATCGCAACATCCGCATCCGTTTACAAGGACAATTTCTTGGTCACTTTCGCTTGCAATAAACGTGGGGTCAAAGGAAAGTGAACCTATGTCGTTGACCAGTGCCTTTACCCGAAGACCGCAGTTGTTCTGCAAAAGTTGCGCTAGCAAGTGTGATTTTCCGGCACCGAGAAACCCACTCAAAAGAACAACAGGAGTTGTTTTGGCGTGGTTATCAATCTTTAGTTCCGAATGTGATCGGTACGAATTGAGATTCATCTGGAAAGATGCCCAGGCTGAATGAACATCCTGAAGTGTCGACATCATCTTCCAGTCACTTCTCCACCAAGGACAGTGTCCACCACTTCAATAGAGCCAATCTTTCCTGCTTCCATCTCAAATGGATCGTCCGCCAACACTGTGAAGTCTGCATATTTCCCAACTTCAATGGATCCAATTTCGTGGTCACGACCCAACACATACGCCGCATCAACAGTGATTGCCCGCAATGCCCTCTCCAAAGAGATTCGCTCACCGGGCGCGAGAACAGTTTCGCCATCTTCGCCTAAGCGCGTGACCGCGATTTCAGCAACTTTCAATGGAGACAACGGAGTGACAACAAGGTTGTAATCAGAATGAATTGCAAACTGCGCACCGGCATGCACAAGTGAGCCGAGTCGTGCTGTGGACTCTGACCGGTCAGGTCCAAAACCTGAATCCGCATGAAGATGTGCCCGATACTTAACAAAGTATGCGTTGACACTTGCTACTCCACCAAGTGCAGCAAGTCGGCGAGCTTGTGCTGGAGTGCTAATGCAGTAGTGCTCAATCACGAATCGATGATCAAAACGAGGAGTCGTAGCTTGCAAACGTGCAAGGACATCAAGCGTCATATCAATTGTCGCATCACCATTCGCATGTGAGTGAATGGGAATTCCTGCATTCCAATACGGCAACATGCGATCGAAAACATCATCCCATGGAGTCTCACCGGTCAGCCCCTGCTCACCATCCAGATATCCCGGATACCCAAGCTTGAGCGTCATTGATGGGTACGAACCATCATTGATGAACTTGACGCCATGAACTGCCAATCTGTCGTCACTTTTGGCTGCCATATCGCTCAGAAAAGCGAGTGCGTCGACTCCCTTTTTTCTCCTCAGCGCCGGTTCAAATGGAACGAGAAGTGTGCGCAAAGGAAGGTCACCGCTATCAATTGATTGCCGGTAGTCGGACCATTCACCATCAAAATTTTCAAATCCCCAGCCCATGTCTGCTGTTGTGGTCACACCTGCTTGTCGTGCGACTTCTCCCATTCGCTTGAGAGCACGCAATCCAAATCCCTCTCGATAGACAAGTCGAGCTACAGGGCGCATCGCAACTGAGACTGCATGCGACTCAATAAACCATCCATTCAGTTTGCCGTCTGGGTAACGACCAAGCCCATGAAAATTTGATTCTTCATCAACGTTTATCAGAGTCAGCATTGGAGAATTTGTGTAGACAATGTGCGGCGCGTACGCACACACCCAAATTGGAACAACGTCGCTTATACCATCCAGTAGTTCGCGATCTAAATGCCCATTCTGCATGGCTGGGTCGTATCCCCAACACACAATTGGCATGTGGCGACCATCTTCCCCAGGTTGAGATTCATTGACTAATTCAAGAAGTCTGGCTAACACATCAGTGCGGTCTGCAAGAGGTGACACAGCATCTGAAGATGGAATATCGACGGGGCCGACATAGTTGAGATCGCCGAAAGTTCCCGACGTGCGTAAGTGAGTATGTGGGTCAATAAAACCAGGCATGAGCACGCGGTTCGAGAATGAATCATCAATCGTGTGAGGGATTCTCTTCAACCAAGGCTGCATTGAGGAGAGAGTGCCAACGGAAACAATTCGACCATCAGCGACGGCCACTGCATTTGCTTCTGGCCTTCCAATATCCATTGTGCGAACTTTTGCTGCTGTGAATACATGAAGATGTGCGGGACGATTCATAGTGCTAGCTAACTCCTATTGACAGAACATTTTCTTGTTTCGGAGACATCATCCCCACACATTCCCACCTGTAGATGCCGGAGTTCTCAGACGTGAAAATTGACCGATATCAAGGTCTAACCCAGTGTGAGTGCATGTCATGTGTACCGATTGCGCATCATGGTCATGACCGGATTCAACTGCATTAATCAATGTTGCCATGATTTGTCCAATGATGGGCCCATTCTTGAACTGATTACCTGACGTTCCAACTGCAAGATAGAAACCATCAACGCATGAGCGATCAAAGATTGGAGTCCAGTCATCGGCGACGTCGTAGTGACTCGACAATCCCTGAGGACGAAGTGGAACCTCAATCGATGGGATTCGTCGAGCAGTCCTCAGTACTAATGCCTCAAACATCTCGGGATCTGGCGCGTGATTCTCCTCATCAACGGTTGTTACCCATTCCACTGGATCACACGGTGATTCAACACCACCAATGACGTAGGAACCGCCTGGCTGTGGACGCCCGTATGCACCCAAGTCCATATCGGCGATAACAACGCCGCCTGATCCAACAGCAAAATCTTCGGGTGCACGACATGAAGCAATGGTTTGGCGCATTGGTTTCGTTGTGATGCGCATGTCCGAATGAGCTCCCGCCATTCGAGTGAGTTCTGAACTCCATGGCCCTGCTGCATTCACCACAATCGTTGAGTTCAATTCTTCTCCAGTAGAAAGGCGAACACCTTTAACGCGATTGTTCTCCATCAAGATCTCCTCCACTTCTGCGCGAAGTTGAACCTTGGCTCCATAATGTCGAGCGGCATCCATGAGGTTTTGTGCAGCAAGCTGAGGATCATCGATAAATCCAGCATCTGGTTGATACAAAGCATGAATCCTGCCAGAAGATGATCCGAAGAAGTCAGGGTCGGACGGCATTCGTGCTGGCGAAAATGAACCAACATCTAATGCAGGAAAACGACTGCTTATAGTTTCTCCATCCAGAATTTCATGAGGAATGTTTGCAGTAGTCATATGGTCAACTGCAGATCCGAAACCTTCATTTGGTGGTGCGATTGCAAGCATTCCCGTCTTGTAGAAGCGAGCTATCTGACCATTCGAATAGCCAAGATGCTCAGCCCAATTGGCCCACTGATGCATTGCTTCCCATGCGGCAATGCATCCGGCCAACGTGGAATAGTGAAAACGAATTATTGACGAGCTAGCCGACGTTGAACCTCCGCCGACTGATTCACCTTTATCAACAACGGTTACTCGCCGGCCACTCCGTGAAAGCTCAAGAGCAATTGCTGCGCCGACAATTCCGGCTCCAATAACAATTGCTTCATTCTTGTCATGAGACATGTCAACTAGTCCTGCCGCGCTGCTGGTAGCAAAAGAACACCCAACCGATTCTTTTCAACAGCATCCACTAAACGTGCGAACGGTTCGGCTGGTGCTTCTGTAGTTGCTTTTTCCTGCCAAACGGCGTATGCCTCTGGCGACGTCCAGTGACCAATCATGAAGTACTGATTTGAAGCATCAGCTGATCGAAAGACTGTGATGTCAAGACATCCAGGAACTTGAAGACATCGAGACTTCATTCCTGAGTCAAAGAACGCAGACTCAAAATCTTCAGTGCGACCGTCCTTAGCTTTGAACCAAGCAACGCTCGTATATACGCCATCCACCTGCAAACACCCCCCGTGATGCCATTCAGAAGCAATGTCCAGACACTGCCTTCCCCAAATTCACTACATTTCGCTCCAGATTGTCTTGTGTAAAAGCAGCGCTCCGGGTAATGGTTTCATACAAAAAACATCCATAACATACGCCAGAGGTGACTTCTAGAGCGATGTATCTGCTGAACTATCAGGGTGCTCGATATGTCCCTGATTGCGGTGTCAGAAGTATTGGCCACCACCCCTGGGGTCATGTTCTGCGCAAAGTCAGCAGACCTCACCTACGTGTTAGTGAATCAAGCATTTGCAGACAGAACCTTCATGGACAGCCCTGGAGATGTCATAGGAAAGCGCGCACACGACGTCTTCCCAGCAGAATTGGCCGATACATACGAAGCGCAGGATCGAATGGTTCTGACCACCGGGCGTTTGTTGACGAATGAACTAGAAGCTGTCACGAGGAAGAACGGAGAAGTTGGGTGGCACCTCACTTCAAAATCTCGATGGACAACCCCTACTGGCGAGATTGGAGGATTAGTCAGCATCACAGTTGATCTGCGCACTCCATTCTCGGCCGCCGCTCCTCATGCTTCTTTATTGCGTGCAGTGAACGAGGCGCGGCTTCGATTTCATGAAAACATCACCGTTGCAGACATGGCCTCCAAGGCTGAGCTTTCTGTTTCACAACTAGAACGACTTGCTAGCCGGGTCTTGGGATTGTCACCAAAGCAACTTGTGATGCGTTTTCGCCTTGAAGAGGCACTGAGACTTCTCGATACGTCGTCAATGTCACTAGGTGAAATTGCACTTGCATGTGGCTACTACGACCAGAGTTCTTTCACTCGCCATTTTAAACGCGTCGTGGGATGGTCGCCGTCTGGATGGCGCACGATGGTTCGTCAGCAGCATCACCGAAATGCCTAACTAACTGAACCCCATGACGCTGACTCTCTTCAGTCGCGGAGTTGCTCTCAGTCTTATATAAAACGACGCCGTCATGAAATCATTAATGCCCCAACAAAATTATGAAAAGTAAAAAAGAACTACGCGCATTAGATTCTCAGCTGTTTGAAGAGTGGATGAACTGGAGTAAGTAACTGCAGAATCTGCACTAACAAATTTTCCCAATTTGTTAATGCGATCCATTAACCAAAGTACGACTCGATGGCTGAAGTAAATGGGTCGCCTACATGAGGCAAACCATCTTCAAATCTGGCTACCACGTGCTGATCGGGCCTAATGAGTAACGCGGCTGTCCCTCTAACTTGACACGTGTCGAACCAAAGTTGGTCGACTTCTACGTCGACCCCAAGACGAACATGCTTCACCGGAATAGAAGTCTTCGATACGAACTGTTGCCACGAATCGTGGTCGCCGCAACTGACAAGAGTTAACGCTTCTCTATCGATGAGATCAAGAGTTGACCGTCCGTCCGCAAGCCATGAATGAGGTAGACGTTCTCCTATTTTCGCAGATGAAGTGAGCTCTCGCGGATTGATATCTGACGGCGCAATTTCAGACCTATACGAATAACCCAGTTGTAGACCGATCATGTCGAAGTGGGTTGCCTGATCTTCAACACCTTGAGCGACAGCAGCAGCATTCGCCACATCATCAAGCGACGCCTCAAGATCTGCACTTGTTGCTTCTGGATGCAGGCGCAATGCAATTGCCAAATTCACCATCTTGAACGCGTTAGTAAGACTTTGTTCGCAATTTATTTCAGCGATTGGGCGGCGCTCTTTTTCATAACTATCAAGAAGTTGTTGCGGGCCCCATCCGCGTTCGCTTGCTAATAATTTCCACACAAGATTATGAGCATCGGCTACGCCAGTATTCAGACCCATACCACCAGTCGGAGGAAAACGGTGTGCCGCATCTCCAATCAGAAAGATTCGCCGATCTCGCATGCGTTCAGCCACTTGCGCCGTCATATGCCACGCACCGACACCGACAATTTCGACGTCAGCAGAATTATCGCCGATTGCTGCCCGCACAATTCGCAAACATCTATCTGAGTTGTAGTCATCAACAGATTCCGAATTGGGATCAAAGTCAGTCATAAACACAGACTCTTCATTGATGTCGTGTGCAATAAATGTGCCGCCAACTTCTGGGTCCATCACAAAATGAAGAGCCCCAGGTCGGTCCGCCGTGTACTTTCTCAAGTTTCCGCGGAAGTGGATAGCCACGAAACTTTGGATACCTGATGGCCCAATCATCTCGATGCCAGTTGATTTTCGAACTGCACTTCCGGCGCCATCTGCACCGAGCAGATATTTACTAGAGATGACGAATTCCTCGCCAGTCTTTATATTCTGCACACGCGATGTGACACCATTGTCGTTCTGTTCTGCTGACTGCCACTCCACGTCGTAATAAAGATCTACAAGGTCAGATGTACGAACAATATTTGACAGCAATGGTTCGAGGCGATGTTGCGAAATGTTTCGAAGTGGATGCGGGGTGATTGTAAGTTGTTCGTCACCTTGTCGTTCAAAGGGAAGACGTCCGATAAGACGGCCATTTAGGCGCGTTACAAAGTTGACATGCCCCGCATCAGACGGGTCTTGAGCAATGCGAGCGATATCAGACATGTCAAATCCAGCTTGGCGAAAAATCTCCAAGGTACGAGAATTGACAACATGCGCTGCGGGGCTTCGTTGAGGGCCATCTCTGCGGTCAATGATGATGCACCGTTGACCCGAATTTGACAAGAGTTGAGCGGCCGTGAGACCTACCGGGCCTGCTCCAATAATGAGAAACGGAACCTCACCGTCAACTCTCATCACATCAATCCAGCGAACGAACCGCCATCAAGTTGAAGGCTTTGACCACTGATGTAGCCAGCTTGAGCGCTGCATAAGAAGGCACACGCGTCACCGAATTCTTCAGGACGCCCAAGTCGGCCCGCTGCAATTGATTTCGCCATGTACGCGTATGCCTCTTCAACAGTGATGTTCGCCGACTTTGAATGCACAATGGCCATCTGCTTCTGTCGTTCTGTATCGAAGCGCTCTGGAAGCAGATTGTTAATCGTGACGTTCGCACGAGCAACGTCTTTCGAAAGAGACTTTGCCACTGAGGTCAGTCCGGTTCGTGCTCCGGTAGACAAACCCATTGGCGACATTGGAGTCTTCACCATTGCCGATGTGATGTTGATGATGCGTCCAAACTTTCGCTCCACCATTCCATCAATCACGGCACGAATCATCGCGAGAGGCGCAAGCATGTTTGCATCCAATGCAGCAATCCACACATCACGATCCCAATCAGAGAAACGTCCTGGTGTTGGCCCACCATTGTTGTTCACGAGAATGTCTGGAGTTGGGCAAGCCTCAAGCAATGCGTTTTGAGTTTTCCCATCTGCGATGTCGCCCACCACAGCCAACACTGTGATGTTATGAGCGTTAGAGATACGAATTCGAGCTGATTCGAGAGTCTCCGCATCGCGACCGTTCAAGACAACGTTCACGCCTTCTCGCGCAAGAGCATTCGCACTTGCAAAGCCGAGACCTTTGCTTGACGCACAGACGATCGCATGACGTCCGGCGATTCCGAGATCCATGTCTTAACGGCCTTCTTTAGTCAGGCGTTCATTCATTGCAGCGCGCCATTCGGGAAACGGTTTGAATTCTGGTTCTGATTCCAACCTTGTGCGGGTTCTCGATTCAATTTCATCGTCTGCCATTGTCAAATCAAGCCCGTCACCAAATGGTTGAGCCACGTGAAACGGAGTGTCCATATAACACTCAAGTCCATTGCCTTCGGGGTCAGTGAAATACACCGACCACGCATTTCCGTGGTTGATTGGAATCGCACTTGTGTTACCTACTTCGGTAAGACGAGCTGATAGTTCTCGCAAATGATCGAGTGAATCAACATGGAATGCAAGGTGATCGGCTAACACAAAAGACCGTGCGGCTGGGTCTGGTGTGTGTACGAGGACAATCTGATGATGCTCGTCTGGAGTTTGTGAGATGAACACCATCTCCCCCATGCCGGGTACCGGTTCGCCTCTATTTGTGATGTGAAAGCCCAGCACTTCCGTATAGAAGGACACCATGACATTGATGTCTCGCGCCGGAATAGTTGCATGCCCGAGTCGCAGTCGGAACGATGGAGTGTTCATTTTTGACATTGTTGTCATTTCTGACAAAAATGTCAATTTGTGACCACCACGCTGACTCCCCCAAACACGACTGCAGTTGAGCCGAAGAAACGGTCTCGGACACGCCTCAGCCTTCTAGATGCCGGGCTCGAACTACTGGCCGAAAGCGGAGAGGGCTTCGGACTCACCGAGGTAGCAACGCGCGCCGGAGTCTCACACGGCACCTTTTATAACTATTTCAAAGACCGAGAAGAGTTAATGGCTGCACTCGTTTCACATGTGGTGCAAGAGTTTGCGAAGCAGGCCGCCCTGGAGGTTCGACATGAAGATCCGGCGGTGCGATTCGCCAGTATTTCAGCCCAGGCACTGACACTTGCATCGCGGCAACCTTCACTTGTACGAGTTGCGCTTCGACTCACACAAGTGCAAGCAGCACTCCATTCTGACGGCCCTTTGCACTACCTCCGAACTGACCTCGACGAGGGTTTTCAGAGCGGCCGCTTCACAGTGCCAGCAAACGACGCCACGCTTGACGTAGTTATTGGAACTTTGTTGTTTGCTTCTCTTCGAGTCGTCGACGGAAAATCAGATGTCTCACATCGAGTTGAAGTTCTTCACAGAATTCTGCTGTCACTTGGCGTTGAGCAATCTGAGGCTCACCACATTGCACGTAGTGCAATTGGAGTTTCCTTCTAAACAATTTGGTTTAGTTCTCTAATAACGCTCTACGGGCTTCAACTGGGTCTGGCGTATAGCCCGGGGTATCGCGGCAGAACTCCACCATGATGCCATTGGGGTCCACGTAATACACCGAGTGACACCAACCGTGATCAACGTCCATTATTGGCTCAACTCCACCTGCAGACAATGAAGCACGTGCTTGCTCTTGCCGTTCTTTATCTGCGTTGAACGCAATGTGGTTGACCCAGATAGGTAATCCAACCGAATCAGACAAATCCGATTTCCAATCTGGCTTCTCTCCCATGTCATGCATGTCAAAGAACGCAATGCATGAACCATCACCTAAATCAAAGAATAGATGTCGAAAGAATGATTCAGTATCAGGAATCCGCGTTATCTCTGTATGGACAAGAGGAAAACCACATAAGTCTTCGTAAAAGTGTCGCGTTGCTTCCGGATCTTTGCAGGCGTACGCAACATGATGTAAACCAACTGGGCGTTGTTTCGATTCGCTCATCGGACTCTCAATTTCATTCGGGGACCATCAGGTCCATCTACTTCTGTCATCGTTTCTTCACGATTATCAAACTCAAGGCGCAGTGCCTTTGTCATCACTGCATGCATGTCATACATGGCCGTGATGTAAGTGAACTCAAGTATCTCTTCATCGCTGAGATGCTTCTTCAGAACATCAAACACACCGTCAGCTACGCGCCCGCCGTCGTACACAAGTGCGTCTGTGTATGCGAGAACAGCACGCTCAATTTCGGAAAAACATGATGCTGCCTGCCAATGAGGAATGGCCTCAATCTTTTCTTCACTTACTCCAACTGCACGGGCAGACTTGCAGTGTTGAGAAAAGACAAACTGACTGGCGCGCGCCCAACCGACACGCGTTTGACCCAACTCACGAAGCTGTGGATCGAGTGTTCGCTCGCGACTGCGATACAACACAAAACCACTCAACGCATGATTGAAAATTTCAGGAACTAAAGCAAACACTGTCCACCAGTCACCCGGGGTCCCAGTAGCAGTACCTGGCTCTGACACCGGATCACGGTCTCCGAACAACAGGTCATACGTTGGCAACACACTCTCGTGAGCCTCGGCCCGTGGAACTTGTCGTAATCGCGGCATATGAACCCCCTCAAGGAATTCTGCCACATGTCGGCGCAGCAGAATCCTGTCGATCTATGTCTGCTGCAGTCGCTGGAAACCTTCATCCAGACTGACGTGTGGAGACCAGTCCAACAATGTTTTTGTCTCTGAAATATTGAACCAATGCGAGATTCCCAGTTGGTACGCCGTGAAGCGAGTGAGTGGAGGTTCGCTGTTGGGTCTCAACTTGAACAGTGTCTCAATGATTGACCCAAGTAAGACTGCGATTTGTAAGCCCACTGATTTTGGGGTGTACGGAATGTTGTGTGCCTCGCATATTGACTGCACTAAGTCCGCCACACTACGTGGTTCTCCATTACTTACCACTAACGCACGACCATTGAGTGCGTCGACGACACCAATGCGTTCCGTCGCACATGCAATGGCTTCACCAACATTGTCAACATATGTAGTGTCAACAACCGCCTTGCCTTTATTCACCAACACAAGACGTCCGGCTCTAGCTCGCTCAACGATTCGTCCTACTAATTGCGTGTCACCGGGGCCCCACACAAGATGGGGACGTAATGCCACGGTTGCAATGCGAGAGTCATTGATGACATTTCGCTCAGCAACTGATTTTGTTTGCGAATAGAAACCCAATACATCATCTCGCGCTGGTGGGGCAACGTCGCCTTCCACTGAAGTAGTGCTGTACGACACAGATGGCGACGAGAGATAGACCACTCCCCTGCAGCCTGATTCAACTGCAGCATTCACAACGTTGGTGGTCCCCACAACATTGGTCTCATAGAAATCGTCATATGAACCGATGAGTCCCACGCGTGCCGCAGCATGCACCACCACATCGCAACCGTCCACTGCTGATCGCACTAACGAGGCATCTCGGATGTCTCCCCGAAAGGCGGTGACAGGCAAATCCGTATTGCCTCTCTGCAACACATTCACTGAGTGGCCCCTTCGCAACAGTACTTCCACTGCATTGCGCCCAATCATTGACGTTGCGCCGGTGACAAGCACTTTCATGATTTTGCCAATTGTTGCGTTGCCCAGATGGATAGCAATGTGCGATCAATCTTTGAGTTATGTCGTCGATCAACTGGCAACTCTTTTTTATACAACACATCTTCCACCAGCGGAAACATTGACTTAACCGTCGTGGTTGTAAAGGAATCCGCACGACCACTTGTGGAGCCATCACACAAGATGACAACAAGTTTTTGTACGTCTTTATACATGGCCCCCACTGCGGCCACCATGACTTGAGGAAAGATCTTCTCTACTGCTTGCTCAATGGGAACGGGAGTGACGACGGAATCGCCCAACCGAATGACATGTGCGATTCGGCCCTCAATGAACACTCCGTTACTGATGTGCCCCACATCTCCCGTACGGTGCCACTCGCGACCTTCGTACATAACACGAGCATCTCGATGACGTCGCCAATGCTGGTCATATCCAAGCGACAACCATGGTCCTGTCACAAAGACTTCGCCTGTCTCACCATGTAGAAGTGGTGCAATATCGTCGCCGTGCTTCCACCCGAAGGGCAAAATCATGATGTTGACATCGGACAATGGTTGACCCACTGGAACACCACGGGTTGATAATGATTTTCCACGAACTCCGTCGGACACAATCAACATTTCCGTCATACCGTACGGACTGAAGAAATCAGCATTGACAAAGGATTTTTGAGCTTCCTGAAGAAGTGCGTCTCCCACCGGAGCACCAGCAGACATCACACATCGAACAGATGGGAATGTCTCATTCCCCTTGACCACATTCTTCAATGGTGCAGGAGCTGCAAACAAAATTGTCCCGTTCACTCCATCTAGCGCGATGCGAAGATTTTCTGCCGACAACTTCCCAGGTGCAAGCACATTTACTTTGGGAAGGCCAACTCCCACTCCCCATGCGGGTCCATACAAAGCGAAGGGAATATATGCAGCAGCAATTCCATCTGCGTCCGTAATTGAAAATTGCTTCTGAATAGCTTGTGCGAGTGCACACAATTGACCGTGCGTGTACACGACACCTTTAGCTGGCCCAGTTGCGCCAGAGGTGTACAGCACAGCTGCGACCGATTCCGATGAAACGTCGAGTACACCACTATCTACTTGCGTGGTGTATGACGTCATCTCCATAACGTCGAGACGTGTAGCTCGATACGCAAGATGCAACAATCGCGCCACAATACGTGTTGCTCGTTGTGTGAGAACAAATTGTGGATGACTTTCGCGCAACGCACGGCGCATATTCTTGATTCCCAAACCTGGGTCTGCAACAACTGGAACAATGCCTTCTGCCCAGCATGCGTAAATGAACGCAACGGTTCTTTCATCAAACGGCGCCAAAATTGCAATCCGATCACCCGTTTGAGCATTCTTGGCTCGTAAACCTGCACGAGCGTTCTGAATGTATGTATTGAGTTCGTTCCACGAAGTTCGCACGTTTCCTTTGGCAGAAAACACCGCAACATCAGATGGTGTGCTGAGCGCACGTCGACGCACCGCAGCGTTCAGGTCTGCAATGTTGTCCGAGACGCCAGTATTAGTTGCGAGAAAACTGTGTACACCGTCTTTGTTCTCCAACCATTCACGAACCAGATGTGGAGCATCGGGGTGTTCCGGTGAAAGATGCCCTGTTTCTAATGTGATGGTGTCTGCATGAGGAAAAGTTGTCTGCAAATCTGCGAGAACACCAGTGTGAAATACGAAATCACTGACACCCCACACCAAGAGAGTTGGTACGCGAATGTTTTTCACACCTTCTGCCACGTCGTGCAACGTGCGATACGAGACATGAGAACTCTCAATAGGAATATCTGCAACAAAATCAGCAATGGCTCGTCGACGGGCAACTGTCTGGTATGGGGCGGCGTACGCACGGCGGATGTCTCGCGTGATTCCATCTGTTGGTAACACTGCGCCAGTAATGAAAGCTTTTGTTTGCGAACAGATCATCCGCCTCAGCAACGGTGTGCGAGACAACTGAATTAATCCCGGCACACCAGTAGTAGGAATTACTGTTCCCGTGTTGAACAGCACGAGATTTTCTACTCGTTCTGGGTGTTGACTTGCCCACCCAAGCGCAATGGGGCCACCCCAATCATGAGCAATCAATGTGACAGAACCAGACACTCCGGCGGCCGATATCAGCGCATCAAGATCCTGAATGCGCATAGACAAAGTTCGCACTCGTGAAGACCGAGATGAAAAACCCATACCTAGTTGGTCGATGGCAATTACTCGCCATGAGTTGCCTAACTCATGAAGAAGGTTTCTCCACAAATAAGACCACGTGGGGTTGCCGTGGACACAAATAATTGTTCCTAATGGGCTCTGCGGTGCTGTCTCTAGGACAGCAAATGTTTCAGAAGATCCATCTCGCTGAACGTTATAAGTGCGCACCCATGAAGGATCAATTCCAGGTAATTGAGATACGTCTGTCACCATTGCAATTCAACAAAACTGACGTTCAAACCTGACCCAATCCCCATGCACAAAATATGCTCTCCAGCCGAGAACAAGTGTTGATTGTTTGCCATGGTGATGGGAATAGCCGCTGGGCCAACATTGCCAAGCATCGGGTAAGACACGGGCACTTTGTCCGGATTGATTCCAAGTTGCTGACACACCTTGTCGGTGTGCACTTTGCTGACTTGATGCAAGACATACCAATCAACATTGTTCAACCAACGCTCGTGCTGCTCCGCTTGAGTAAAACAATTGACTGCTAATTCAATGCCATTTTCCAGAAGACCACGAGTATCTGTTGTCATTCTGTCCAACGTGCCTATGCACAACTCGTGATGCTGCGTTGCGGCCTGAGAGACGCCACCAATAATTCGATGCCCACCTTCAGTTGCTGGCCCAATGACTGCTGCAACGGCACCAGAGCCAAGTGTAAGTGATGCAAATTCATCAAAAATATCTTCTGCAGTAGTACCAGGTTGCTGCAAGCGACGAATTGTCTCTTCTTGTGTATGACGACTTCCTTCGCCGTCAACAATTAAGACGTATCGAACTTGTCCTGAGTCAATGAGTTGCGAGGCCAACCACATTGCATTGATGAATCCGAGACATGCATTTGCAAGATCGAAGTTCATCGCTGCTGGCGATAGGCCCAACTGATGATGGACTGATGACGCCAACGATGGTTCAAGGTGGTGTTTGCAGACGGATGTACTAATGAGAACATCAATGTCTTCTGGCCGCACACCCGCATTGCTGAGAGCAACGCGCCCGGCTTCAGCTGCTACTTGATCAAATGTTGTTTCCTCGGGCCACCAGCGCCGAGCTGCGATGCCAGCAACCGTTTCCAACAAGCCTGGTCGTACTCCACATGCCGCATACGTTTCGGCCAATTGCTGATCAATCCACTCGGACGTTACTACTAGAGGAGCCTCAACAGTTCCGAGGGATAAAAGAGTCGCATTACGTGCAGTGAAAACAGCATTCGTCATGACAACCTCATGTCATTAGCCTAATGAACGTACATCACGTGAACAGACACGATGGAAACGGGATCATTCAGATGAAGTTCGATTTTTCAACCAACCACCATGAATTTGCGCAATTTTTAAGAAAAATGTTCGATTATTTCAGTGATTACGAAAGAAATTCCATCAATAGTTCACGACAAAGTCGCGATTGAACAGATTGGTTGTTTGCAAAAATTCATCCTCATGACTAATATTCGTTTGATTTTCTACATCTCACTCATGCGCTTAAATCGCGATATGTAGGGAAGGAGCCAAAAATGAAGATTGGTCTAATGGGTTTTGGAAAGACTGGTAAATCAGTTTCCTCAACAATTCTGAATAATCAGGAAATCTGTCTCAATTGGGTCATCCGAAAGTCGCACCTGATGGAACATAGATCGGTTCCAGAGTTTCTCGGAGTTGAATCTCATGAACCTGGCCTGATTTACAGCATTGACGAATTTTCTGCTGATGAACTTTTTGACCACATGCCAGTTGATGTAGTGGTTGATTTTTCATCTAGTAACGGAGTGGATTACTACGGTGATGCAGCCGCCAGAAGAGGAATTGCAATTGTCTCGGCTATTTCTCATTACGAAGAAGAAAAAATTGAGTTGTTGAAGAGGCTCAGCACAAAGACCAGAGTGCTTTGGTCACCCAACATCACGCTCGGTATTAACTTTTTAATTTTGGCCGCAAAAGTCTTAAAGAAAATTGCTCCTTACACTGACATCGAAGTTATCGAAGAACATTTTCGACTAAAGCCTGAAATTTCTGGGACTGCTCTTCGAATTGCTAACGAACTCGACGTAGATTTCGATGACATCAAGTCCATCAGGGCTGGTGGAATTATTGGCACACACGAAGTACTTTTTGGATTTCCATTTCAGACAGTGCGACTGCGACATGAGAGCATTTCACGCGAAGCCTTCGGTATGGGAGCAATGTTTGCAGCGGAACATTTATTGCGGGAAGAAATAGGTTTTTACCGAATGGAAGATCTTATGAAGCCTTATTTCTTAGATTTTCCTGTTTAGCTAACAACTTTTTCAAATACAAAATTTACGGATCTCGACTAGTAGATCGACGGAAGTGCATTCCCCTCTATTTGCACTTCGACAGAGAAAATACGTCCGGATGGATTCTCGGTGATAATCGAACGGTCATGACTATCAGATGCTGTGATGAAAAGTGTCCTTCCGTCTTCGCCACCAAGCATGCACGCCGTTGCCCGCGTTGGCCCCATGTCAACTTCATCTGTGATGGCACCACCTTCAATCACGCGAATGACTCGATGATGCGATGCGACCCACACTCCACCTTCAGCATCTAGCGAAATGCCATCGGGCATCTCACGTGGCAAAGGCGCCCACACTTTCTCATCTCCCAAAGTTCCGTCCTCGAGAATCTCAAATGAATAGATGCACTGCGCCAGTGAATCTGCCACCAACAGCGTGTTGCTGTTAGGTGCAAGCGCCATTCCATTTGGAAAAGATGTTGCGCGCGTGGCTTCAACAAACGTTCCATCTGCCTTCACAGCTACCACCGGGCTTGGCGACGGCTTCACATCATCCCCGGCTAGAAAGTTGTAACACAAAGTGTCGAGATACGTAGTTCCATTTGGTGCCACTAAGAGATCGTTAATTCCATATGTGGCAATTGACGACAAATCTGCGATATCTGTAACAACCGCGTTGTCAGGTCTGTCGCCTAGTTGAACATGCATCAACACTCGACGACGTGCTGATGTAACCGTCCATTTGTTCCCTGGACCAAATCCATAACCAGAAATCCAGTCGGAATGCTGAAATGCCAACGTTGCAGAAGACCCTGGAGTCCATTTGTGAATCTGACCGCGGTCGATGTCAACAAAATAGAAAGAGCCAGACGGTGCATGCCAGCGTGGTGTCTCTGGGAAAAGAAAACCTTCTTGAACGAGTTCTGGTATGTGCTTCATGAAGGGAATCTTCTCACACTTGTCCGGGCCTGAATTCCGCGCAGTATGAGTTGAGTACCATTCGGATATGTCACGACTCACGATGCTCACGCCCGACAAGATGGACAAATACCAACTTGCTCTCTACGAAACTCTCACCTCGAATCAAGGTCCGGATGTAGAGATGACCAATTCCGACGGATCCTTAGTAGGTCCTTTCAACATGATGGTGCACGAACCACGATTAGGCACTGCCATGCAAAAACTTGGCGGCGTTATTTTGTTCCGTGGATCACTTTCCGAACGTGCGCGAGAAATTGCAATTTTGTGCGTTGCTGCGCATCAACAAAGCGAATTTGAACGTTCTGCACATGAAGCAATCGGTCGCACTGCTGGCCTCACCGATGCAGAAATGGCAGCCATTGCAGCACGCGCGCCGTTGACATTGACCGATCCCATTGAGGCATGCGTTCTCTCTGCATCACGGGCATTGCTAGAAAATGGCGATCTTGACGATGCCCACTACGCGGACACCGTCAAGCTGCTTGGCGAAGCAGGCACCGTTGAGTTGTCCACTGTGATTGGTTATTACTCGCTTGTTGCGTTGCAGTTACGCCTCTTTCGAGTACCTGGCTGATGCGTCAACTACAAAGCTAAGTACGGCCGCTCACCAGTGGTGGTGACTCGCCAGCCTTCGCGCTTTTCTGGGAAGTAGTCCCAACAAGCGTGATGCTGAACTATTCGATTGTCCCAGAAAGTAACTGTGTTTGGTTCCCAGCGAACTCTGCATTGGAACTCAACGGAATACGCAATCTTGTCGAAGATACTCTTCAACAACATGTCACTTTCCCATTCCTCCATGTCCCAAATGCGATCTGTGAATCCGCTGTTCACATACAACGCATTTTTCCCAGTTAGTGGATGAGTTCGAACAACTGGGTGCAAGTTGCGTGGATATGCCTTGGGGTCAACGCTCTTGTACTGGTTGCGCCATGGTAAGTCTCCCGAATGGCGGGCCTTCAATGTGACCAGGAAGTTCTTCATGGTGTCGGAGAAGGACTCAAACAATGCACCTTGATGTGAAAAAGCTGTATCGCCTCCGACTGATGGCGTTGTTTCGATGCGCAGCATGGAAACTCCTGGTGGACGCTCGTCGCAGCTGACATCGGAGTGCCACCCTTCGCCAGGAACCATCTTCGAATTCTCATCACCATATATATGGAGCGCTTCTGGATACTGGCTTTGCGCGTAGGCCGGATGCACATGCAGTTCGCCCATGCGTGCACCGAAAGAAATTTGTTCGGGAATAGACATTGGTTGGTCGCGGACAACCACCACACCGCGTTCCGCTACTAGCTGCGAAATTTCTTCGACACCGGCATCACTGAGGTCGAGAAGGCTGAAGCCAGAAAGTTCGGTGCCTACATGTCGAGTGAGATCTAGTTTCTTGGTTGCGACGACTGAATTCATTATTCCCCCAGATGTTCATGAAGTTTTCCTTGGTGGCACTATACAGTGCCAATTGGACAGAGTAAAGTGCCAAATGTGGAAATGACCAAAATAGGCAACGAAATCTCCCCCGAGGACCTGGATTCTCTCTTAAGGGATCCAAAGGCCACTGTCGAATACAGAATTGTTCGCGCCACACGCCGCTTGTTGGTCACCAAGGGGCTCGACGTCTC